>NC_015574.1:1245000-1610000 GCF_000214725.1 Methanobacterium paludis | reverse complement strand
AATTCACTTGAGAGCCACAAAGAACTTATTAATTTGATTGATGGTTCTCGAGGTAAAGAAATTATTTTGCCTGCTAAATCTCGAGGTAAAGATCTTAGTTTGCCTGATGGCTATTGGGGTAAAGAAGTTAGTTTGTTTGACGACGTTCGCCCAGATAAAGAAATTAAGCTATCTGATGGCTCTCAGGTGTTTGATGAGAAAAGTAATTTGTATAACAGATTTAATATGCCTAATAATGATTGCATTGATGTTTCGTGTGAAAATGACCTTCTTGAGGGGTTCATTGACACCCACATTCACACAGCACCTGATATCAGACCGAGACTTTTAAATGATGTAGAGGCTGCAATTTCTGCTTCAACTGAAGGAATGCAAGCTATAGTCATAAAATCCCACTTTGAACCCACATCTGGCAGGGCAAAAATTGCAGAAGAGGTAACCGGATTCAAGGTCTTTGGAGGGGTTTGCCTCAACCAGAGTGTTGGGGGTCTGAATTGTGAGGTCGTTAAAACTGCAGCTTCAATGGGTGGAAAGTTTGTCTGGTTTCCAACAGTTTCCTATTCTTCTATGGAATTAGATAGGGTGAATGTTGAGATACTTGAGGAGATCATCAACCTGGCTGCAGAACATCAGATGGTCCTTGCAACAGGACATCTAAAAGCTGATGATATATTTTTCGTCATGGATACTGCAAGAAGCATTGGTGTTGATCGTTTGCTGGTTAACCATCCCTTGACTTGTGTGGTCGGTGCAAGTTTAGATGAACAAAAAGAGATGAGCCGTTACGCTTATCTGGAGCACTGTTTTGTTGCATGCATGCCAGGACATGACGAACTGGACCCGACGGTTATAGCAGATGCAATAAAAGAGGTAGGTCCTTCAAGGTGTATAATGGCCACAGATTTCGGTCAAGCCCATAATCCAACACCCGCTCAGGGCATGAGGATGTTTGTAAATTCGATGCTGGATCACGGGATCTCCATGAAGGATGTACGCACAATGTGCATTGAAAATCCGTCTAAACTTTTGTTTTAAGCTGTAAAACTTTTTAGGTAACTTTTTTTAGACGGTAATTTTTTTTAAATTCTTTAAGACCAACTAAATTAATTTAAGGTAATTATTCTATTAAATAGTCATTATCATGGATTTAATTTTTAACCTAGATTTGATTTTAACCATAATTAATCTTTAAAATTAGTTTTAATATTGAATTAATGTTTTATACTTGAATCAGCATTAAACATTGTTCTTTTTATAAAAACTGAATACATATAATTTATAAAAAAAATTGTTGTTGGTTTAATGTATTTAAAAAAAGAAGTTATTTGGTTTATTATTTGAATTTACTTCAATCTCGTACCTATTCTAGATTGATAATTTATTCTATGCTAATATTTCTACGTTAAAAATATTTAAAAATGTTGGAGAGTGTTTAAATAACTGCAAGTTTTCCTGCGGTTGTGATTTCAAGTGTGTCCGGGGCTATGAAGCCCATTTCCCTCAGTTCTCTGATGTGATTATAGGTCATTCCTCTGCTTATTCCTATTCTGATTGCAAGGTTTTTAACCGAGGTCTCTCCCTTTTTAAGCTCTTCAAGTACCATTAATTTGGTTTCAGATATTCCGAAGTTGAGTATTGGAAGGTCCAGAATGTGGCTGTCTTCTTCTGTGACGTAAACTATTCTCTCTATCATTTTATGCCTAGCGTAGCAGCCGAAAAGAGCTCCAAGTGCCTGGGGTTTCCTTCCTCCACTTATGTTCACAACTATCTTTCTGCCCAAAGCATTTTCAGCTTCGATTATCTCTACAGTATCTTTGGCAACCCTTACAACATCGTAAAGGCTTGTTATTTTGTTTTCTATTTCTATGAACTTTCCAACAGTATCTTGAAGTATTCCTTCTACTTTGAGTTTGTCCTTTGGTGCGTCTTCTTCCCTTAAAAGAACAACTTTTTTGGGGGAAAAATTCGTTATACAAACCATAACGGGTTCTATTGCGTAAATTGTCGATATTAAGGTATAATCCATTGTATCACTTCTTCTATATTTAATATAAATAAATTAATACAGATTAATTTTTGATTTAAACCTTTATAACTTCTACTAACCCCTCTGTTAAGTACTTATCTAAAAAAATGACTTTATGCAACGTGTATACTGTGAATTTTTATTAAATAATTGTTATATATTATTAATATACTTTTCGTTAAATCATTAGGATCCAGTTGTTGGTATGTATACGTGACCCTTATTTTTCAGATATTTAGTTTACATAATTTTCTCAGTATAAATGAGTTGCATTGATATTCTCCCTAAAATTGATGCTACCTATACTTCCACTATTTTGTAAATAGAAAACATATACATTTATATATAATAATTTTTTAATAATGAGTTATGGTTTACATACTAAGGTTTAATAGTGAAAAAATAATCCCAATTTAAGCTTGGCAATTTTAAGGAATTGAATCTGGATATAACACGGAAATCAAAAGGGATATTAACCTTGATTTTCATAAATTTATAAAGTTTTAAATTTGGGATGAATATGGAGAGATTTTAGTTGCCAGACGCGAAAATTCTGATCATTGAAGATGAGTGTATAACTGCAATGGAGATCCAGAAGAAACTGGAACTCTGGGGACACGAAGTCGTTGGAGTTGCAGGATCTGGAGAACAAGCCATTGAAATAGCAGATAAAACAATACCAGACCTTGTTCTGGCAGATATAATTTTAAAAGGGGATATGGATGGAATAGATGCTGTGGAACACATTTCAAAACGTATGAATATTTCTGCAATATACCTGACAGCACACGCTGATCAGAACACCTTCAAACGTGCCAAGATCACCAAACCATCAGGTTATGTTATAAAACCCTTTGATGACAAGGAACTGAAATTCAACATTGAAATAGCATTATACAACAAGGAAATTCAAACAGGAGAGGAAGACTTAAAAGATAAAGAGCGCTTAAGGGCTGTAACTGACTTCATATTAAGTTCGACACCTGCTTTGACATCAAAAATGCGTATAGAAGATACTGGGGGATTTTTGAAGGAGTTTGCAAGGTTTTTTCAAAACAACATGAAGCCCAAATTTGATAGGGAACTTGGACTCAACAGCGAACCCAGGGATGATGCTGAGCAACTCCTTCAGGAGTACATAGTATGGATATCTAACCTCTTTTCAAACCTTGGTTTCATTGTTCAACCCCATCTTGAGGAGTTCTGGATTCAGGAATGTCTCTGGGGAACCAGGGCAATTGACAACAAGGTTTTCTGCCTCATGTGTAAAGCAATGACCGAGCTTTCCTTCATGTGGACGGGTCTTGAGGGTAGTGTGGAACATGATTACAGGTTAGGGCTCAGACCACCTCTGTGCAGGTTTCAGTACAAGCTTGAAGATGAAAAGTGAAGGGGAAATTTGAGCGTGAAGCTATAGTGGAATTGATCCGTTTTGATTCATATTCAAATAAAAACCATTTCTTATTATTTTTTAAACAATCACTAGTTGTGGAAATGTTTATTGAACTTTAAATGGGAACTTTTTTATTCAACACCGAAAAGAATATTTTTTTAATGAATAATTAATTCTTCACTTTTTAAATATTTCCAAGATTTTCTACTCCCTAATTTAATAATATTATACAAAATATAAGTGGTATTGATTTCAGTGTTCTCTACCTTTTTGGAAAGTAATTCCAGATCAAACTTTTCTTTCATTGTTGCAATTGCGATGTGTTCAATATCTTCAAAATACCACTCTCTTTGATTCTCTATAAATTTCCCATATGAGTAATTGCTTAAGTTTAATTAATAGTGAGTATAAAGTTATTACAGTTAGGTATGGTTGTGTGAATCATGAAGAAATGTCTAAATGAATGGAATGCAACGGTTGAAGCCCTTGGTCAGGGAAGACAGACAATTTTAATAAGAAAGTACGGGACAACAGTTGAAAATTTTCTTTTGTATCCTACAGCAAGTTATGCTTTTAAAAATGACTTTTTAAGGAGTTTTGAAATTGAATACAAAGCGTTTGCCTCGGCAAATCTCATTCCAAAAAAAGAAGATGGTAAAACAGAGATCAAGTACTATGCAGAAGTTGAAGATGTGGTAGAAAAATCTTCTAAGATGATAGGAACATTAAATAAATACCATATCTGGACCAAAGAACATTTGGAATCATATTTAAACAATAAAAAAGCTAAAATCTGGATTTTGCGGGTTTACAAACTCAAAGAACCTGTGATGGTCCAGACCAACGGTGGAACCAGGTATGCCAACCTCAAAAATGAAGTCCCCATTGCGGGTATGAAACCTGTTTTAAAGGATGAGATGTTTTCAAGCCTTAAAAAAGAGATCGAATGCATGAACTAATTTTTTTATTATAAGTTTAGGTTGAACATTCAATAAACTGAACATTTAAGGTACAAAATATAACTAAGAAGGCATTTTATGGTCGATGATGGTCAATGGGAAGAAATTCACAGGCTTGCCAAAAAGAGTAAGCAAAGAGAGAAGAAAAAGAAGAGGGATAAAAAGATTAAAGAATCCCTTGAGGAGTTTACAAAGAGTTTTAGATGGAACTTCAGATTTTTTGGAAAACCTTAAACGGTATTTTAAATAGGATTTATCTACCACATTTATCGAGGTTTCAATAAAAAACTCATCTTAAATAAAAAACTGAGCTGTCCCACCCATTAAGGTCAAAAACGGCCCATAATACTTTATTTTAAACTTTTTCAGTTCAACCACGCTTTCACAGTAGTCGTCGCCACGGCAAATTCTCTTGGTGAAATTCTGAGTGTAATCTGGATTTAAAGACTCCACTGCGTTCTTGTTGAATACTCTACATATCTTACAAACGTCTTGTAAAGGTAAGCCCAGGTTTTTCTGTTCGCTGTACATGGAACAATGGGTTATTTTATCGACCACTTTGTTTAAACTTGAATCCTTAACTTCGCTTTTAATTCCCGGAATGATGATACTGGCAACTGTTAGCCATGTATCGTTGACTTCGGGGGCAGTTTCAGCTGGTAGTTCAAGGGAACTTGCAATATTTTTCATCTGTTTCCCTCCCTCAGCCCAAATGATTTCTTCCATTTTCACGATCTTCTCATTCATAACTTGCCTGAGGGCCGAGCTGTAACCTCTTGCCAGATTAGAGGACACTCTGGCCGCAATTTCCCACCTAATTTCAGGAGGTATATCCTCTATACTCATAGATCTCACCACCTTACATTTTTCATAAATATTTTCTTTTTAGTAAGATTGGCTTAATAAGGTTCTATGTTATTATTAAGTTTCACATATCATAAGTATTTTGTTATAGGGGGTTATTGGCCTAATAAGGTTGTTATAACTCTTTTTCGAGAGCTAATGGAATTATATTAAATATTTTAGGATAATAATGGTCGTATATTTATTTAATTTAAATTAAACGCTCAGATATAAAGATAAAATGGTGGGGTTAATTCTGGTTTGAGAGGTGTGCTGTAAACCTAAAAAGTCACTAAAGGAAAGTTTATCTAGTGGGTTTAATGAGTTTTGAACGAAAATTAACTGTTGAGTGAGGAAAGTACCATTTATAGAATCGTTTAATGGGAATCATTTATCCAAATGGTATTTTATCCAAATGGTCAATCTAAAAAAGAACTTAAAAAAAACCTACTTCTCTCAACCACACTTTCACAGTAATCATCACCAAGGCACATTCTACTGATGAAACTCTGGGTGTAATATGGGTTTAAAGATTCCACTGCATTTTTGTTGAATGCCCTGCAGGCAATACATATTCCCTCATCATCTAAGCCCAGTTTTCTCTTATTGTTCAGCAGGGGACAGCTGGTTACTTTGGTGACTACCCTTTCCGGGCAGGAATCCACAATTTCTCCTTCAGTTCCAGGAATGAGGATGTTGGAAACTATTTTCCCATGTTTCATCGATTTCCTGGACATTTCCAGATGGCAGTCCAAGGGAATCTGCAATATCTTTCACCTGTTTCCCGCCTTCTGCCCATATACTTTCTTCTATCTTATCCACGACCTTATCATTTAGAACCTGCCGGAATGCCAGGCTGTAACCTATTGCCAGGCTGGCTGATGACTTGGCTGCAATCTCCCACCTTACCTCTGGCGGTATATCCTCTATACTGACCATAGAATCTCACCTCATTACTACTAAGTTGTACTTTTTCATAAGTATTTTCTTATTGGTAATATACTGGATTGATAAGCTTTTATTAACCCGTTAAGATATGAAAATAAAAAAAATATGAAAATAAAAAATCAAACTACTTTTTACCTTGGATATACAGAATAATACTGTTAAACATTTTCTGAAGATCGTCTAAACTTTGGAGATCATCTAAATTGGAAGTTACCAATAAAAGTTTAAGCTCTTTGAATTTCATAAATAAAAACTCTCTTAAGGAGGCTGATATTATGGATGAATATGAAGATCCTGCTGAATGGAATAATAAAGGTGTGGACTTATTTAACAAGGAAGATTATGAAGAAGCTGTAAAAGCCTATGATAATGCTTTAAAGTTAGACCCTATGATTAAAGAGGTCTGGAACAATAAGGGTAATGCTCTCCGTCTTTTAGGACGGTACGAGGAATCAATTGAATGCTTTGATAAAGCCATTGAACTTAGCCCTGAAAACTTCGAACCATGGGTAAACAAGGGAGCAACTTACTACGATATGGGGGATTATACCAGTGCAGTGGAGAGTTTAAATAAAGCCCTAGAAATAGACCCTGAGAATTCTTTTGCACTTAACAATAAGGGTGCTGCACTTGCAAACTCCGACAATCTCGAAGCAGCAATGGCATGTTTTGAAGAAGCGTTGAGAGTAGACCCCGATGATATCAATGCACAGAGGAACAAGCAGATACTCAAAGGAATTTTAAATCGTTGATATTTTTGTTCAAAAAAAATGGATATTCCCAACTTTTTGAACCCCCCCAACTCCCCAACTTTTTTTTGTTAATTCTAACAATCCCCTTATTTTGAATGATCCAGTTTTATTTGTGGAACTTGATTTTTTTTACCTAAAACCATTTCCATAACCCATCTCATGCTTGTTTTTGGTTGGTTACAATCTTTATCTTGAATATGAATGATCCTAAAATAAGATTTAAATGAGAAATAGTTTGTAATATTAAAAATAGGGGTTTCATTACCCAAAAAATTTCGGTTACCAAATCCTTAAATAAAAATTTTCAGGGTTTTTTTTGAGATTATATGCCCCCATAAGCTTCATCAAGTATTTTTTGTATTTTTTTGATTGCTATCTTAATCCGTAAGAAAATCATCCCAATATTTTCATCAGCACCAATGGCACAGATAAGTGCAATATTTTCTGATCCTGAGATGATAATATTTATTTTTTCTCCCTTGACCATTATGAGTTTTAGATTGTCATCACTAACCTCTTTCAAGGTTCTTTTTCCAAGTTCCAGTAATGATGCAGACATTGCTGATATCTTCTGGCTTGCGGGACTTGGAATGTGTGAGCAGATTATGAGACCGTCTTTTCGGATGACGTAGGATTCTCGTATATCTGATTTACCGTGCATTTCATCTAAAACACGTTTTATTCGATTAGAAATAGCTTCCATTTTATCAATCTTTTATTTTTTAACCATTAGGTACAGGCTGAGTTAAACTTTGAAGGTTTTTTACAGCTTTTTTGAGAGTTATTCTGACCATTCCAATGTTCACGTTGTCCTCTGTGAGTACTATTATGGCATGGTCCCCGACTTCTTCTATGATTATTTTACCGAAATCAGTTTCAACGATCAACTTTTCAGCTATTCCAAAATTTATATTCTTAACCATTTCAGTAATTGCACCTAAAACTGCTGCGCTGGTGGCGCTGATTATAACTCCATCTTGATCCAGATTTCCAACAGGCATGCCGTCCATGGTAGCAATAATACAATTTTTCACGCCATTAATTCTCATTACTGGCTTTAAAATTTCTTTAAAATCAGAGTCCTGCTTTTTGGTAACATTATAATTCATCATAAACTCTTCATCCTGTTTATTTATTATTTCTATTTGTTATTATTCCTATAAGTGTATTCATCACCAGGTCTAAGTTTTGTTTTGTAAATGATGATGTATGTATTATCGGAATTTCATCTGGAAGTTCTAATTTGGTTTTCACATCTTTCACGGATAAATGAACAAGATCATCTTTGTTTATGGCAACTACATACGGAACATCGTATTTACTTATAAATTCTATGAGTTCTTGATCAACTGGTGAGATGCCAACTGTGGAATCTATTAAAAATATTGCTCCATGCATACCTGTAGCAAGGGTAGGCCACATAAATGAGAATCTTCTATGCCCTGGTGTGGCAAATAACTGGATTAAATAATCATCATGATCCAACTGAACGAAATCAAAACTATTGGTGATCCTTCCAACCTCTCCTTTCATCAGGAGTTCTTTTCCACTTAAAGTTTCAACGAAGGTGGTTTTACCTGCATCCAGTGCCCCAAAAACAACGATTTTTAACATGTCCTTTTGTAATTCACTTTCCATTTTTTTCATCCATAAATTTCTTAAAAAATAATTTTATGAGTTTTAAAGTCTCATAAAAACTTATAATATCATTAAATCCTTTTTATATGTGCATGACAGTTGCCTGGTTCGTCTCTTTCCCTCTCCACGTCGTACATGTTTCCTGTGGCGTGTTCCAGTGCAACCATGGATAAGTTGAAAAACAGGCATGAGTGTTCTTCAGGTATGTTGTTGGCATCCATGTACTCTGCCACTGGCATAGCACTGCAGCCTTCGACTTTTACAACTGCTTCTCCATCTTCTATTTTGTAGTCCATATTGCTCACTGACTTGAATTCTTCAAAGTATTCTTTTACAGAATTTAAACTTGCTTCTGGGCTACTCATATCTTTTCCAGATTCTAACAATATTTCGTAGAAGTTTTCAGCGCCCTGTCTCCACAGTGCTGTGCATCCTTCACCCATGGTATTCCATAGTGCTGCCATGAGTCCTGTTAAAACTATAGTTTGAGGGTCTCTTTCCATTTTAGTCATTTACTCCATTGCTTTTGCTATTGATGTGGATGTTCTTTCGATTTCCATTAGGACTAGGCCTAGGTTTACTTCTTTTGGTGATAGTACTGCTAGGATTCCTTTGTTTCCTGCGAAGGAGAAGGTTGCTTTTCCTGTGCTTCCTTCGATTATTATTTCGTTTAGGTTTCCTCTGCTTAGTTCGTCGCAGGTTCGCTGTGAGGTTCCGACGATTGCTGCTCCCATTGCTGCTAGTCTTTTTTCGTCTGTGTCTTGTGATAGTACGGATGCTATCATTAATCCGTCTGGTCTGAGTAGTGCTGCTCCAGTAACGTCTCCTGGTGCTCTTTCTAATAATTCATTTAATATTCCGCCAACATCTTCACGAATTCCCATAAAACATCTCTCCTTAAACTTAAAAAATAATTCATTTAAATGGCTAATTGAAGGTCAATACATTTTCACTGCATTAAATCCTTTTTATATGCGCATGGCAGTTGCCTGCTTCATCTTTATCCCTTGTCCAGGAGTACATGTTTCCTGTGGCGTGTTCCAGTGCAACCATACAGCTGTTGAAGTAAGGGCAGGAGTATTCTTCTGGTATTTTGTGGGCATCCATGTAATTTACTGTGGGCATGAATGCGCAGCCTTCGACTTTTACAATTGCTTCCCCATCTTCTAATTCATAGGTCAAGTCGCTTAAGGTGCCATATTTAATGAAGTATTCTTTTACGGAATTTAAGCATGCTTCAGGTGTACTTAGGTCTCTTCCACCTTCTTGCATTGATTCGTAGAAATCTTCACCAACTTGTCTCCATATTGCTCTCCATCCTTCTCCAAGGGTGTCCCAAATTGATTCTACAAGTCCTGTTAAAACTATAGTTTGAGGGTCTCTTTCCATTTTAGTCATTTACTCCATTGCTTTTGCTATTGATGTGGATGTTCTTTCGATTTCCATTAGGACTAGGCCTAGGTTTACTTCTTTTGGTGATAGTACTGCTAGGATTCCTTTGTTTCCTGCGAAGGAGAAGGTTGCTTTTCCTGTGCTTCCTTCGATTATTATTTCGTTTAGGTTTCCTCTGCTTAGTTCGTCGCAGGTTCGCTGTGAGGTTCCGACGATTGCTGCTCCCATTGCTGCTAGTCTTTTTTCGTCTGTGTCTTGTGATAGTACGGATGCTATCATTAATCCGTCTGGTCTGAGTAGTGCTGCTCCAGTAACGTCTCCTGGTGCTCTTTCTAATAATTCATTTAATATTCCGCCAACATCTTCACGAATTCCCATAAAACATCTCTCCTATTAGTTTAAAATAGATAAAATTCATTTATTTGGTATTATAATGGTTTTAAAATTGTTTGATAACTATTTAAAATATGATTAACTATTTAAAATTTACAAAGCATGTGTATATGGTTATTAAAAGTTTTTATTATCCTAAAATTCGTAAATATTATTAACACTCCTTTAATCACCCCCATCTAATTGTTATACGTTCCTTTTTTAATATGTTAAATTTTTTGTAACTTTTAAGGTAACTATCAGTGACACTGCCTTTTATTTAAACATTAACTTTATAAAATTGGTAATATGAAATTAGTTATATGAATAACGATAATTTATTGTCAACCCTGCAAAAATTGGGGTTAACTTACTATGAGGCCAAAGCTTACCTTGCACTTATGATTTTGGGCGTGTCAAAACCTTCTGTGATTGCTGAAGAATCTGGAGTTCCGCGCACAAAGATTTATGAAGTGCTCAAAAAGCTTGAAAAGGATAGATGGGTAACAATTGAGAAGAGCAGGCCTGCCACAGTAACACCGACATATCCTCGAAAGGTTTTGGAAGAACATAAGCTACGATTCAACCATGAGATAGATGGTGTATCGAATGAACTGGCAATGATCTACAACGATGTAATCCAAAAAGAGGTTCCAAAGATCAGAATTGTGTATTCAGCCGAAAGCGTTAGTCAAATGAAGTCAGAAGTAATGGGAAATGCTAAAAATGAGATAATGTCAATGGGAAGTTTGTATCTTCCTCACGAAGCGGATATTTTGAGATATAATCTTATGATGACTAAAAAACGGAGTGTCAGAATAAGATCCATTACACAACCTCAAAATGATGCAGATTTAGAGACTGTAAAGAATTTGAGCCAGGTTATTGAAATAAAGGAAGGTCATGGATACTGTCTTAAGACAATTATGGTTGATAATAAGGAGGTCATTCTCGTGATGGCAAATATTAAAGATGAAATTCCCATTATGGAAGATGTTATTGCAGTATGGATCACGAGTCCAGCACTTACCTCTTGCCTGGCAAGTGTTTTTGAAATGGAATGGAAAAATTTGGAATATTACACAGATAACAAATAAAACTAGTTTCAATACTATTTTTCGCGTAAATAAATCTAAACTCACATAAATTTCTTTATAATCTTTTTATTTAACACATTTTTTAGATTTCAAAAGCCTATTCCCATTTTAGTATTGTATCTTTTTTTGGTTCAATTAAAAACCATATCTTAATGAATAATCATGTTAATTATTATTAATCTTAATAATCATATTATGATAATGGGATTCAGAAATCAACCAAGTTTTCAATTTTTTTAAAAATCTTAGAAATGCATGAAAATAAATCATTTACCCTACATCTACAGATCAAGATCCATGAAAAAAACATAACTTTGATAGGATCCAGTTTATGAAGCTAGAAGTAATAAAAATAGACGTTAAATATATTATTTAAAAGAGTAGTCCCGAGCGGAGTCGAACCGCTGTCGAAAGGTCCAGGGCCTCACAGGATTGCCACTACCCCACGGGACTATTAAAATAACCAGATAATACTATTTCTGGCTCTGGTATTGAGCTACTCACAAGTAAAAGCTCATTTTCAAGATTGAATTTTATTCTATATAAACTTTGTTTTAATCTGGGATCATTTTTTTTATCTAAAATTAATGGGCTCGATTTTTGTTTGCAATAATTTGATTCAGAAATGTTTTTGGAGTTTATTCCATTAAATTTTATTTTCATTTAAAAAATTTGTTAGGCAAAAAATATTGTGTTCAATTCAATCAGATTTTAAATAAAATAAATTATTTTAATTATTCGTTTATTATAATAAGTAAGTTGTATTGATGAATTTAGGCCATGATAAAAAAATATGATGAAAATGAGCAGCATGAAAACTGAAACTTCGTAATATAATGGTTTAACGAAGTAAATTTGCATGTAAATTTGGTTCAAAAATGGACATAGAAATCTATTTTCTCCTTCTGAATGCCACTGAATTATATATAAGTTAAAGAAATGTAATTGGTTATTTAAATTTAATTTGAGTAGATTTTATTTATAGATTCATAAAATATTGATTGAAATTTAGATCCATGAAATTAAATGTAATATTCAACAAGATATAAAATGATGATTAAAAATGGTTAACCTAACAATTAGAATTTTATCTATAGTAATTGTAGCTGTTATAATGGTTAGCATAGATTACTTATTTCTCAGGCATTCATTCTGGCAACGCCTATTAGTCAATATTATAATTGTTTTAGTGTATTTAGTTTTATTTTTTAAATACATAAATAACTGGTAGCCTTAGAATGTAATAAAGAGCTAAATTAAAGGTTTAATTCATAAAAAACATCAATAAAAGCAGAAGCCTTGATCTTCAAATCCATAAATATGAAGAAAAGAAATTTTAGCAAGTTTTAAATGTAAATACATAATTTTTATGGTGAGAATAATGGAAAAATTTAACCAAAATAAACGTAACCAAATATTCGATGAAATTGTGAAATCCAGACATTCAGTACGAGCTTTTAAAGATGATAAACCTCCAAAAAAATGTATAGGGGAAATAATTAGGGCTGGAATGTTGGCGCCTTACGCTGCAGCTGCAGTTGGCGGTGTAAAAGATTTTAGACGTTTTTTTGTCTTTGAAAAAAACTCAAGCAGTAGTGAAACGTTAGCTTTGCTTATGAAAAATAAAGCTGAAGAGAGTGTTCAGCATTTTGAAAGTTTAATAGCTGAAAAACCGTTCATAAAATCTAAAGTCCAACCGTTTCTGAATAGGCTTCAAATGGTTGTGGATAAAGGTGTTCCTGGAGTGACTACTGCCCCTTATTTTATCATAGTGGCTGAGCTTAGAGGTTTTCCACCATCTGAACAGGAATCATTAGCTCATGTACTGGAGAATATGTGGCTTAAATCTACTGCTCTGGATTTAGGTTTTCAACTTGTATCTCTTACCAGTCAAATGGCGGAAGATGAAGAATTGATGAAATTATTAGGACTTCCTGTTAAAAAATTCGCTTTAAATGGATGTGCAATAGGATATCCTGCCAATATACCATCAGTTACACCACGCCCAGATATTCGAGAAGCTACTCAGTGGATGGATTAATTTAAATAATTTTGGTGATATTACTTTCTTTTCTTTTAAACTTTAATATGAATGGAGATCTTAATTATTTGAGATATCTTTAAGTTATAAAATTCACGAACATTTTCTTATTTTAAGATCTGAAATAATATTAACGATAACTATTTTCCAATTCGATTTGTTTTTTTTAGATTATATTATCCGTCCATTGGGCTAAGAACAATAATGTTTAACGAAGTAAATTTGCATGTAAAGTTTGGTTCAAAAATTGACATGGAAATCTATTTTCCACTTATCCATGTTGAATTATGTGAATGTCGTAGAAATATTGTAAATTACAATGGAGTTAGTATTGGTTAATTGTGTGCATATATTTCAGAAAATATTGTAAAATAACATACAACTCTTTTTAAAAATTAATTAGTATGAATAACTGAATCCAAACATTTCTTGGGGCATTTCAAATTCCTGCATACTCTTGATATAACAGGAATCTCCCACATGAATGACATGACATTTTGTTTGCCCTAAATTGTTAATATAAATCTTTCTATTTGTTTATAGTAGTAAATGATATTACTATCTTCAAAAATATACTTATTTTATGTAAAGGAGGTAATGCAAATGCCAGATAGTTCTAAAGATGGAAATAAAAAGAGAGGATGGTGGAAAAGACAAACGTTAACTGCTAAAGTTTTGATAGTATTTTTTGCTATCGTTGCATTGGGTGTTATATCCGGTGTAGGATATGTTGTATCATTACCAACATATACGGATTTAAATGTTACTTATGGTAATGCTAGTGGTGAAACAAGCAATATTGTGGTTATTAGCGGAGTTACAGAGTCTGGAGCTAACATTACTGTCAATAATCATTCTGTCACTCCAGACAGTGTGGGTAAATTTTCATATAAAATTACTAATATTCCATTGGGTACCCAGAATGTCACGGTTGTGGCTAAAGTTTCAGATAAAGAGCCTACAACCGCAATTATCGAAATAAATCGAATCGAAGAGAATGGTGGATATACATTAGAAGTTCAACTTTTGAATCAAACCAATGTGGAGATATTAGGCCAATTTTCATGAGATAATTAACTTTTTTTAATTTTTTTCAAAGTAATTAGTATTATGATATGTTTTAAGCTTGAAAACACAGGTTCTTCTCATAAGTTAAACAAGTGTTTTCTAATATTATCCTTCCAGTGGTAAGAACATATGGGTTTAACGAAGTAAATTCTACTATTTATTGAGTAATTCAAAAACCTTTAAAAGGATGTATAAACCATTATATCAAAGGCATAAGATATAATTTAAAATAGAGTAAAAACATGGAATATACTTAAAATTTATATCAAAACATGCAGTATATTTTAAAAGTGAAATGGTGAATATTATGGAAAAAAATGATGAAATGGTTCAAAAAGAACTCAAAGCTCGAATGAGACTTTTCAGAGCGGCTGTTAAAAATGAAGACAAGAAAAATGAGCTGCACGACAGCATTGAGGGTTCAGAGGTGCTTATCCGGTTTGAAGTTTACCTGCCTGTAAAAAATCCTGACAAATTTGTGGATGGATTGTTCCTGTACATGAACGATGAAGGAAAAATAATGAGTGCAGAATATTACTTAAAGGATTCAGAGGGTATGAAAGTTACAGGATTAATAGAAAAAGATTTTAAAATAGTTAAAGAATTATTCCAGGATTCATTCTCACTTGAAATTGAATAGATTCCCAGCATAAAAAACCGATGGTCATAAATTAGAGAGGATCTGAATTAAGTTCTCTTTCTAATTAATTTAGAAGACTTTCGGTTACAAAACTTTTTTTTTAGATAATTAATTAATTTTAATGGGACTATACAAAATTATTAGCATATCTGAGCTGGAAACTATATATAAGAATATGCATAAACCTAACAAATGTTATATTAGTTATATATTCCATGAGATTCATAGAATAACTGTAGAATATAAATGGAATTTGGAAAAATTGATAAAATAACCCTCATTAAATCATTTAAATTAACTAATTCGTAGAACTAAATAATTAATACATCTTTGGATCATGATATGAAATAGTGGGGTTAATTGGAGACTCACGAACTCTTAAAAATGGGTTTTCAAATGTTGTTCGTTCAATTCCGTTTGGATATTATATCGATATGGGACATGATTAGAAAATGCATGGAGGATACTAAATGCGTAGTTTTGAAAAATTAAGCTCCCTCAAAGATTATATTCCTTTGAAAAGGGGTGAATCTGGTTTGAAAAACATAGGACTCCTTGTTGATGGGCCTAATATGTTAAGAAAAGAGTTCAGTCTTAACCTGGATCTTGTAAGGGAGATAATCTCAGAATATGGTAATATGAGAGTTGGGAAGGTTTTACTTAATCAGTACGCCTCAGATAAGCTCATAGAAGCTATAGTTAATCAGGGTTTTACACCAATTGTTGTTGCAGGAGACACTGATGTTTATATGGCAGTTGAAGCCATGGAGCTTATTTATAATCCTAATATTGATATTATCGCTCTTATGACTCGTGATGCTGATTTTTTACCAATAATCAACAAAGCAAAGGAAAATGGAAAGGAAACAATAGTTATAGGTGCCGAACCCGGTTTCAGCGCAGCCCTACAGAACTCAGCTGACGACGCGATAATACTGAAATCAGAAAATCCCAGAAATAATCACGATTAGGCTCCAAAATGCTTGTAAATTCCTCAGTTGACGAAGTAAAAAGGAGAGAGGCTGCTCTAAGGGTAATAAAATCCACGATTAAGGAAAAGGGAAGAAATGGGCTTTACGATCTAACAGGCCTTTCAGGTGGCTTTCCACTTGTAGAAGGGGACATTCGACTGCTTGAAACCTATGCAGGTTCTGCAATTTTTGAAGATGCAATACAAGTCGTAGGGAGGATACATCTTGGAGGAGATAAGATTTTGGCCCTTAACAGGACAAGTTCAGGCATACTTGCAGCCATACTTGCTCTTGTAAAAGAAGGGGACGAAATTGTGCATTATCTACCTAAACACCCAGCCCACCCATCTATCCCCAGAAGTGCTGAACTTGTAGGTGCCAGTTACAGGGAATTTGACGATATAAACGATTTTGAAGTCGGAGAAAATACTTCTCTGGTTTTTATAACAGGATCAACCATGGATCATGAGATAATTGATAAAAATGATTTTTTAAAGGTTATAAAAATCTCAAAATCCAGGAACGTTCCGGTTTTTGTGGATGATGCTTCAGGGGCCAGGCTCCGTACTGTGATATACAAACAGCCGAGGGCAATGGATATGGGTGCTGACATGGCTATAACAAGTACAGATAAACTTATGGATGGACCCCGTGGGGGATTGATGGCGGGAAAAGCAGATATAATGGATCTTGTGAAATCAAAGGCTCAGCAGTTCGGATTGGAGGCACAATCACCACTTGTTGCGGGTATGGTTCGTGCATTTGAAAATTTCAGCCCGGAAAAAATTCTTGAAGCATTAAGCAAAAAACATGAAGTTTGCAATGCTCTAAAAAAGGATATAAAGTCAGTTAAAGAAACACCAACTGGTGTGATGCTCTCATCGAATGATCTAAAACTTGAACTGGAAAATAGGGGTATTACTACTCGGTTTTCGGCTCTGGATCTTTCAGATACCCTTGCAATGCTCTTTTTAAGGAAGCAGAACATAATAACAATTCCTGCAGTTGGAATGCCCGGCGCTTCACCAACAATAAGAATAGACCTTGCATCGCAGGATGCTGGGCGTATTGGAGTGGATTTAATTGTTGATATGTTTAAAGAAACTTTTTCAGAATTTGAGTCAATTGCTGCCGATGAAAAAGTTTGCAGGGCAGTTTTATACGCATAAAAAATAATCATATAATGAACCAAATTCATTTTTATATTGTTAAACCGTTAAAATTTTATTAATAATGTTTCTCTTGAAATCTTTTATTTCCTTTTTTTATATAACTGGATGTGAATGAATGATTGAAATCGATGGAGCATATGGTGAAGGTGGTGGGGCTCTTCTCCGCATATCTGCAGCATTATCTACTTTAACATTGAAACCAGTTCGGATAACAAATATAAGGGCTAACAGACCCAAACCCGGACTTATGGCTCAACATTTGAATGCTTTAAAGCTTGTTGCCATGATGAGCAATGCTTCCTATAGTGGACTTGACATTTGGTCGGAAGAGGTTTTATTGCGCCCTGAATCTATTAGGGGGGGAAATTTCAAAGTTGACGTTGGAACAGCAGGCAGTGTAACCTTGATACTCCAGGCAGCAATGATACCTGCGGCATTTGCAGATTCACGGGTAGAATTAATTTTAAAAGGTGGTACGGATGTTAGATGGTCACCATCTGTTGATTACCTTGAAAATGTGACTTTACCCACTCTCAGATCCATGGGTTACAGGGCTGAGATTGATCTAATTCAGCGGGGACATTTCCCTAGGGGTGGGGGAATTTTAAAGGCCATAATAGATCCAATCAAAAAATTAAAACCTTTAAATTTATTAGATCTTGAAATTGATAAAATAAAAGGTATATCTCATGCTGTGAAACTTCCAGAACATGTTGCAGTGAGACAGGCTGAAAGCGCGGAGAAAATTCTAGCTGAAGAAGGTTTTGATGCTGATATTAAGGTTCAGCATTCAGATGATGGTTTTGGACCGGGATCTAGCATAGTTTTATGGATGGATGGAAAAACCAGGATAGGTGGAAGTGCCATAGGTGAGCCAGGAAAACGTGCTGAGATTGTGGGGCGCAAGGCTGCAGAAGAACTTTTATATCATATATCCCGGGGTGCTGCTTTTGATAAGTATATGGGTGATCAGATGATTCCTTACATGGCATTAGCAGGTAATTCACGTATTAAAACAGCAGAGCTCACACAACATACCCTTACAAATATTTACGTTGTAGAAAAGTTCACAGGGAAAGATTTCCGTGTTGATGGCGATCTTGGAGATGTTGCAGAGATTTCTGTGAATTGATTTTTTGGATTTTTTTATGAGGTCTTGTAATTTCTGTTTTAAATCTTATAATACTCTTTTTAGGTTATTGCAATTCGTTTTTAAATCTTATAATCATCTTTTGAGGTTCTTGGAATTCTATTTTTAAATCTTATAATCTTCTTTTTAAATATTTACATTTTTTTTATGGAGCAGGATAACATATATGAAAATGGAGTAGATTCAAAAACAGTAAATAAATGTAAAAAAATATGAGAATGTTCATTTTTAAAAAATTATAATATTAAACTTAAATTCATTTATCAAACTATATTTACAGTACGCCATGCTGTTCTATCAACCATTCCCTGCTGGTTCATTACATCAGCGCTTATCATAATTTTTTTGCTGTTTATAATGTTTGATGGTATTTCCACTATAACTCCATCATGTTTAACGACGGTTTTTATTTTAAGATGGGATTTAACACTATTTTGTGAAAACATTTCGTAGGATGCTTTCCCATTTTGAATCCAAATGTCGATTCTGCTGGCATTGTCACTTCCAAAGGTCCTTATATGGAATTCGTAGGGAGTATTATTTGCAATTGCCCCCATGGTTTTTAAGGATAGCCACGTCGTATTCTGGTCCATTTCAAATCCTATTGAAGTTAAATCAAAAGAATCTGTGTTCTCAAGATTTAAATCGATTAAATTTGATATTTCATTAATTAAAAGGTCATTTTCAGGGTCCTGGAATATCGTTGGTGGAAACGATGAGCCCTTGAAGTAGTTTGTATTGTTCTTCTGTGAGGATACGTTTATATCAGAATAAACTGAAAATAACTCGTTCTTCTTAACGAAAGCTATGATATATGATGCGTCCGGTGTAATCTGGGAAGAGTAAGATTTTATTGCGTCAAATTTGAGTGATTCATCCACTCCATTCAATGGAAATACGACCCATGATTGATTTGAGAGTTCAGGAGGAGGTACTAGATACGTATCTGGATTATATGATCTTGGGTAGGGCCATTGTGAATAAGTATGGGTAAGATATCCATATTTTTTGCAGGTGTAATTCAGTTTATTGGTTGCATAGTCCACAAATGCACTTGTTGTCCAGTGATCAGGGTTTTTATCATTTCCATCAGGGTAAATAATAATGGTTGGTTGAAAATCTTCAATTATTTGCTTTAAATTTTTTTCAAGATTTTCACCGCAGTATGGTGCATTCAATTCGTATGCAAATGAATTAGTGGAGTGGGATGTCCCATTTTCATCTTTAAATAAATTATTGTAGCCCCAGTTTTGATTGAATAATGATGCTGAATTTTCAGGATAATCCAAAAATGTAACGGCGTCACTTTTAAGTCCCAATTTTTTCATTGCAGTCATGCTTTCTGAATGTCTTTCAATTCCTGTAGCTCTGAAATTCTCTCCATTTGTTACCACAACCACATGTACAGGGATCTTGTTTTTAACACAGTACCTTATGATTCCTGCGTTGGCGATGGTTTCATCATCTGGATGGGGTGCCACCACAAGAACCTTGTTTGAATGCCCTATAACTGGGCCTTTGGGGTACGTGAGATTGTCACTTTCGTAACCACCGTAAGAATATAGTGTTAACCCTAAAAGTAGCACCGCAAAGATTAAAATCAATATCACTCTTTTGTCTATCATCAAAAATTATTATTATAGGAACCTCTATAAAATTTTTAGGTTAAATTAAAAGCCGCGCCGAAAATAGACGTTTAATAAAAATATTTTAAAACTTAAATTTTGCAGTTTAAATGTAAAAAGAATAGAAGGATTAATTAAAAAAGTTTGGTTAAAAAGAGTAGATTTTAATTAAAATTCGAATAATCTTAAAATCTAACTAAATCATTTGTTTTAACCTTTAATTATTTCTTAACGTGTATGCATTCCCCTGATACCACTTTTTCAAGACTTCCATCTTCAAGCTCCAGTATCAAAATACCGTCCTTGTTTATACCTACAGCTTCTCCTTTTACAGTTCTTCCACGTTTATGCACTTCAACATAGCTTCCAATCGTTTTAGAGAACATTCTCCATTGCTTAAGTATTTCTGGGAATTTATCCTCTTTAAATTCATTGTATCTGTTTTCGAAGTTTAAAAGGAATTTCTGGATAAGTTCTGCGCTGTGAATTTCCTTTTCAAGCTCATTTTTAAGTGATGTTGCGCCTTCCCTTAATTTTGGAGGGAAGAGCTTTACATCAACGTTCAGATCAATTCCTATTCCGACAATAAGGTATTCCACCTTTTTTGTAGTGGCTTGAGCTTCTGTAAGTATGCCGCATACCTTTTTTTCGCCTACAAGGATGTCATTGGGCCATTTTATGCCCACGTCAAGTCCGCATTCATTTTTAAGGGTTTCTGCAACTGCAACTCCTGTGACTAAAGTGAGCTGTGGGGCTTTGGCAGGATTTATTTTCGGCCTGAGAATTATACTCATCCAGATTCCACCTTCTGGTGAAATCCATTTTTTGCCGCGCCTTCCCCTTCCCATACTCTGGCTTTCTGCTATTACAATTGTACCTTCAACTGCTCCGTCTTTGGCAAGTTCCTTCGCAACATTGTTGGTTGAATCAACCTCATTGAAATAATGGATTTCATGCCCAATGTAATCTGTTTTAAGGTCTTTTTGAAGTTCACATGGTAAATAAAGATTTGTGGTTTTCAGAAGCCTGTAACCCTGTTTAGGAGAGTATTCTATGAAATATCCATCATCTCTCAAGGTTTGGATATGATCCCGCAGTTCTGTTCTTGAAATGTTGAATTGGGATGTAATCTCATCCTCTGAAACATAATTTTCCAGGGTTTTATGAAGAATTTTCAGTATACTGTTTTTCATTTAAACACCTACCTCTCCAGGGTATTGTTATTAATGGAGTTAGCCATGTAACTTGAAACAGCTGCGGACACTGCTGCAACTTTTTTTGATGGTAAAAACGTTGATTTTAGTCTGTTTTCCATTTCTTTATCTGCCTGAACAACTTTTTCCACATTTGCTATGATTTCCTTCTTGTGTTCATCGACAAAGTGCGTGTGGAGTTCCGCTTTTTTGAAATGGCTGTTTGTCATCATTGCTTTATGGAATGGAATGGTTGTTTTAACTCCCAGAATTATGTACTCGGAAAGTGCCCTTCTCATACGTGCTATAGCTTCGTTACGTGTTCTTCCAAGAACTATGAGTTTGGATATCATTGAATCATAGAACGGGGGTATGGAGTAATTCATGTACACTCCACTGTCAACCCGCACGCCGTGACCTCCAGGTGAACGGTAACCTGTAATTTTACCAGGGTTGGGTGCGAAATTATTTAATGGATCCTCTGCATTGATACGGCACTCTATTGCGTGACCCCTAACTGAAATGTCTTCCTGTGCACAGCAGAGTTCCCTGCCTGAAGCTATCTTGATCTGTTCTTTTACAAGATCAATACCCGTTACAATTTCTGTTATTGGATGTTCAACCTGTATACGGGTGTTCATTTCTAAAAAGTAAAACTGTCCATCTGAATATATGAACTCGACTGTACCCGCGTTTGTGTATCCTACAGCAGAGGCAGCTTTCACAGCAGCTGATCCCATCTTATTTCGAAGTTCATCTGTCATTATGGGTGATGGTGCTTCTTCTATGAGCTTTTGATGCCTTCTCTGGATGGAACATTCCCTGTCTGCAACGTGGATGGTGTTTCCATGTTCATCTGCCAGTACCTGAAATTCTATGTGCCTTGGTTCTTCTATGTACTTTTCCACGTACACTGTGGAGTCTCCAAAGGCAGAAGCTGCAACGGACTGGGTGGACTCTATCGCCCTCATCATTTCATCTTCCTCATAAACAGTTCTCATACCTATTCCGCCACCACCAGCAGATGCCTTTACAATAACTGGGTATCCTATGGCTTCAGCCATGGAAATAGCTTCATCCGCGCTGCTTATCCCTTTACTTGCCCCCGGAACAACAGGAACTCCTGCTTTTTTCATAAGAGTTTTAGAGGTTATTTTGCTCCCCATATCTTTTATGACTTGACCTTTAGGTCCTATAAGTTTGATTCCATGTTTTTCACATTCTTCTCCAAGGAGAGGGTTTTCAGCGAGGAATCCGTAGCCTGGATGTATTGCTTCTGCCCCAGATTTTTCTGCAACATCAATTATTTTTTCTATATTAAGGTAGCTTTTAGCTGGTATGGATTCACCTATATGGTAAGCTTCATCAGCGTACTTTGCAAAAAGTGAATTTTTATCAGCGTCTGAATAAACAGCAATGCTTTTAACATCCAGTTCTCTGCAAGCCCTCATGATCCGTATGGCTATTTCACCACGGTTTGCAACCAAGACTTTTTTAAACATGATATCGTCCTGCCAATCTTTTATAAAATCCTGTTAACTCTTAAAATCATGTTAACAGTTTAATTATTTTTTATTTTTTTAAGTTATCTATTTTATACTTATATTTTTATTATTTAGTTTCTAATCTTTAGTTTTTAATTATTTATTATTTCTAATTCACTATTTTCCAATTCATTATTCTGATACATTTTCATTATTCCTTTTTTATATTATATTTTTTTTGCTTGATCAACTAATATAAAAACAAAAAAACTCTAAAAAACATATAAAAACAAAAATTCAGTTTTACACAAATTTAACGCAAAATTAAAACCATAAATTCCTTTTTAATGTGATATATTTTATTTCACTTTAACTTCGAATTAATTTTATAATCTATTTAAATCAGATTTCCAACGATTTAACTTAGCTAAAAATATTCTAAAAGTATCAAAAAGAGAATAAATAAAATAGAAATAAATCTAGTAGAATTTATCAAGGGTTTAAAGATTATTTCTGGTTTATTGGTAAGAAGATAGTAAGAAGATAGTTATAGAATAATTATGTACGTCAAAAGAGATCACAACTTCACATATTCAAAATAATTTATAGTTCAATTATAGTTCATATATATTATAAGAAAATATTTATAAGAAAATAACTTTGTTTACGTATATTTTTATTGTAATATCATAAGATTTATTGTAATATCATAAGAATAACCTCAAAAAGATAGCCTCAAAAATAATAAATTAATTAATGTTTAAGATGGTTTTAAAAACATGTTTAAAAGGCAAATAACAAAAAAAAGACAGCTTGAAATTGCTTTGCAGCGTATTCCATCACACATGCATCCTAAAGTAGCTCTTGAACAGTATTCAACCCCTGCTGTGATAGCTGCAGATATTCTTTGGAATGCACATGCTATGGGGGATATTGAAGGTATAAAAGTTGTGGATCTTGGCTGTGGAACAGGTATCCTTACAGTTGGGTCTGCTCTCCTTGGTGCTGGTGAAGCTGTAGGTGTGGATGTGGACCCTGATGCTGTGGAAATTGCACAATCTGAGGCTTTGGACATTGGACTTGGTGAGAGAACCAGATTTATTTCAATGGATATCAAAGAGTTTGATGAGAAGGCAGACACCGTGATCCAGAACCCTCCATTTGGAGCTCAGAAAGCTAATAAAGAAGCTGACAGACAGTTCATGGCTAAAGCCATTGAAATTGCCCCTGTTGCTTATTCTTTCCATATAAAAGAAACAGAAAATTTTGTGGAGAACTTTTTCAAATCTATTGGAGGTAAAGTTACACACAGGTTTTATTACAGATTCCCGATACCCCACATTTATGACTTTCATAAAAAGGAAAAGGTTGATGTGGATGTGGTTGTTTTAAGGGTTGAAAAATAGTGAACAAAAATGGTGAATTTAACATTTTTTTTCTTGACTTTAGCACCAAAATTGATACCTATATAAAATGTCCTCTCTAAGATAAAATAAATTTACTGTGGAAATCTACTTTTGTGATGAATTGTTCAACTATAAATTTAAATAGTAAATTGAATAAATAATTGTTTAATATTCTTTGAGGACTTAGTCATGCTTTTTATTTCTTAAAGCTGGGAGAAATCCTGCCAATTAGTTATATAATTGCTTTTCTTAATTTAAAAAATCCTCAGTATAGTTTATTAAGACTGAAAACAAACATTTAAAGATGGCACAAAAGCATTTATCCATCTTTATACCAGCTTCAATAATAGCTGAAACAAAAGATTTAAGAATAAGAACTTACAAAGTAGGCTTGATTGGAAGATCTGCAGCGATTTATAAAGCTGACAGAATCGTTGTTTACAGTGATGATTCAACAAAAGAAGAGGTAAAGTTTATTAGTGATGTCCTCACTTATATGAATACGCCTCAATACCTTAGAAAAAAGGTATTCCCTCTCACAAGGGAGTTGAAAAATGTCGGTATTCTTCCGCCACTTAGAACTCCACATCACCCAACTGGAGAACTCAGTTTAGGTGATTATAGACAGGGATTAACAATAAAAAGGACAAAAAAAGGCACTATGGTTGATATCGGTGCTGAAAGGCTTGCGCTT
The DNA here is from genome assembly GCF_000214725.1 of Methanobacterium paludis. NCBI lineage: Archaea > Methanobacteriati > Methanobacteriota > Methanobacteria > Methanobacteriales > Methanobacteriaceae > Methanobacterium > Methanobacterium paludis. The sequence goes on along the minus strand of NC_015574.1, from coordinate 1,585,136 downwards.
TGTAAGGAAAAACTTAGCGTAAATAAAATACTAAGCTTTAAAGTAGAGAAGATTGCAAAGGATAATATATTAATAGTTCCTGATATCCCAGAATTTTATTGGGGCTATAAAACAATATCTACTTATAAAAATATATATCAAAGCATCCGAATGTTGGATCCAAAGCCAGATCTGGTTATTGGAACATCGCGGTATGCAGAACCCATCACTTCTGTTTTAGACGAAGTAAAAGAACGTTTAAAGGGCTCCAAACACACGGCTATTTTGTTTGGTGGTCCATATTCAGGCTTACATGATCTTATCTCAGACCAGAAAGAAAGAGAAGTCATAGATCTTGAAGTTAATACTGTTCCCTCACAGGGGACTAAGACTGTAAGGACTGAAGAAGCTGTTATATCAACTTTATCTGTGTTTAACTTGCTCTCAAACGCAGACTAACTCGAATATTTGGAAAAATTATGTGTAAGTAAGGAGGTAAAATTAAATGAGTAGACATCATCAACCAAGAAAAGGATCAGTTGCATTTAGTCCTAGGAAAAGAGCAGCTAGTGAAACACCACGAATAACTGCTTGGCCTGAGACTGAAGAAGCATGTCTCTTAGGATTTCCGGGCTATAAAGTGGGAATGACTCACATCACCATGCTAGACTCAAGGAAAAGTTCACCAACAGAGGGAATGGAAATATCAACACCAGTAACAATACTGGAAGCCCCTCCAATTGTTGTCATGGGAATAAGGGCCTACAGACAGGACACCCGTGGACTTAAAACTCTGGCAGATATTCTGGCAAATGATCTCGATGAAGATCTTCAAAGAACAATATCTTTGCCTAAAGAAAATGATTTAGAAGCCAAGTTAAAAGATTTCAAAGAAAAAATGGATGAAATAGTGGATATAAGGGTTTTAGTCCACACAAAACCAAGACTCGCAAGTGTTCCAAAGAAAAAACCGGAAATACTTGAATGTGGAGTCGGTGGAAAGACAGTTGCAGAAAAATTGGATTATGCTGTAAGTGTTCTTGGAAAAGAATTAAACCCTTCAGATGTTTTTGCTGACGGCGAACATACTGATTCAATAGCTATTACTAAAGGTAAAGGATTTCAGGGACCTGTTAAAAGGTTCGGTATTAGGATCCAGTACGGTAAAGCTGCAAGAAGTAGTAAAGAAAGACACGTTGGTTCAATAGGACCATGGAACCCTTCAAGGACCATGTGGACTGTTGCAATGGCAGGTCAAATGGGATACCACAAAAGGACAGAGTTTAACAAGAAAATCCTCAAGATAGGCGGTGCAGACGAAGTAGATGCTGTAAACCCAGATGGCGGATTTGTTAAATACGGTCTCGTGAAAAACGGCTACTTCATAGTTAAAGGATCTGTTCCAGGACCTTCAAAAAGGTTGGTAATGCTCAGAAAAGCTATTAGGCCCCACGGAAAACATGATGACGTTCCTCAGATATCATACATAAGTACAGCTTCTAAACAGGGAGTTTAAGTTAACAATTAGGATAAAACTAAAGAGTGATTTAAATGGAGAAGATCAAGGTTTATTCATTGGAAGGCGAAGTCATAGAAGAAATTGAGCTTCCTGAAATTTTCATGGAAGAGTTCAGACCTGACCTTATAAAAAGGGCAGTTATATCATCACAAACAGCAAGGATACAGCCATGGGGAGCAAACCCTCGGGCAGGTATGAGGACAACTGCAAAGTCATTAGGTTCCGGCCGTGGTGCAGCAATGGTCCCACGTGTAAAAGGATCAAGACATCCTGCAGCTTCCAAAGCAGCCAGGATACCACAGTCCACTGGAGGTAGGAAAGCTCACCCACCAAAGACAGAAAGAATCATTCATGAAAAGATAAACAGGAAAGAAAGGAGACTGGCCATAAGGTCAGCAGTTGCTGCAACAGCAAACCGGGATATTGTGGAAAGAAGAGGACACAGAATCGCAAACTTACCTCAAATACCATTTGTGGTTGATGATGAACTTGCAACAGTTAAAAGGACAAAAGAAACCCGTGAAATATTTGAAAAACTCGGGATAATGGACGATGTTGTAAGGGCTAAAACTGGTCATAAAATAAGGGCTGGAAGAGGTAAAACAAGGGGAAGAAAATACAAAAACCCAAAAGGACCACTAGTAGTTGTTGGCGAGGATAAAGGAATAAGCCTCGGTGCAAGAAACCACGCAGGCGTTGACGTTGTTGTTGTGGATAATTTAAATGCAGAACTTCTAGCTCCTGGAACTCATCCTGGAAGACTCACAATTTACACAAAATCAGCTGTTGAAAAGTTAGGAGAACTTTTCAAGCAATAAAAGGGGTTGTGAAAAATGGATCCTTACGCAATAATAATAAAACCACAATTAACAGAAAAAAGTATGAATGCAATTGATCAGAATAATGAATTAACCTTTGTAGTTAGAAGAACTGCAAACAGGACTCAGATAAAAGCTGCATTTGAAGAACTTTATGCTGTGAAAGTTGAAAGGGTTAACACTCAAATAAGATCTACTACTGGTGTAAAGCTAGCTTACATAAAACTTGCAGCAGAACACAGTGCAGAAGATATAGCAATGAAAATGGGTGTATTCTGATAACAACTATGTTTGTTTTCATAATTAACAATTTTACCAACCTTATGAGGATGGAGGAAATACAATGGGAAAACGATTAATAATCCAGAGGAGAGGAAGAGGAACTCCTACTTACAAAAGTGCATCGCACAGGTTCAGGGGAAAAATAGCTTACAGATCCTACGATGACATTGAGAAACAGGGTAGTCTTAAGGGGCAAGTAGTGGACATAATACACGACCCAGGTAGGACAGCTCCAGTTGCACTTATTAAATTTGAAAATGATGAAAAAAGACTTATTTTAGCACCTGAAGGAATACAAATAAATGATGAGGTGGAATGCGGAATTTCAGCACCAATAAATCCTGGAAACTCATTACCTCTCGGTGAAATTCCTGAAGGAACACCATTATACAACCTTGAAAACAATCCTGGAGACGGCGGTAAATTCGTCAGATCTTCTGGAACTTACGCTTCTTTAATAACACACGATGTTGGTAAAGCAATTATAGAATTACCTTCAGGTGAATTAAAGGCATTCAACCCCCGCTGCAGAGCAACCATAGGTGTTGTTGCAGGTGGAGGAAGAAAGGATAAACCATACCTCAAAGCAGGAAACAGGTACTACGCACTCAATGCTAAGGGTAAAAAATCAGTTAGTGTTAGAGGAGTGGCAATGAACGCTGTAGATCACCCACACGGTGGAGGAAACAAACAGCACCCTGGTAAACCAACAACAGTTTCAAGAAACGCACCAGCAGGAAGGAAAGTTGGTTCAATAGCTGCTAGCAGGACAGGTAAAAGGAGATAAGCTTAAAATTTGTTTATCTTAAAATCTGCTTATTAATTTGAATAAATTAAAAATAGGGAAATAATTTACAAAAAGTATTAGGAGGAGACTAATTGGCAAAAAAAGAATTCAAGTATCGCGGTTACACTCTAGAAGAGTTACAAGATATGCCACTAGATAATGTTATACAACTTTTACCATCTAGGCCAAGAAGATCCCTTAAAAGGGGATTTCTTCCAAGGCAAAAAAAGGTCTTAGAACAGATAAGAAAAGTTAAAAAAGAGGGCAATAAAAATGGAAGGCCTCAAATCATTAAAACTCACTGCAGGGATATGGTAATTCTTCCTGAAATGGTTGGGTTAACCTTTGGAATCCACAACGGAAAAGAGTTTGTTGAAGTAATGATACAGCCTGAAATGATTGGATGTTACTTCGGAGAATTCGCAATCACCAGACAGAGGGTTCAGCACGGAGATCCAGGTATGGGTGCAACAAGATCATCCATGTTTGTGCCTCTTAAATAAGGAGAAATTACAATGTCAAAGATTAAATACGCTTATCAAGATGAGTACGAAGGAAAAACAGCAAAAGCTGCAGGAAGAGCTCTCAAGATCTCCCCAAAACATGCTGTTGAGATATGCAGCGCCATAAGGGGAATGTACCTTGAAGAAGCCCAAGATTACCTGGAAGAAGTAATCGAGATGACTAGACCCGTACCATTCAAAAGACACAACAAAAAAGTGGGTCATAAAAGGGGTCTTGAGGGATGGCCAACAGGCCGATACCCTGTAAAAGCCTCAACCCAAATACTTGAAGTTCTTAAAAACGCAGAGGCAAACGCTGAATACAAGGGACTTGACACAGAAAACCTTAAAATCGTCCACATATCAAGCCACCGTGGTTATGTGATAAAAGGATGGACAGCAAGAGCATTTGGAAGGGCAAGCCCATTCAACACACCAACAACCCATGTACAGATAGTTCTAGGGGAGGCAGAGACTGATGATTGAGAAGGATTTTGTAACAGAAGGTCTTAAAAGGACAAGAATAGATGAGTACCTTGAAACACAGCTTGAGAGAGCCGGATATGGTGGAATGGAAATTCAGGTAACTCCACTTGGTACAATGGTTGTAGTCTATGCTGAAAGGCCAGGAATGGTCATTGGACGAGGTGGAAAAACTGTTAGAAGCATAACACAGAACCTCAAAAATGACTATGGTCTTGAAAACCCTCAAGTAGAGGTTAAAGAAGTTGAAGTACCTGAATTAAACCCAAAAATAATGGCACATAAAATAGCCAACATGCTCCAGAGAGGTATGCATTTTAGAAGAGTCGCATACACAGCACTCCGTAGAATAATGGGTGCAGGAGCACAGGGTGTTGAGGTCACTATCTCAGGTAAAATCAGGGGTTCAAGATCTGCATGCTCCAAATTCACAGATGGATACATCAAAAAATGTGGAGAACCAGCAAACAAACACGTTAGGAAAGGATTCGCAACGGTACAGCTTAAACCAGGTGTACTTGGAATCTATGTTAGAATCATGCCACCAGGCATTCTTCTACCTGATAAAGTAGATATCAAAGATATTGAAATCGAAGAACCTGCAGTTGAAAAAGTTGTTGAAAACATCGAAAAAGAAGAAGCACCTAAATCCGCTGAAAAAGTGGAAGTTGTGGAAGAAGCTGTAAAACCTGAAGATATCCTTGAAGAAATCACAGAAGAAAAAGCAGAAGACATAGAGGAAGTTCCTGAGGAAGTTCCAGAAGAATCTGTTGAGGAAGCTGTAGAACCTGAAGAGGAAGCTGCAAAACCTGATGAGAAAACATCGGAAGAGCCTGTAGAATCTAAAGATGATGAAACAAGCCCAAAAGATACCGATAAATCTGAAGCTGCAGAATCTGAGGATAAATCCAAAACAGAGGAAAAGGCAGACAAATCAGAATAAAATATAATCTGTGGGCAAATTATCACAAATTATAAAAGGATGTAGAGAAATGGTAATATTAAGAAGCAAGGAAATACGGGCAATGGCAACGGAAGATGTCCAGGCTAAACTGGATGAACTCAAAGCAGAATATGCGAAAAATATCTCAAAAAGCGCCGCAGCTGGAATTTATGAAAATCCCGGTAAAATCAAGGAACTTAAGAGAACAATCGCACGTGTCCTTACTATAATGAACGAAAAAAACCAGGAGAAATAAAATAGATGAAAGTCTGTGAGATATGCGGTCTTCCAGAAGAACTTTGCGTCTGTGAGGAGATAGCCAGAGAAATTCAAAAGGTTAAGGTCTATACAGTAAGAAGAAGATTCGGAAAACTTATGACGATTGTCGAGGGAATAGATGAGCACGACATCGACGTAAGGGAATTAACAAAGGAACTTAAGGCCAAATGTGCCTGTGGAGGAACAGCGAAGAAGGGTCAAATAGAACTTCAAGGCGACCACAAAAGGAGAGTCAAGGAAGTTCTTGCAAAAATGGGCTTTTCTTCAGACACAATTGAAATAAAGGAAAGAGACGATAGACACAGAAAAAGACGTTAATGTCAATTGTCAGATCTTTCTGGATAAAAATTATGATCACTCCACAAAACATATTCAGGCACGAGCTTATAGGCCTTCCTGTTAAGGTCAATGAAAGCTCACATGAAGGATTTATCGGGATACATGGAAAAGTTGTTGACGAAACAAAAAACACCATAACAGTGGATGTTGATGGAACTGAAAAACAGGTTCCTAAAAACGTTGCAACTTTCCATTTTAAACTGCCTGACGGTACAGTGGTTGAAATAGACGGCCGCATAATCGTTGCTCGCCCTGAGGATAGGATAAAGAAAAAATTCAGAAAATACTGGTAAAGAAGCACTGGTAAGAACGTAAGCGGACATTCAAAAAAAAATTTGAAAGTTGAAAATAACTTTTAAACTAAACTTGAAAAGAAACTTGGTAAACTCAGATAAAGTTATAATAATATAATAAGAGGACATATTAGGTGATAATATGGTTGGAATCGATGTTAAAGAACCAAAAACAAAATGTGATGATCCCAATTGTCCGTTTCACGGAACTCTCCCTGTAAGAGGTCAAATATTAGAGGGAATTGTTACAAGTGAGAAGGCAGAAAGGACCATAACAGTAGAACGAAGTTTTTACAAATTCATCAGGAAATACGAAAGATACGAAAAAAGGAAATCAAAGATCACAGCACACAAACCTGACTGCATTGATGTTAAAGTCGGCGACGCTGTTAAAATTGCAGAATGCAGGCGTCTCAGTAAGACTAAAAACTTCGTTGTAGTGGAAGTGAAAGGAGAGAACTAAATGAAGGCTATTCCATCTAATGTTACAAAAGCACTGCCAATAGGTGCAAGACTTCAGTGCGTGGACAACACAGGTGCAAGGGAAATTGAAATCATATCCGTCAAAGGATACAAAGGTGTTAGACGACGACTTGCATCTGCAGGTGTCGGTGACATGGTAGTGATCTCAGTTAAAAAAGGTACAGTTGACATGAGAAGAGAGGTCACAACAGCTGTTGTGGTAAGGCAGAAAAAAGAATTTAGAAGGGCAGACGGTTTAAGGGTCAAATTTGATGATAATGCAGCTGTCATAGTAACCCCCGAAGGTTTGTTGAAAGGTTCCGAAGTAAGGGGACCTGTTGCAAAAGAAGCAGCTGACAGATGGCCTGCAATAGGAAGCGCTGCCAGTATAATAGTTTAAAATTATGGTGATAATATGTCAAAACAGCCAAGGAAACAAAGGAAACTCATTTATAAGGCACCTTTACATATACGCCACCAATTAATAAGCGTCAATCTCAGTGAGGAGCTCAGGGAAAGATATGGAAGAAGATCTCTTCCTGTAAAATTCGGAGACACTGTTAAAGTGATGCGTGGCGATTTCAAGGATCATGAGGGAAAGGTCGAAAAGATCGATCTTAAAAATTTAAGAATAATGGTTGAGGGAGCATCACTTCAAAAACCTGATGGAAACAAAATTTACCATCCAATACACCCTTCAAACCTTATGTTAATTGAATTGGACCTTGATGATGAAGAAAGAAATAATATACTAGAAAGGAAGGGATAGAATGGCAAAGATGGGATCAAGAAAACATCTAAAACGTTTTAAATCACCAGAGCACTGGCCAATACACCCAAAAGAAAATAAATGGACTGTAAAACCAAGTGCAGGCCCACATTCAATTGAGGAATCATTACCATTACTTATCATAGTGCGAGATATTCTCAAAGTGGCTGAAAATTCAAGGGAAGCAAAAATAATCATCGGTAACGGTGATATTCTTGTGGACGGCCGTGCAAGAAAAGATTACAAATTCCCAGTGGGATTCATGGATGTAATCGAAATACCAAAATCTGAAAAAGTTTACAGAATATTACCAAATCACAAAGGTAACCTAGTTCTTTATCCTATAACCAAGGAAAATGCAGAATTTAAACTCTGCAGAATTGAGGATAAAACCACAATAAAAGGTGGTAAAACTCAGCTCAACCTCCACGACGGAAGGAATTGCCTTGTTGAAAAAGAATACAAATCAGGGGATGTTGTTGTGGTTGAAGTTCCGGAACAGACAGTTACGAACCACATTAAATTTGAAAGTGGTACAATTGGTCTTATAACCGGTGGTAAACACATAGGTGAACTTGGTAAAATTAAAGAAATAAACGTAACACGATCATCAAAATCAAATACTGTTTTAATTGAAACAGATGATAAAAAAACTTTCCTGACACTTACGGACTACGTTTTTGTCATAGGAAAAGACAAACCTGTTATTTCACTTCCCGGAGGTAACTAGATATGAACCCAATGGAACAGGTGAAAATAAACAAGGCCACAGTTAACATAGGTGTTGGAGCTGCTGGTGAAGAACTTGCAAGGGCTGAGAAGCTTCTTACAAATATCACAGGTCAAAAACCTGTGCGTACCTACTCCAAAGTCACAAACCCCGAGTTTGGGATAAGGAGAGGACAGCCAATAGCCTGTAAAGTTACACTTAGGAAAGATAAAGCCGTAAGCACAGTTAAACTAATACTTGAAGGTATCGATAAGAAGATCAAAGCAAGTCAGTTTGACAGACAGGGTAATGTTTCATTCGGAATACACGAACATATAGACATCCCTGGAATGCGTTACGACCCAGATATTGGTATATTTGGAATGGATGTTGCTATAACCTTTGAAAAACCGGGTTATAGAATAAGAAGAAGAAAAATTCAGAACAAGAAAGTTCCAACCAAACACCAAGTCAAAAAGGAAGAAACCATGGAATTCATGAAGGAAAAATTCCAGGTTATTTTAGAATAGGTGATAAATTGCCAAGAAAATACGGAAAAGCATCAAGAAAATGTAGTAGATGTGGGGATCACTCTGCACTTGTGAGAAGATACAATCTTATGCTTTGCAGACAATGTTTCAGGGAAATTGCATCCCGAATAGGATTTAAAAAATATAACTAAGAGGTGTTATGAGTGACTCTTATGGATCCTCTCGCAAACGCTCTTACAAACATGAGGAACAATGAGGCACAGGGAAACAAGAGATGCAAAATCTCCCCTGCTTCCAAAATGATCGGTCATGTTTTAAGGACAATGCAAAAAGAAGGATATATCGGTGAATTTGAATTTGTTGACGATGAGAAGGCAGGGCAGTTCATCGTTGAACTCGAAGGAAACATCAACAAATGCGGCGTAATAAAGCCAAGACACGCTGTCAAAAAAGACGAATTTGAAAAATTTGAGAAGAGATACTTACCATCCAAAAACTTTGGAATAATGATAGTAACAACCCCTGAAGGTGTAATGACCCACAGGGAAGCCAAAGAAAAAGGAATCGGTGGTAGACTCCTTGTATACGTTTACTAAGGTGATAAAATGGCTCAATTAGCAATTCTAAGGGAAGAAATACCTATCCCGGAAGGAATAGATGTCACCATAGCAGATGAGGTGACTGTTAAAGGATCAAAGGGACAGTTATCCAGAAAATTCAACCACAAAAGTGTTGTCATAACAAAAGAAGATGGCAACGTTGTGCTTGAAGTTAAATTCCCTAAAAAGAAAGATAAAGCAATGTTAGGAACCATAAAATCCCACATAACTAATATGATCGTAGGATTGACAGAAGGTTTTACCTACCATATGAAAATAGTTTACGCTCACTTCCCTATGACTGTGAAAGCTGCTGGAAATAAAGTTACAATAGAAAATTTCCTCGGTGAAAGACACCCAAGATCAGCAAAAATCTTAGGGGATGCGAAAGTCCAAGTTAAGGGTGATGAAGTGACAGTAACTGGAATAAGTAAGGAAGATGTCGGACAGACCATGGCAAACCTAGAACAGGCTACAAAAATAAGGGGAAGAGACCCGAGGGTTTTCCAGGATGGAATATACCTTGTAGGTAAGGAATAAGGCGGTGGTCCAATGAAAAAACCAACAAAACCAAAGTTTAAAAGACAGGAATATTTCAGGTACAAAAAACTTGGGGACAAATACAGGAAGCCCAAAGGAAAAACAAGTAAGAGGAGACGGTACGAGGCAAGAAAACCTGCAATGGCCTCAATTGGTTACGGATCTCCAAAAACTATGAGGGGACTTCATCCTTCAGGATACCAGGATATACTTGTCCGTAACATGACAGATCTGGAAAAACTGGAACCAGCTACACAGGCTGGAAGGATCAGCTCCACAATTGGTAAAAGAAAAAAAGAATTAATGCTCGAGAAAGCAAAGGAACTTGGAATAAAAATTCTAAATAAAGGGCTTTAAACTCCAAAAGAGTTTAAGGAAATTATTTTTTATTTCAATCTTCTATTAAATCTTTATTTTCCAAATAACCATATTTCACAACTTTAATTTGGATAATATGGCTGGAAATAAGGATTAAGTATTGAAATAAAATGGAATAACCAAGAAACCAAGCAGCATTGACGAAGACATTGCAAACGGGACAAAAGGGTGCAATCATCGAATGCGCGATGACTGCAAGAAAAGAAAAAAAAATCGTAAATTTTTTTACGATAGGAGAGATTCCAAAATCCTGCAAACCCCTAGAAATGGAAACTAAAAAGACTCAAAGTTAAAAATGTTCAATAAATCTAAGTTCACTATTAAAAGAATTTAGAAAAAGAATAATTTGAGAAGGTTTTCAACAAATTTCAAACAGGTTTCAGGTGTAAAATTTTGATCAAACTTTCAAAAAAGTTTGGTTTGGAGGTTTCTTTATGAATCTTACTACTCAAAAGAGATTAGCTGCAGACATACTCAAAATCGGAGTAAACAGGGTTTGGATAGATCCTGAGAGTGTGGAAGAAGTATCAAGGGCTATAACTCGAGAAAGTGTAAAACAGCTCATAGACAGTGGAGCTATAAAAGCAAAACCTAAAAAAGGTATAAGCAGCTACAGATCAAAGAAAATAGCGGAACAAAAGAAGAAAGGAAGAAGGAAAGGTAGAGGTAGTATAAAAGGAGCTAAAGGGGCTCGAAATCCAAAGAAACAAGCTTGGATGACTACCATCAGGTCTTTAAGAACAGAATTAAAAGATATGCGAGAGAACAGGGACATAAATAAAACCACCTACAGGAAGCTGTACAGAATGGCTAAAGGTGGTGCCTTCAGAAGCAAATCTTACATGAAGACCTATGCAAGGGATCATGACTTGCTCAGATAGAGGGGGGAATTATATTGGCACAAGGATCAAGATATAAACTGGCATTTAAAAGAAGAAGAGACGGAAAAACCGATTACAAAGCCAGATCAAAACTTGTCGGTTTAGATAAATCAAGACTTGTTGTGAGGATCACAAACAATCACACAATAGTGCAGATCATAAACGTTACACAGGATGGGGATGAAACAGTAGTTTCAGCACATACCAATGAACTTAAAAAACAAGGATGGCTTGGAAGCGGTAAGAACACTTCCGCAGCTTATTTAACTGGATTCCTCTGTGGTAAAAAAGCACTGGAAGCAGGAGTAGACGAAGCTGTGCTTGACATTGGCTTAAAATCCTCAACAAAAGGTGCAAGAGTATTTGCAGCACTTAAAGGGGCAGTTGATTCGGGACTTTACGTTCCACACGGTGACGCGATTTTACCTGCAGATGAAAGAATAAGGGGTGAACACGTTGCAGCATACGCTGAATCCCTGAGTGACGAAGAAGTTAAACAAAGGTTTTCAAAGTACATCAAAAACGGTTTATCTCCAAAAGACCTCCCTAATCACTTTGAAACCATAAAACAAAAGATTGAGGAAGGGGTATCATAATGAATAACTACGATAAAGAGGAATGGGAACCCAAGACCGAACTTGGTCATATGGTGAAGGAAGGCAAAATAACAGATATTGATGAGATATTTGATAAAGGCCTCCCAATAATGGAACTCGGCATAGTAAACACACTGCTTCCAGACCTTGAGGAAGAGGTCATGGATGTTAACCTTGTTCAGAGGATGCATAAATCTGGTCGTAAAGTCAACTTCAGAGTAATTGTTGCAGTTGGTAACAAAAACGGCTATGTTGGACTCGGACAGGGAAAAGCTAAAGAGGTAGGCCCTGCAATAAGAAAAGCAGTTGACAACGCCAAATATAATATCATCAAAGTTAGAAGAGGCTGCGGTGATTGGGGTTGTGTCTGTGGAAGGGAACACACAGTACCATTTAAAGTTGAAGGAAAAATAGGCAGCGTTCGTGTAACCCTCATACCTGCTCCAGGTGGAGTTGGACTTGCAATAGGAAACGTTGGAAAAACCATCCTAGGACTTGCAGGTATAGATGATGTATGGTCCCAGACAATGGGCCAGACCCAGACAACCATAAACTTTGCTGGTGCAGTTTTCGAAGCATTAAAACAGCTAAGCATGGTAAAAGCAACCAAAAAAGATCTCAAAAACCTCGGAGTAACAATATAATCAAGGGTGATATGGATGATAGCAGCAATAAGAATAAGGGGTACAACAGGAATAAATAAAGACATAGCAGATACCCTAATGATGATGAGACTTAACCAAATAAATCATGCAGCTCTCATTAAGGAAAACCCCAGTTACACAGGAATGCTTCAAAAAGCAAAAGATTACATAACCTGGGGCGAGATCGATGCTGAAACATTATCTCAAGTTATAGCAAAAAGGGGAAGGCTTTCTGGTGGTAAGAAAGTTACAGATGAATACCTAAAAGAAAACACTGATTTCGATTCAATTGAAGAATTTTCAAAGGCAGTCGTGGATTCCAAAGTAACTCTGGATGACGCTGGAATAAAACCTGTGTTCAGACTTCACCCCCCAAGAAAAGGCTATGAACATACCCGAACATCATTTAAAGAAGGCGGAAGCCTGGGATATAGAGGAGAAAATATAGTTGAGCTTATAATGAAAATGATCTAAACTTTGAATGTTTGTTCAAAAGTAGATCATTAAAGATCTTTTAGATCTTTTTAATTTCTAAAACTCAAAACCTATAAAAAATCTCAATTCAGAAACTCATTTAGGTGATTATATGATAAGAAAAACAAGGAAGATAAGAAAGTTACGAGGCTCAAGAACAGTCGCTAAAGGTTGTTCCAAGAAAAATAGGGGAGCTGGTAACAAAGGTGGAAAAGGGTTAGCTGGAGGTCACAAACACCACTGGACCTGGATGGTTAAATTCGATCCAAACCACTTTGGAAAATATGGTTTCAAAAGGCCACAAGGAAGTGTCTTCAAATTCAACCCTATAAATCTGGACTATCTGGATGAAAAGTCGGAAGAACTTGTTGAAAAGGGTTTAGCAACTAAAGAAAACGATAAAGTTGTTATAAACATAACTGACCTCGGATACAACAAAGTACTTGGAAAAGGAAAGTTAACAAAATCATTAATTATCAAATCCCCCAAATTTTCCGAGACAGCTGCTCGAAAGATTGAAGAAGCTGGAGGAGAAGCAGTAACCCTTTAATTAATTCTTTATATTAGAAGAATTAGAATATTATAAAAAGATTGTTTAGAAAATTAATTTAAGTTCTCTTAAAGTTCTTAAATTTTTAAATCTTTTCTAAAAAATTTTTGGGCAAGGAGTGAATTTCATTGTTGAAAGAAACGCTGCAACCAATTTTTTCATTAATTCCCCAGGTTAGATCTCCAACTTACAGGGTACCCTTTAAGGAGAAGCTTAAGTGGACTGGAGTAATCCTGATATTATACTTCTTACTAACGGTGGTACCCCTTTTTGGGCTAAGTTCCACTGCTGTTGACACATTTTCACAGTTAAGAGCTGTGATGGCCGGTAACTTTGGTTCTATTGTTACTTTAGGTATTGGACCCATAGTTTCAGCTTCAATTATTCTACAGCTTCTTGTTGGAGGTAAGATACTAAATCTTGACCTTTCAAAACCAGAAGATAAAGCATTTTTCCAGGGAACTCAAAAACTCCTTGCAATAATATTCACTTTGTTTGAGGCAGGTGTACTTGTACTAACCGGCGCACTTGCCCCGGCATCAACAGATATGACGTGGATACTCATACTTCAGATAACCATCGGTGGGATACTCATAATATTCCTTGATGAAGTGGTATCAAAATGGGGATTCGGAAGTGGTGTAGGATTATTCATTGCGGCAGGAGTGTCTCAAGAAATAATTGTTGGATCATTAAATCCATTATCTTCAGCAACGTCTCCCGGAGTTCCTGCAGGAGCAATCCCTCATTTTCTATACAGCCTCACAACTGGACAGCCAAACTTCGATCTTCTGATCCCAGTTTTTGCAGTTATCGTTGTCTTTTTGATAGTTGTATACGCGGAAAGTATGCGTGTGGAAATACCTCTCTCATATGGAGGAGTTAAGGGTGCAAGAGGAAAATATCCTTTGAAATTTATATATGCAAGTAACATGCCAGTTATACTTACAAGCGCACTTCTTTTGAACGTGCAGCTTTTCGCAAACGTGTTCCAAAAAATTGGACACCCAATACTTGGAACGATATCCAACGGTCAGGCTGTAAACGGACTCGCATATTTATTAACACCACCCACAAGTTACTCCATAATATTTACAGATCCATTAAAGGTGCTGTTCTATGGTGTGATTTTCATAGCATCTTGTATACTATTTGCAGTCCTGTGGGTTGAACTGAGTGGAATAGGACCTAAACAGGTTTCAAAACAACTCCATGGGATGGGAATGCAGATCCCAGGGTTCAGGAGCAGCAGGGCACAATTTGAAAAGATACTTAAAAAGTACATACCTGCCATAACAGTACTTGGAGGTGCTTTTGTGGGTCTTCTGGCCTTTGGAGCAGACCTCACAGGTGCATTAGGTGGAGGTACAGGTGTTTTACTTACAGTTGGTATTGTGTACAGATTATATGAAGAAATAGCTCAAGAACAGTTAATGGACATGCATCCAATGTTAAGGAAGTTTTTAGGTGATTAAATGAAATTAGTCGTAGTTGCAGGAATTCCAGGATCTGGAAGCACAACAGTATTAACAAAAGCATTAGAAGATCTTGACTATCTACACATAAACTACGGAGATGTTATGCTTGAAATAGCCAAGAAGGATGGTCTTGTGGATGATAGGGATGCAATGAGGAAACTCGCACCCCAAGTCCAGAAGGAAATCCAGAAAAATGCTGCAAAAAGTATAAAAGAAAGATCAAAGCAAAGTAACATAATCGTTGACACGCACTGCACCATAAAAACACCAAAAGGATTTTTGCCAGGACTTCCAAAGTGGGTACTTGACGAACTCCAACCTGACATGTTTGTGCTTTTAGAAGCAGACGGCGACGAGATATTAATGAGAAGAATAAAGGACACAACACGTATAAGGGATATGGAAAAATTAATGGACATAAAACTCCATCAAGAGATGAATAGGGCTGCTTCAATGGCATATGCGGTGCTTACGGGTGCTACAGTTAATATCATAAAAAATCATGATAATAAACTGGAAGAATCAGTTGAAGAGATGATAAATACCTTGAAATGATTGTAAATGAATATTTTATATAGTGAGTGTTCAAATAATATGAGTTCTAAATCATTAAATAATTGAGTTTTAAATGATTATTGAATAAATAAGATGAACAATAAAAGAAAGATGAACAATAAAAAATGAACACTTCATTTATTATCATTTATTAAACCATTTGAAATTTATTAACTCATTGAATTAATAGGTCATTTGGTTATTAATGGATATTGAGAGGAATAAAAATGTTTGAAATAATATATCAAGCTTTAGACGCTGTATTCGGCCCGCTTATCTACATGGATCCAAATCCGAACAATCCAATCTTTGCGATATTCATTATCGCCACCATAGTTGCCTTCATCATCACCCTTGCAAACAAACTTCTGGTCGACCAAGACCGGCTGCATTTTTTGCAACAGGAAATGAAAGGCTTCCAGCAGGAAGCTATGCAGGCTCAAAAATCAGGTGACCCAAAACGCATGGCAGATATGCAAAAAAAACAGATGGAAATGATGGGTCAGCAGAAGGAAATGATGTTCATGTCCTTCAAACCAATGATAGTGACATTCATTCCAATCATCCTGGTATTCTACTGGATGGCACAGGAACCACATATAACCCATCTTGTCCTAAATTTACCCACATTTGCATATTACATACTTCTGGTTCCACTTTTCCATATGTTCTACCATCCAAATCCTGGAACTCCTTTGATGTCTATAGGATGGTTAGGATGGTACATTCTCGTGTCATTTGCAATGTCATTAGTATTCAGGAAATACCTGGGACTTAAAGGAGCAATGTAATCAGTTTATGTTTATTTGCAGGTAAAGCAATGAAATTTAATGGAAGTTTAGGGAGTTAAAAATTCAATTTTTATGGGATTGAAATTTGATTTCATAATTTTATGAGATTGAATTTGATGGAAATTCATTTTCATTCCATATTTCCTAAAATTTTATATTTCTTAAAAATTAATGTAAATTAATGTTTAATTTGCTTTATTAACTTGCTTTATCAAAAATTAAATAAGGAGATGTATAACATGCCTGAATTAAGATACAGATCTAGATCATACAAAAGAACATTCATAAAAACCCCTGGAGGAAAAACAGTACTCCACTACAAGAAGAAAATGCCCTCAAAACACATTTGTGCAGAATGTGGCAAACAACTTCACTCAGTACCAAGGGGAAGACCATACCAGATAAGAAAACTTTCAAAATCAAAGAAAAGACCTAACAGGCCATACGGCGGATATCTCTGTTCAGAGTGTGCCCGTAAACTCTTCAAGAAAGAGGCAAGGTCCTGATGATCATAACCATCGGTGGATTGGCAGGAAGCGGCACTACAACCGCATCAAAGATCCTGTCAGAAAAGCTGAGTATCCCCTACATATCTGCAGGTGACATCTTTCGTCAGATGGCTGCTGAAAACGATATGGATATTCTGGAGTTCGGTAAATTCGCTGAAGGTAATGATGAAATAGACCTTGAAATAGACAGAAGACAGGCCAAAATAGCAGAAAAAAGCGAAAATATAATCGTTGAAGGAAGACTTTCCGCATACTTTGTGGAAGCTGACCTTAAGATATGGTTTGTAGCACCATTGGACGTTCGAACAGAACGTATATGCCAGAGGGAAAATAAATCCATTGACGTTGTTAAAAAAGAAATAATTACAAGAGGAGAAAGCGAAGCCAAAAGGTACCGTGAAATACACGGCATCGACATTGGAAACATGGAAGTATATGACGTTGTTATAAACAGTCACAGTTTCCAACCTGAAGGCATAGCTGACATTATCTTAAAAGTAACTGAGGTGATTTCATGCCAGCAATAGAAGTAGGAAGAGTATGTGTTAAAATAGCAGGAAGAGAAGCAGGCGAAAAATGTGTTATCGTTGAGATCATAGATGAAAAATTTGTTGAAGTCGTTGGTCCATCAATCAAAAACAGAAAATGTAACATAATGCATCTTGAACCTGTTGATCAGAAAATCGAGATAAAATCAGAAGATGTTGAAGAAATAAAAAAACAAGTTGAAGCAGCTCTTGCTTAAATCTGTTCTAAACGATGTTGTAATTAATTTAAAAGTAAGCAACGTCTTCAATAGGTCATTTTAATGGCAGATCTTCTCATAAAATCTGAAGGTGAGACAGACCCAGAATATGGTTCTACTCCCGAAGAAAGACTCATAAGAGATCATATCTCAATGGGTGTTGTGAACCTGGATAAACCAATGGGTCCAACATCCCATGAAATTGACTCATGGGTTAAAAAGATCCTTCATGTGGAGAAGACAGGCCACGGTGGAACCCTTGACCCTCGTGTTACAGGAGTTCTACCTATGGGCATTAACCAATCCACAAGGGTTATACAGATGCTCCTTGGAGCTCCCAAAGAATACGTTTGTCTTATGCGTCTTCATGAGATGATCGACGAGGCAGATATACGGGATATTCTCCAGGAATTTACAGGAAAAATATTCCAGCTGCCACCTTTAAAATCTGCAGTGAAACGAGAACTGAGGGTTCGAAGAATATATTATGTTAACATTCTGGAAATAGAAGGTCAGGATGTTTTATTCAGAATTGGCTGTGAAGGAGGCACTTACATCCGGAAGTACTGCCATGATATTGGTGAAGCTCTGGGTTGTGGTGCACATATGGCTGAGCTTAGGAGAACCATTTCAGGACCTTTTCATGATGATGAAACAATTAAAACCCTTCATGACATAACTGATGCATATCATGCATGGGTAGATGATGGGGATGAATCACAACTTCGTGATTGCATACTTCCAATGGAAAGTGCAGTTTCCCATCTTCCAAAGATTATTATAAGGGACTCAGCTGTTGATGCCATCTGCCACGGTGCAGATCTTGCAGCAGGTGGAATACTATCACTTTCCCAAGACATAGATAAAAAAAGTACAGTTGCAATCTTAACACTTAAGGGTGAACTGGTTGCAGCCGGTGAAAGTGTGGAAACAGCAGGTGTGATCCACAAATCAGATAAAGGAATAATGGTAAAAACCAAAAAGGTTTTTATGCAACCTGAAACATACCCAAAGATGTGGAAGTAAAAACTACTCTTTAATGTACTTTCAGAATCCAAACCGTAGAACCTCTAACAAATTTTAGGGGCGAGGCCAGTAAGATAAACGTTTTTAAAACGTTGAATGTAACTTTAAACCCTTACGGGGCTTTAAAATAGCTGTAGAAATTAAATGGCTAAAATAGCATGTAATATGTTATGATTTATTTAAAGCTCAGAAAGGATCGAAGCTCGTGATACGCGTGTTTCATTTTCATCTTATGGTCTCATTTCTTGGTCCGGATGAAAGGTTTAAAGGCGGTTTTTTTTCTTATGCCGGGATAGTCTAGCCTGGTAGGGCGCAAGACTGGAAATCTTGTGGAGCTTTGCTCCTCCTGGGTTCAAATCCCAGTCCCGGCGCTTATACAACATATCCAGTATATTAACCAAAGTTTAAACTAGAGTTAAACTGATACTTGATAAAACTTAGCGGTTGAAACAGATCTGGTAAACTAAAAACTCGTTGAAACTGTTTGTGTTTGTAGAAAACTTTTGAAATAAATTGAAATATGAGAAGTAATAAATATTTAAAAATAAATAAATAAAAACCTTTGATAATAAAAAAAAGTGAAATAGCAAATAAATTCTGCAAATAAGTTCAAGCGATTACAGTTTGTAAAACTTAAATGTAAAATTAATTTGGATATATGAAAATCATGTATATTACAATAAATTCAGGACACGATTCTTGGAGGTAAATAATATGGAAGAGGAATTTAAACACATGGTTCGTATTGCCAGAAGAGATGTTGATGGTAATAAAACAATCGAGAACGCTCTTGCAGATATAAAAGGTGTTGGAAGAGCTTTATCAATGGCAATATGCAAAACTGCGGGTTTTGATGCAGAACAGAAAATCGGATTTTTATCAGATGCTGAAGTTGTAAGGGTTGAAGAAGCTGTTAAGGATCCACAAAAGTACAACATCCCTGAATGGATGTTGAACAGGCGTAACGATTACGAAACAGGCGAAACAGTCCATCTAATTGAATCTGATCTTGTGATGAGTCTGAGGGATGACCTAAACAGAATGAAGAAGATAAGAAGTTACAAAGGAAAAAGACACGAAGTCGGACTTCCAGTAAGAGGTCAGAGAACCAAATCTACATTCAGGAAAGGATCATCTGTTGGGGTTAGAAGAAGAAGAGGAAAACCACAACAAGAACGGTAAAAAATACTTATTGAGGTAAACCGATTATATAAAAAAATTTAAAAGGAGACGATTATATGGGACATCCAAGAAAAGCGAGGAAGCAATACGATACACCATCACATCCCTGGAATGCAGATCGTATAAAAGAGGAAAATAAACTCGTCCAGAAATATGGGCTTAAAAACAAAAAAGAAATTTGGAAAGCATCAACCACTGTTAAAAGGTACCGAAGAGATGCAAGATACCTTTTGGGTACATCAACAGAAGAGCAGGGTATACAGGGTATAAATTCAGAGGGTAATCAACTTTTAGGTCACCTCATAACACTCGGAATACTAGCTGAATCTGCAAAACTTGAGGACATACTCGATCTTACAGTTGAGGACGTACTTCGCAGAAGACTGCAGACCATGGTGCACAAAACAGGACTTTCCCACACAGCAAAAGAGGCCAGAGTATTCATAGTTCACGGTCATATAGCTTTAAATGGTAAAAAGATAAACGCACCAGGATACATGGTCCGTAAAGCTGAAGAAGAACTTTTAGGATTTTATCCAGGTTCCGCTGTGGAAAAACAGCATAAAGAAGAAGCCCAAGCACGGGAAAAAGCTGCAGAAAAGACAGAATAAATTAGAAAGGAGAAATTAAGTTAGGTGATATAAAATGGCAGAAAAAGAGAAATGGGGCGTAGCTAACGTTTACTCATCCTTTAACAACACCATAATAACCGTAACAGATATAACTGGAGCGGAAACCATAACCCAATGGTCGGGTGGTAAAGTTGTACGTGCAGACAGACAGGAATCATCACCATTTGCAGCTATGGAAGCTGCAACTCGTGCGGCTGAAGATGTAAAGGAAAAAGGAATAATTGGATTACACATAAAAGTAAGAGCACCAGGCGGAAATGGGCCAAGAACTCCAGGTCCAGGTGCACAGGCAACAATAAGGGCCTTTGCAAGGGCAGGTATTAGAATAGGTAAAATTGAAGACGTAACTCCAATACCTCACGATGGTACAGGACGACCTGGGGGTAAAAGGGGTAGAAGAGTCTAAATGGGCATAAAACCGTCTAATAAACAAGAAGTGTCTAAAATGGATGTAACTATAAAAAATAAGGATGACAACCTATTGGTGTTTACAGTAGAAGGCGTTGATGTGCCTTTCATAAATGCCATAAGAAGGATCTGCACAGTGGAAGTTCCAACACTTGCAATCGAAGATGTGGATATCTACAAGAACGATGCAAAAATATTTGATGAAGCATTAGCACACAGATTAGGGCTTATACCACTTACCACAGATCTTGAATCAATGGTACTCGCATCTGAATGTGACTGCGAGGATCACTGCCCTCGTTGTAGTGTATCCTTACTTTTGAAAGAAAAAGGCCCAAAAACAGTTTACTCAAAGGACTTAAAGTCACAGGATCCTCAGTTGAAACCAACGTACGATACTATTCCTATCATGAAATTAAAGGATGGAGAAGAAGTTGAACTTGAGGCAATAGCACAACTTGGAATCGGACTTGAACACGCCAAATGGCAGCCAACAACAGCATGCGCATACAAGTACTACCCAAAAATAACAATTGACGCTGAAAAATGTGAATCATGCGCCAAATGTGTTGAAGAATGCCCAAGAGGAATACTTGAATTTGACGATGAAAACAATAAAGTAAACATCCTGGATATTGAAAACTGTTCCATGTGCAAGACATGTGTTAAAGGCTGTGAATCCGATGCAATTACAGTGGAAGGTCAGGAAGGCAAATTCATATTCAAAATAGAAACAGATGGATCACTACCCCCTGAAGAAGTTCTAACACGAGCTTGCGATATTCTATCAGGAAAAACAGATCAAATTATTGAATTTTGTGAAGGAGGAATTTAAGGATGGTGAAACTTACAAAGACAAACCCTAATCTTAAGAATATATTAGGGAGTCTTAAACGAAAATCAAACGAAGAAGATGTTGCGATATGGAAAGATGTTGCAAGAAGGCTTGAAAGATCAACACGAAGACAAGCTGAAGTCAACATATCTGACATAAACAGGCACACAGCCGCGGATGAAATAATCCTCGTACCTGGAAAGGTTCTTGGAAGCGGAATAATTGACCATAAGGTGCAGGTTGCAGCATTAAACTTTTCCAAAGCCGCCGCTGAGAAGATCATTATGGCCGGCGGAGAATGCATGGAAATCCTTGAGGTTGTCGATAAGAACCCCAAAGGAAGCGGAATAAAAATAATCGAATGATCAAAGGAAAAAAATAAAGGTTAGGTGTATCACATGATCATAGATGGAGAAGGACTCGTCATGGGAAGACTTGCAAGTGTAGTTAGTAAGAAACTTCTTTTAGGTGAATCCATAATAATCTTAAACGCTGAAAAAATTATAATATCAGGTTCAAAAGACTGGGCATATAAAAGATACAAACAGAGAGTTGACAGAGCTAGTCTCTCAAACCCAAGAGATATGGGTCCTAAATATCCAAGAAGACCAGATGACATTGTTAGAAGGGCTGTAAGAGGAATGATCCCTTACAAAACCACAACTGGAAGGGCTGCCTTTAAAAGGCTTAGAGTCTATGTAGGAATTCCAAAGGAATTTGAAGGAGAAGAAACCCAGCAAATACCTCAAGCCCAGCCAAAAAATATCACAAAAAGCGTTGAAGTTGGAAAAATTTCAACATTACTCGGATCAAAATTTTAAATGTAGAGGTCGTGTAACATGAAAAAGGTAATCCATACAAGTGGAAAAAGGAAAAGTGCTATAGCAAGGGGAAAAATCAAAGAAGGAAAAGGTAGAGTCAGAATAAACAGGAGTCCTGTCGAACTCTACAACCCTGAGCTAGCAAGACTAAAAATAGAAGAACCACTAAAACTTGCAGGTGACCTTGCAGACAAAGTGGACATAGATGTCAAAGTCATAGGCGGAGGCATAATGGGTCAGGCAGAAGCCGCCAGAATGGTAATAGCCAAAGGCCTTGTTCAGTGGACAGGTGACATGGAATTAAAAGAAAAGTTCACTCATTATGACAGAACCATGCTCGTTGGAGATCCACGCCGTACAGAACCTAAAAAATACGGTGGACCTGGAGCAAGAGCAAGAAAACAGAAAAGTTACAGGTAAGCTGATTAATCATGATCCCTGTAAGATGTTTAAGTTGCGGCAAAGTGGTATCCGCATATTTTGAGGAATACCAACAGAGAACCGCAGATGGGGAGGACCCAAAAAAAGTTCTCGACGATCTTGGAATCACAAGATACTGTTGTAGAAGAATGTTCATAACCCATGTAGAGGTGTGGTAACAAAATTGATGATAGGGGCCGTAGGGTAGCTTGGTCCATCCTCCCAGCTATTGAAAAAAATAACCAGATGGACCTGATCTCTAACGGGAAGGCCCTCAAATATTTCTTCGACTGGAACGGGGATGTGGTCAAAACACCGAAATGCTGGAGACCCGAGTTCAAATCTCGGCGGCCCCATCTACACTTAATCTACACTTAATCTTATCATTTAATTGATAAAATCAAAATGTTTTTGATGAAGATCAACTAAATTTGATAAAAAATTCAAATCAACTCATTTAGGGTTTTAACCTTTGGTTTTAACCATTTAAATGTTGATAAGGATATAAAATAGGAGATAGATATTAATGCCAGCTAAAAAACTCACAAGGTTTGAAAAGGCAAGAGTAATAGGTGCAAGAGCTTTACAACTTTCCATGGGAGCAAAACCACAGGTTGATGTATCTGCTTCAATTGATCCAATAGATATTGCAACTTTGGAACTTAAAAAGAATAAACTACCCCTTGATGTCAAGAGGTAGAATAAATTTTTAATGTAAATTCCGAATATGTAACTAATTGTATAATATAAAATTGAATAAAATGGATAGTATAATATATACTAATAAAACGATCTAAGTCCAAACAACCTAATATAACCACTATTTTTTGAAAAGAGGTGTTTTTGTGGATAGCGTTATTGAAGACATTCGTGTTAGGAAAATTTTAGACAGCAGAGGCAACCCCACAGTAGAGGTGGATGTCATAACCTGGAACGGTTTTGGAAGAGCTGCAGCACCAAGCGGTGCAAGTACCGGGGCTCGAGAGGTAGTGGCATTTCCTGAAGGTGGAGTTGACAAAATAATAAGTGAAGTTGAAGATATAATCTCATCAGAACTTATTGGAATGGATGCAGAAGACCTGAACGAAATAGACCTTGTTTTAAAAGAGATAGACGGAACAGAAAATCTGGCGGCAATAGGGGGCAACACCACTGTGGCGGTGTCCATGGCAGTAGCCAAGGCAGCAGCATCATCCTACAACATGCCACTCTACAGATTCCTCGGTGGAAACATACCATGTGAAATACCATACCCACTGGGAAACATGATAAATGGAGGAGCACACGCAGGTAAAAATGCACCGGACATACAAGAATTTCTTGTAGTGCCAGTAGGTGCTGAAACAATTACAGAAGCAGTATTTACAAATGTAAATGTGCACAAAAAGATCAGAGAACTCATACAAGCCAAAGACAAATCATTCACAGGCGGTAAAGGAGACGAAGGAGGATGGGCACCCAACCTCACCAGTGAAGAAGCAATTGAAATCCAGGTTAAAGCCTGTGAAATGGTAAGCGACGAAACAGGTGTTCTTGTTAAACCATCACTTGACATGGCAGCAAGCGAACTATGGGACCCTGCATCTGAAGAGTACGTATACAACAGAGAAGGTGCAAGAAGAAGCACAGGCGAGCAAGTAGACTTTGTGGCTGATATCATTGACACATATGGTTACTTCTATGTTGAAGACCCAATTCGTGAAGGAGACTTTGCAGGATTTGCAGAACTCACAAAAAAATCCGGTAAAAAATGTTTAATCTGCGGAGACGATATTTTCGTAACCAACAAAGATATCCTTGCTGAGGGAATCGAAGCAGGTGCCGGTAATGCAATTATAATAAAGCCAAACCAGATAGGAACTCTAACAGACACCTATAAAACTGTTGAGCTTGCAAAAAACAATAAATATGTACCTGTAGTATCCCACAGATCTGGTGAGACAACAGATGATACCATAGCCCACATGGCAGTGGCATTTTCATCCCCAATCATTAAGACAGGAGCTGTTGGCGGTGAACGTATAGCCAAACTCAACGAGCTTGTCAGGATTGCTGAAGAAATGACAAATCCAAAAATGGCTGATATCAACAAATACAGGTAAATAAAGAATAAATCATTAAAACTACAATAAATTGAAGAGATTCAGAATAACTTTGATTTAAGATTAATCTAAGGGGCACTGATTAAGGAGCACTGATACAGGTTAAGACAGAATTAGAGGAGAATTTAAAATGGTTAAAATAACAATCGACTACGACAAATGCGAAGGTGCAGACTGCGCAGAATGCACAGACGTCTGCCCAATGGAGATTCTTGTTCTCGAAGGGGATAAAATAGTTATAAAAAACAAGGAAGACTGCAGTCTCTGTGAAGTATGCATGGATGTCTGCCCAAATGAGGCAGTCAACGTAGAAGAGTAGAATTGTGGATGAAATCTTTAGATGAATCTCTACAATAACATAAAACTACAAATAAAAGTAGAACATAAAATTGAACTAAAAAAAAACTTATAAATAGATTTTATGGATTACCTAACAATTAAAATTTGTTTAACACATTTAAAATAAAGGATAATCTCTAAAATCATTAAAATAATTTTAAATGAGGTGTTAAGTTGTCAGAATTACTAATTCCATTGGATAAATATTTAGCAGCAGGTTTACACATAGGTACACAACAAAAAACAAAGGATATGGAGCGCTACATTTACAGGGTAAGAGCAGACGGTCTATACGTACTTGATGTTAAGAGAACAAACGAAAGGATAATGTCTGTAGGTAAATTCCTTGCAAAATTCAACCCAGACGATATACTTGTTGTATCAACAAGACAGTATGGTCAGGCACCTGTCAAAAAATTCGGAGACATCACAGGAGCTAAAACAATCCCTGGAAGGTTCATACCAGGAACATTAACCAACCCAAATTACGCTAAATTCATAGAACCTAAAGTTCTAGTTGTCACAGACCCAAGATCTGACTCACAGGCAATAATTGAAGCAAAACAGATAGGAATACCAGTAGTTGCATTATGCGACACAGAAAACCTCCTTGGAAATGTTGATATTGTTATACCAGTGAACAACAAAGGAAGAAAAGCCATAGCACTTGTATACTGGCTCCTTGCAAGGCAGACACTCAGGGGAACCGGTGCACTTGCAGAAGATGAAGAACTTGATGTCCTTCCATCAGACTTTGAACTCAAAATATAAGACCAGAATAAAGACACAGAAACTCTTAATTAATCAATAATTAAGTTTTCTGGGTTAATTTTTGTTTAATATTGCAGTTTAAGTAATTCAAGGATATTAAAGGACAAATATTGAAGGTTAATTAATCTTTAATTAATTAATCTTAAATTAAGGACTAAAATAGGTTTTAGATATCACATGGCTAAATGGCCTGCAGATAAAATATCAAAGACCAAGTTCTTATAAAAATTAAGGGATTTAAAATGGTGTTGACGATTAGTTAATGTTTAAATTTGACAATTTAACTAATATTTAAAAATTTTAATCTTTCAATACCATAAAAAAAATTATTAATTCTTGAGATCTTATAATATAGATCAAGGACTTAATGATTTTTAAAAAAAGAAGGGCAGTGATTTTATGATAAGAAAACCTGCAGTTGCAGGACTTTTTTATGAAGTAGATCCTGATTCTTTAAATGAACAGATAGAATGGTGCTTTAAAAGCCAGATAGGTCCTGGCAAAGTTCCAAAGAAAATAGGAAATAAAAGGAACATTACTGGTGTTATAGCCCCACACGCAGGCTATATCTACTCTGGACCTGTGGCCGCACACTCCTACTACAAAATAGCTGAAGATGGTTTTCCAGAGACCTTCGTGATACTCTCCCCCAACCACACTGGGCTGGGTTCCGGTGTGTCAGCCATGACAGAAGGAGCATGGGAAACACCCCTGGGAAACGTGGAAATAGACGAAGAATTTGCCCAGAATCTGGTAAGAAATACTAGTATAATGGATTCAGACCCATCAGCACATATGCAGGAGCACAGTGCCGAAGTGCAGATCCCATTTTTGCAGTACCTAAAAAATAAGTACTTGGAAAAGGATTTTAAAATTGTTCCAGTGTGCATGTGGATGCAAGATATTGAAACAGCCATGGAAGTGGGTATTTCAATTCAAAAAACCGCAGAAGATCTTGGTAGAGATGTGGTTGTAATTGCAAGTACAGACTTCACCCACTACAAACCCCAAGATATTGCCCACGACGGCGACATGCAGGTTATAGATGCAATAACATCCATGGATGAAAATCTCATGATGGCCAGAGTATCAGCACTTGATGTCACAATGTGTGGATACGGACCTGTGGCAGCCACAATGGTAGCATCAAAATTGAGGGGAGCCGACAGGTGCGAATTCGAAAAATATGCAACCAGCGGTGATGCAACAGAGGATTATAACTCAGTTGTCGGATACGCTTCGCTAGTGTTCTTTAAATAACCTGAAAATCGTATAATCTAAATCGTACGATTGAACTAGATAACATTTTGAACCAGATAAAATAAGAATTTTTAATTGGATTTATATTTGACTGAAATAGTTGGAAATGAAATTTGAATAAGAAAAGTAGATAAGAATACATAATAGTTTAAAAGCTTATAATCCCTATATTAATTTAATAATTTCAATTTGGATAATTTATAACTAAAACTAATAAAAATATCCTATTTAAAATAATTTTTAGACTTGAAATAGAATTTACAAATAGAATTTACAATAGCTACAAGTTAAGTACCTATAAATCAAATAGATTTATAGATGAATCAGGTTCACAGAAGAATCAAACTTAAAAATCATCAAAATAAATCACAAATTCACACTCATAAATCATTTATCATAAATATCCCAAAAATTTTCAAATTCGCGATCATAGGTGAATCTTTCATGCAGGTTACAGCATCAGCACCAGGAAAGGCAATTCTTTTTGGTGAACACGCTGTAGTCTATGGAAAACCAGCCATTGCTGTTGCAGTAAATAAAAAAGCATATGTAACAGTCCAGAAACGTGAAGATGAAAGAATACATGTGGATATTAAAGATCTTAAATTATCAGGATATATTGATCCTGAAAATAACGAAATAGAAATTGAAAGTCGAGAAAACTCGAAAAAAGGTATTTTAAATTATGTACTGAGTGCTGTGAAAATGGTTCATGGATCTGCTCAGGGAATGGAGATTCAAATTAACCTTGACATCCCCATTGGAGCAGGGCTTGGATCATCAGCCGCTGTTACTGTTGCAACAATTGCAGCAGTTTCAAAATTCAATAACATGAATCTTTCAAAGGATGAAATAGCTGAATATGCCCATGATGTTGAACTTGAAGTTCAGGGGGCTGCAAGCAGAATTGACACCACTTTAAGCACATACGGTGGTGTGATATACCTTTCAAAAAATGCTGAAGATATCGTACCCCTTGAAATAAACTGGAACATTCCATTAGTTATAGGATGCACCCAGGACAGGGGAAACACAGGAGAACTTGTTGAATCGGTGAGATTGAAAAGAGAAGGTTATCCTGAGGTTTTAAATCCAATATTAAATGCTGTTGAAGCTCTTACAAATGATGCAGTCATATCCCTACAAAAAAAAGATGAAAAAAAAATAGGGGAACTTATGAACATCAACCAGGGGCTTCTCGATGCCATGGGCGTTAACACCACAGAGCTTTCCAGAATGATCTACCTTGCCCGGAAATCCGGAGCCAAGGGTTCAAAGATAACTGGAGCTGGTGGTGGTGGCAGTATCATAGCCTACTGCCCTGGTAAAATCGAAGAAGTAACATCAAACCTCAATACAATTGAAAAAGCTTTCAATGTGGAGATATCAAAAGAAGGCGTTAGAATCGAGGTCAATGATTAAAACCAATTCAGATTAAACTAAATTAGATTGAATTAAATATAGATTGAATAGTAATGGATGTTGAATAAAGAAAGAAATGAAGTTGAATAATAGAACGAAGTCGATGAAGTTACAAAGAATTTGTAAACTCAAAGAACTTTGTAAAAATAATAAATTAAAACAAAACTGAAAATTTGATAAACATCTGATAACGCTCACGTTGATTTAATCGATTAAAAATTAAATCAATATCACTAAAAGATTTAGATTTATTAGCTATATTGGAAATTACATTATTATTCCGATTGTAGATTAGATTGAAGTTTACATTGGTTTGGATTATACTATAATTCGATGAAGTAGATTGAATAGATTGAAATTTACATTAGTTTGAAACTTTACAAAATTTCTTTAAAAAATCCTTTAAAAATTTAATAACTAAATGAGATTTTACCTATCAAATTCATAAAACTCACAATTATAATCAATGAACTAAATTTAAGTAAATAAATTTGATTTAAAGTTGGACATTAACTTAAAAATGAGTTTAAAATAGATTTGGGCAACTAATTTAGAATAGATATTAAATTAAAATGAGTTTAAGTGGCTTTGATCGATTTAAAATTAAAATTAGGTTAAAAAATAAAGATTAGAATCAAATTCATTCACAATTTAATTCATTAAATGAAAATTAAATTAGAAATAGAAAAATCTTCAAATTAATTCAAAAATAAAATGGAAATTTAAATTCAAAAATAAATGATGTCAAATGAATTAAATTAGAATTAGAGTAGAATTACAGTGGATTAAAATGAATTAAATCAATTAAAAAATCAACTAAGTCAATAAAATCAATTAAAACCAAAAATTGATTGTAAAAACTGTTGATACAAAAAAAACCTGTTGATAATAGAATGATGGCAAAAACTTAAGGGTGTTACTCAATTGATAATCCTAAAACTCGGTGGAAGCGTTATAACCAGAAAAGATTCGGCAACACCACTGCTGGATCATGAAAATCTCAGTAGAATAGCAAAGGAAATATCAGACTCATCATACGATGAACTAATAATAGTGCACGGTGCAGGCTCTTTTGGTCATCCATATGCCAAAGAGTACAGCATAGGCGAAAAAATAGAAACTGAAGAAGAACTTCAGAAAAAAAAGCTCGGATTCTGCATAACCCAGAACTCTGTGAAGAACCTGAACAGTCTGGTTTGTGAAAACTTAAGAGAACATGGAATTTTAGCAGTATCAATCCAGCCCTCATCATTTGTTGTAACAAAAAATAAGAGAATATATCACGCTAATTTGGATTTAATTAAAAAATACCTAGATCTAGGTTTCGTACCTGTCCTGTATGGAGACACAGTTCTTGATCTGGACGAAAGCATTAAAATGGCCATATTATCAGGAGATCAGATAATAAACTATCTTGGAGAAAAATTAAAGCCGAATAGAGTTATTCTGGGTTCTGATGTTGATGGAATATACGATAAAAATCCTAAAAAATATCCTGACGCAGAACTCGTGCAGGTGGTTACATCTTCTGAGGATCTGGAGTCAACAGAAGGCACAGGAACTGTTGACGTTACAGGGGGCATGGGAGGTAAACTCAAAGAACTCCTGAGCCTTGCAGAAATAGGAATTGAATCGCAAATTTTGAATGCAGGTCACGATAATCTCGTAAAAAAAGCCATAAATGGTGAAAAAGGAATTGGAACTTTGATTAAAAGTAAAAAAAAATGAAAAGGACGTAAAAAATGATTTCAAATAGAAAATTAGAACATTTACAGTTATGTCTGCACAGCGATGTGGAGTACAAGAAAAAAACAGGATTTGAGGATATAGAACTCATCCACAAAGCCCTTCCCGAGGTGAATAAAGAAAAAATAGACTTATCTGCAAATTTTTTCGGGAAGAAAATGGATGCACCCATAATAATCTCTGCAATAACCGGAGGACATCCTGAATCCCTTAAAATTAACAGAGAACTTGCAAAGGCCGCAGACAAACTCAACATAGGAATGGGCGTTGGAAGCCAGCGTGCAGCAATTGAAAACCCTGAACTTGCACCAACATACACGGTTGTAAGGGATGAAGCACCAGACGCATTTATACTGGGGAATATCGGCGCGCCACAGATAGAATATGCGGAAAAAGCCGTTGCTATGATGGATGCAGATGCCCTAGCAATACATTTAAACCCCTTACAAGAGGCAATCCAGCCAGAGGGAGATGTGGATGCAACAGGATATATTGAGTCCATAAAGAAGATTTCTGAGACAGTTGACATACCTATTGTAGTTAAAGAAACAGGAGCCGGCATCAAAGCAGAAGATGCATTAGCCCTTGAAAATGCAGGCGCAGATGCCATAGATGTTGCAGGGGCTGGTGGAACCAGTTGGGCTGCAGTTGAAACTTACAGAGCTCAGGACCACCACCTTGGAGAAGCCTTCTGGGATTGGGGAATACCAACCGCAGTGAGCACTATCGAGGTTTTAGAATCTGTTAAATTACCAGTAATATCATCCGGAGGAATAAGAACCGGATTAGACGCAGCAAAAGCACTTGCATTAGGTGCTAGCGCTGTTGGAATAGCATCACCATTATTAAAAGAAGCTTATACAGGACATGAGTCCGTTATAACAGCAATTGAGAGGTTTAAAGAGGAACTTCGTGTTGCAATGTTCCTTGTCGGGGCATCAAACATAGAGGACCTTAGAAAATCAGATCTCATAATAAAAGGAAATACAAAAGAATGGCTCACAGAAAGGGGCTTTAATACTAAAAAATACGCGAGGAGATTAATAGAATGAGCGTTGAAATAATAGCAGTTGGCGGATATGAAGAAGTAGGTAAAAACATGTCCGCCGTCAAGGTCGGCGACGACGTTGTAATATTTGATATGGGAATTCACCTTGATAGGATTCACATTCACGAAGATACAGACATAGCAAGGATGCATAGTTTAGATTTAATTGAAAGGGGAATAATACCAGACGACACCCTCATGAAGGATGTTGACGGTAAGGTAAGGGCAATAGTTTTCACCCACGGCCACCTGGACCATATAGGAGCAGTTGCAAAACTCGCACACAGATACGAGGCACCAATAATCGCAACACCCTACACATTGGGACTGATAGAGAGGACCATCAAGGGAGAGAAAAAGTTCAACGTTACAAACCCACTTCAAGTCCTGAACGCCGGTGAAAAATGCCAGATATCCCCTGACATAACCCTGGAATTTGTTGGAACAACTCACAGTATACCTCATGTGGTTACCGCAGCACTCCATACCTCAGAAGGTATAATAGTCTACGCAAACGACTTTAAATTCGACAACCACCAGACACTTTCCCCACCACCAAACTACCAGAGGTTCAGGGAACTTGGAAGAAAAGGAGTACTGGCACTCATAGTTGAGACAACCAACGCAGCCAACTACGACGAAGTTAAAACCCACTCTGAGAAGGTGGCCAGGATCCTGCTCAAGGATACCATGGAAGAGCCTCTCAAAGGAAATGACGGAATGATTGTCACAACATTCTCGTCCCATATAGAAAGGATCCAGGCAATATGTGACGTTGCTAATCAAAGCAACCGTAAAATCCTCCTCCTTGGAAGATCAATGGAACGTTACTGTTCAATGGCAGAAAAATTGGGAATAATAAACCTCCCAAAAACAGCAAGTGTATATGGAAGCCCAAAAGCAGTTAACAGGGCTCTTGCAAGGGCTGATGAGAAAAGGTCAGATTACGTTCTTATCACAACAGGCCATCAGGGCGAGCCAGATGCACTCCTGCCACGTATTGCAAACGGAAAAACACAGTTCACTGTAAAACCCGGGGACAACGTTGTGATATCCGCATCTGTCATACCAAACCCAATGAACATAGCCAACCGTAACCTGATGGAGCGAAGACTTAAATCATGTGGTGCAAGAATATTTCCTAACGTCCATGTTTCAGGACATGCTGGACGTGAAGATCACCGTGATTTTATCAGGATGCTCAACCCAGAAAATATCATACCATCCCACGGAGACCTCCAAATGTTATCAGCTTACACAGAACTTGCTGAAGAAGAGGGCTACAAACTGGGTGACAACCTCCACATCTTAAGAAATGGACAGGCACAAGTTTTTAATGATGGATCAGATTAGTAATGGATTAAAGCTAATGAGGGATTATTAGTAATGGATTAATCGGATGAGAGATTATTAATAATGAACTAAGCTAATGAGGGATAATAATGGAAGTAATCGACATTTTAAAGAAGTACTCCACAATTGTAGATGAAGAGATCGATAAGTCACTGAACACAGTCGACCCAGAAAAACTTCAAAAAGCATCAGAACATCTGATAAAAGCCGGCGGAAAAAAAATCCGCCCGGCACTTGTCATATTAACATGTCAAGCTGTTGGTGGAAATGTAGAAGAAGCCCTGAAAACAGCAGCAGCAGTTGAATTGATACACACCTTTTCACTCATCCACGACGATATCATGGATGAAGATAATATGAGAAGGGGAAAACCATCGGTACACGTTCTATGGGGTGAGCCAATGGCAATCCTTGCAGGGGACACACTCTTTTCCAAGGCATTTGAAACAATTCTTGAAACCAGAATCGACGGTGTATCATACGAAAGAGTTGTGGGCACCCTTAAAACTGTAGTAGATTCATGTACAAAGATCTGCGAAGGACAGGCATTTGACATGTGTTTTGAAGGAAACTTCGATGTAGCTGAAGAGGAGTACATGCAGATGATCTACATGAAAACAGGTGCACTCATAGCAGCAGCAACCAAATCCGGCGCAATAGTTGGAGGCGGAAGTCCCGAACAGGTTGAAGCCCTTGCAGAGTACGGTAGACTTATAGGATTGGCATTCCAGATTCAGGACGACTACCTCGACGTTGTAAGCGACGAGCAAGACATTGGAAAACCCGTTGGAAGCGATGTTGTAGAAGGTAAAATGACCCTAATGGTTGTTAACGCACTTTCAAAGGCATCTCCAGAGGATAAAACGGAGTTAATATCCATATTAAATGCTAAAAGCGATACAAATGTTGCAAGAGCCATTGAACTATTTGAAAAATATGATTCAATCAACTACACCCACAACATCTCCCTTCAAAATGTTGAAAGGGCCAAAAAGCTCCTTGATGTTGTAGACGACTCACCTGCAAAAGAAGCACTCCTCAAGATGGCAGATTTCATGCTGGAGAGGAATCATTAACAGTACTTACATAAGATAGGGAATAATTAAACCTTAAAAAATGAATGTCAACTAGGTAAGGATTTACAATCTTTATAAAAGGCAATAATTATACACCTATCAAATAAATTAATGATTTATAAATCTTGATTTCAGATGATCTATAGAAAAAATATTCCAAAGTTAATGTTTTACAAGTTAAGAAAGGATTCATGTTTTCTATTAAGAAGAATCAATGTTTTCAGTGGATTTTAAACGTATTTCAATGATTTATAAATTATTTAAATTTTAAATTTATTTTTATTCCTTTTTCAAAGTTTTATTTCATAATTTTTTACATTTTATAACTCAAAATAAAAAGAATTTTAACCATTATTAAAATATTTAAAAAACCATAAAGAGTCTTATAGATTTTAATTAAAAATTATTTAATTGCATTATAATGAAATATGTATTTTAAAAATTGAATATTTCTACCGATTCAAATAAATAAAAAATATTATAAGAAATTCATGTAATTTAAAACTTTAAAAGTGATTCTAAATGAGTGGCAACGACCTTGAAGAAATTGTATACAAAAATGCATTGATAAATGCCGTGAAACATAAAGGTAAAGCACATCCAGGTTCTGTAATTGGCTCCATAATGAGTTCCCATGCAGAACTTCGATCCCATGCCAAAGAAGTAGGTTCAGCAGCTGGAAAGATAGTTGCAAAGGTAAATGCAATGGATCCAGAGCTTCAAAAATCAGAGCTTGAAAAACTCGGTGGACTGAAAGAGGAAAAAAAGAAGGTTGAGGAGAAGGGACTTTCAGACCTGCCTGATGTTGAAGGTGAAGTTGTTCTCAGATTCGCCCCAAATCCATCGGGCCCCCTACATATAGGACATGCAAGAGCCGCAGTCCTCAACAGTGAATACGTTAAACGTTACGGAGGTAAGCTTATCTTGAGGATCGAAGACACAGACCCTCGAAGGGTTGACCCTGAAGCTTACCAAACCATAGAGGAAGACCTGAAGTGGCTGGGATTTAACTGGGATGAAAAATTCATCCAAAGCGACCGTATGGAGATATACTACAAGTACGCTGAAGAGCTCATAAAACTGGGCCAGGCCTACATGTGCACCTGCAACGGCGCTGATTTTAAAAAACTCAAGGACGAATCCAAACCATGCCCATGCAGGAATCTTTCCGTGGAAGAAAACCTCGAACTCTGGAAAAAATTCGGACAAATGGATGAAGGAGACGCTGTTTTACGTGTTAAAACTGACATAAATCATAAAAACCCTGCAATAAGAGACTGGGTTGCAATGAGAATAGTTGATGAAGAACACCCACGTACAGGAAACAAGTACAGGATCTATCCCATGATGAACTTCTCAGTTGCTGTGGATGACCACCTCATGGGCATGACCCATGTGCTGAGGGGTAAAGACCATCTTGCAAACTCAGAAAAACAGAAATATCTTTACAGACATTTCGGATGGAAAATCCCGGTTTTCATACACTACGGAAGACTCAAAATGGATGATGTGGCCTTAAGCACATCCAAAGCAAGGGCAGGAATAGAAGACGGTACATACACAGGCTGGGACGACCCAAGACTCGGAACAATAAGGGCAATAGCACGTCGTGGAATAAAAAGAGGTGCACTTTATGAGTTGATGGTTGAGATCGGTTCCAAAATGGCAGATGCAACAGTGAGCTGGAAGAAGGTTTACGGACTCAACCGCTCAATTATTGAGGACTCATCAGACAGGTACTTCTTCGTTGGAAAACCTGTGAAGGTGCAGATAGCAAACCTACCCGAAGAAGAGGAAGGTACGATAAAAAGACACCTTCATCCAAACTTCCCTGAAAGAGGTGACCGTGAAATTCCATTCACAGGCAAGGTTTACCTTACGCTTGATGATGTATCAAGAACAGGAAAGGGAATTTTAAGGTTGATGGATGCTGTGAACATACGATTTAAAGAGGGTTCATGCAAATGCTGCGGTGAAAAGATAGCAGTTTACCACAGTTCAAACCTTGAAGAAGCCCGGGAAGCTGGTGCACACATAGTTCAGTGGGTTCCAGTTGCAAAATCCATTGTTGCAGATGTTGTAATGCCAGATGCATCGGTTGTATCAGGTTTTATCGAGCCTGCAGCTTCCAAACTTAAAGTTGACGATATTGTCCAGCTTGAAAGATTCGGATTTGCAAGGGTTGATGAGGTCGGTGACAAAATAAGGTTCTACTTCACCCATAAATGAGGATTGAGGAGTTTGAAATTCAGCCCGTGAATTAAAGTTCTTACTTCATTTATAAATGGATGGAAGAGTTTGAAGTTCGGTCTGGATGAGTTAGATAAATTATAATTCAACTGAACTTAAATATCGGATATCCGACTATTTTAATTCTTTTTTTGAATAGGTTTTATAAATCTGAAGAGAAAAAATAAACTACACTTAAGATTTATTTCACAATTAACAATTAGCTAAAAAATGATTCACAAATTTATGATTAGCTAAAAAATGGAGAGATTTTTTAAATGGCAGTAAAAATCAATGAAAACTACCAGTTACTTAAAAGCAACTATATATTTGCTGAAATAGCCCACAGGGTTGATAAATTTCAAGAAGAAAACCCCGACGCCCAGATAATTAAAATGGGAATCGGAGATGTAACCCGCCCACTACCTAAAGCTGTGGTGGACAAGTTCAAAGAAGCAGTCGAAGAAATGGGTAATTCCGAGACATTCAGGGGCTACGGTCCAGAACAGGGCTACTCTTTTTTAATAAAAGAAATAATCGAAAAAGACTACGCACCTTTAGGAATCGAACTATCAGAAGATGAAGTTTTCATAAGCGACGGTGCAAAGTGCGACACAGGAAACATACAGGAAATATTCGGCCTTGACAATATCGTGGCAGTCACAGATCCAGTTTACCCGGTTTACGTGGAAAGCAACGTGATGGCAGGAAGAAGCGGACCAATGAACGAGGAAGGCCGTTACGAGGGAATGGTCTACCTACCATGCACCGAGGAAAACGAATTTGTCCCTGAACTTCCAAAAACACACGTCGATCTCATTTACCTCTGCTTCCCAAACAACCCAACAGGAATGACATTGACCAGAGATGAGCTGGCCAAATGGGTGGAATACGCAAGAAAAAACGATTCAATAATCCTTTTCGATGCCGCCTACGAGTCATACATAACAGAAGACGACGTACCCCACAGCATCTATGAAATTGAAGGTGCTTGGGATGTTGCAATTGAATTCAGGAGCTTCTCTAAAAATGCAGGTTTCACAGGTACACGCTGTGCATTCACAGTTGTGCCGAAGGAAATAATGGCTGTAGACTCACTGGGCAACCAGCAGTCTGTAAACCCATTATGGAACAGGAGGCAGACAACCAAGTTCAATGGTGTATCTTACCCTGTTCAGGTTGCAGCCAAGGCAGTTTACTCAAAGGAAGGGCAGAAGGAGATCAGAGAATCAATTGATTACTACATGAAAAATGCAGAGATCATAAGAGAAAGCCTTAAAACCGTTGGTTTAAAGGTCTACGGTGGAGTTAACTCCCCATATATCTGGGTGAAAACCCCTAACAACATGGATTCCTGGGAGTTTTTCGATTTACTCTTGAAAGAGGCCAACGTTGTGGGAACACCGGGTGTAGGATTCGGACCAAGCGGAGAGGGTTACTTCAGGATAACTGCATTCAACACTCTGGAGAACACCAAGGAAGCTATGGAAAGATTGTCCAAGCTTGAGATTTAAGGGGTTTCCTATTTTTTTTATTTTAATTTTTTTTCTTATTTAACCTAGTAATCAGATATGCTGAAGAGATTTTAAAAGAAGAATTCAATAAAATTATAATAGAATTTCTTAAGGCACAACTTTGAACCGTGTTGGGTTCACTATTAGAAATGAACCGTATTGAATTCATTATTAAAAATAAATTATGATGTATTCAATGTAAAGAATGAACCATAACAGATTCAATTACTGATTTTGTTGAGATTTAATCAAAAGAGAAAAATTGTATGAAAATAAAAAATTTATGCAACAGCAGCAAAATGGGTTGCACATGAAGGTAAGTTGATAGAATTTTCACCTTCAGCATTCAATTCTAAAGGGGTAGGTTTATTCCTTATATTAATATTAAAAGCTGCTTTAATGCGGATATAATCTTTTCCAATTTCTATATTCATATTAAGCCCTAATGGCTTTCTTAAATTGAGTCGAGCAGTGTTGAATCTTTTTGAAGCATGAAGTATTTCCATAGCAACAGGGACATTTGATTCATCAAAATCGAGTATTAAGTCGTTATCTAAACGTAATGACCTTTTGTAATCGTAATCATCAGTAATGTATAAAAATAATGAATCATTTTGATAGTCATAATCATAGTCCATATCAAATGATAGTTCAACATTGCTTTTTTTCATAGATAACACCATTTATTCATTATATGTTGTTACTAACCTTATGGATTTTTTGATTGGGTCATGAATTACAACAATTATAATAATCGTATTGTTTCTTTTATGATAATTATATTTAAGTTCAAATTCATTTTTATTTTTTGTTCTGTTTAGAATAGGTGGTTACCTTTACAGAGTACTAATACAATATTTATTAGGTGTATCTGGATACGGTATTGTAAGTCTTGTTCTTCCTTTACAAAATGTTTTGGTATTAATTACTTCTGCGGGAGTTCCTCCGGCTGTAGCAAAATATGTGGCTGAATATCATGCTAAAAATGATGATTATATGGTCAAGATGGTTATTAAAACCTCTGCAAAAATTATGCTTATAACGAGTGTTTTTGCCACCTTACTTATTTTCTTGTTAGCAAATCCTTTAGCACCCATTTTGCACTGGCAGCCCAATATTATAATTCTTTTTCAGATAATTGGATTAATTACACCTTTCAGTATAATTTTAGGTTTAGTAAGAGGCATATTTCAAGGTTATCAAGATATGAACTCTATTCTTTTAAGTAGAGCCGTTGAACAAGTATTTGTGATAATATTAGCAGTTAGTTTGATATTGTTGGGTTGGTACGTTTTAGGTGCAGTTATTGGTACTATAATAGAATTTGCTACAGCAGCAGTTGTTTCATTATTACTGTTCAAAGAAAAAATATGGAAAGATATCAAAGGCGCCAAGAAAACATTAAATCATTTTGAAGAACTTGGTTTGGCTAAAAAACTTTTGATATTTTCATTACCTGTTACTATAGTTGGACTGGCTGAACTGGCTTTATTTGATACGGGAACTTATATCATTAACATATTTTTGAATGAAACCTATGTGGGGTATTATAATATTGTCAGCCCTGTTTCAAGACTTGCACTCGTAATATCATCATCACTTGCGGTTGCCATGCTTCCCGCCACCTCTGAAGCTTTAAGTCTCAATAATAAAAATATGATTAAAAAATATGTTGCACATTCTTATAGATACATGATTTTAGTTCTTATTCCTTTATGTGTAATTATTATACTTTTTTCCAAGCCAATCTTAGCTATCATGTTTCCAGGTGCTCCTTTAGCCTATCTTTTTGCAGGCGGTGCTCTGAAGATTCTGATAGTAGCAATGGCGTTTTTCTCAATTTATGTAGTGTCATCAAGTATTTCACAAGGATTGGGGAAACCATATCTTCCAATGTACTTTTTAATCTTGGGAAGTATTGTGAATCTGGTGTTAACAGTAGCACTTGTTCCATTATATGGTTTAAATGGAGCAGCAGTGGCCACAGCAGTGGCCACATTCTTGATCATGATATTTACAACGCGAAAAATTCTTATAATAACCAATTCTCAATTACCTTTTGTTAATTTGGCTAAAATAATATTTGCTTCAGTTTTAATGGGTATAATAATTGGATTAATCCCTAAAACAGTTATGGGGCTATTAATTGCACTGTTAATTTTTCCTTATACATATATCTTCATATTGGCATTTACTGGTGCTTTAGAAAAGAGAGATTTAACTATTTTAAATAAGTTTGGATATAAATTAGGGCCATTATCTGGGCCTTTCATGAAATAAACAGATTACTAGAGAAATTTGTCTAAGATTTATATAGTATTTTCAATCCAATTTAAGGGGGTTTATGCCAAATTGGAGGGATTAACCCCTAAAATAGGGGAAGCATCACTTAAGATTGAGGACACTATAAAAAAAATCAAAAAAATGTTTTAAAAGATATTTAAACCCTAAAAAACCTTATTCTAATTTTAAAGCATATTTCCAGGGTTACTGATGGCACTAACAGAACCATACACATGAATGCATTTCAATCCTAAAATAGTCTGATTTTAGATTTTAACAAATAAATTCAGGTCTTTCATTCCATTTTATGTTTCAATCCTAATTTAGTCTGATTCCATTTTTAATTTTTGTATTCCCAATTTAAATAGTTGATACTATAAATATTTTATTTCCAATAAAATGGAAAGAAATCCATGAAACAAAAATATATTTATAAGATGAAGATCCATAATAAACTAAATAGTATGATGATAGTTGTAAAGTAGATCAGTACACCTTAAACCATGAAGATTTATATAGTTTAATGGAGTATTCTTATTCAGAACTCTATAAGTTATTATATGATCTTATTGTCTTAATAACTTGTGAACTAACTTGAATTAAGATTAATAGCTACGACAATTGGAAATTAAAAAAAAATTCAATTGAACTTAGTTTGAAAGGAACTGATAAAAATGTCTAATGAAATAATATACAAATTCACTGGTAACCCTTTTGTTGATGCCGGAATTTGGGCTTTGAGCCGATGGAATGATAAAAAACCTGAAGAATTAGACAAAGATGACCTTAAAAAAGCTGCAGAAGATATTTTTGATACAGTATATTCACATAAAAAGTGGTATAGTTCTATCCTCCATGGAATGGTTTTTCCAAATGGAAAGGTTTCAAATCCTGGAGATTTTAAAAAACCATTGGAAGAACGTAAAAAAAAGGTTATGGAACATTTTAATGGATTAATTGATGAGATAACTTTCTTAAACGACCAGGGTTCTTGTATTGCTTGTGGAAGACGAAATATCCAAAGAAGGTTTTTTAAATCAGAGATACCATTGACAGGTTCCGGAAAAATGTTAAATTATTTTTCTTTTGCATCAGAGGGTGCTGATTACTGCTCTGCATGTGCTTTTGCAGTTCAATTTTCGCCTTTGTTGATGTATAAATGTGGAGATCTTTTATTATTCCATTCTGATTCTAAATCACTAATGAAAATATGGTCAAAAAAAAGTATTCATAACTTGAAAGGAAACGCACTGGCAGGGTGCTTTGATGAAGGATATAAAAATGTTAAAAATGCTTTTTTCCACA
This sequence comes from Methanobacterium paludis, assembly GCF_000214725.1. Classification (NCBI taxonomy): domain Archaea; kingdom Methanobacteriati; phylum Methanobacteriota; class Methanobacteria; order Methanobacteriales; family Methanobacteriaceae; genus Methanobacterium; species Methanobacterium paludis. The sequence goes on along the minus strand of NC_015574.1, from coordinate 1,543,968 downwards.
TTATAACTGATATGATTGTTCGTGTGAATGAGCGAGCTATTGAAAATGAAGTTTCAATAACTTTTTATCGTTTCAAAAATTTTAATCAAGGAGCTAATTTAGATATATTTCATTTTCCATTAACAGTTTTCAAATTTTTAGCAGATATTCAGCAAGATGAACATAGTGCGGAATGGAACAAAGTCGTAAAAAGAGGATATCAATTTGTTGATTGGGAAAATGTGAAAGAAGAAGGAGACTATAAAAATAAAAAAAATCTTGTTTATAACAATCTTTTAGAAGGAAAATCCATCATTGGATTTTTTATTGATAAAAAAAACAAGGAAGCAATTGGAGGATGGGATTTAATTAGAAATTATTTGGTAGGGGTGTTAAATATGGATGAAAAAAGGATAGGTGTGATAAAAGAAGTTGCAGATGAACTTGCAGAATATATAGAAACTGCTGATGATACGAAAACTCTGAAAAAACTTGAAACAGCCAGTAATTACAAAAATTATCGTAATATACTTAGGATTATTATCAAAAAAAGGATAGAGAAAGGTATTGAAGATCCATTATTCACATTTGATGATTATGTTAATCATCTTTTTCCAGAAGGCAGTTTAACCTGGAGGGAAACTCAGGATTTGATTTTATTCAGGATCTATGAAAAATTGCAACCATGGATAATTGAACAGGGAAAACAAGATGAAATATTAACATCGGCTGAAATGGAAGAAGAAATTCAGGAGGAAGAATAAATGTCAAAGACTATAGTAGGTTTCATGTTGGTTGATGCACCGCACTCAGCGCTCAATAATGCTGGTGCAGATGCTGGGGAGAGAACAGATAACATTGTAAGGGTCAAAGCAATTCAGAAAGGGAAAAAAAAATACCCCTATGTTTCAGGACAGGCTTTGAGGTATTGGTGGAGAGATACATTAGAGCAGAGGTTTGGTTGGAAAATGTCCCCTATAAGTCGAGAAAAGAAAATAGCATTTACAAGTGCAAATCCAATCGATTACGATGATGATGATGTTTTTGGATATATGAGAGCTTTAAAAGCAAAAGAAGGAGGAACAGTGACACGGGTATCTCCGTTGAAAAACTCACCACTAATTTCGGTAATAAACCAAGCTCCAACCCAAGATTTTGGTGTTATGGCTCGTCATGAAGGTAATCCCGTACCTTATGAACATGAATTTTATTCAACAGTCTTAAAAGGCATATTCTCAGTTGATCTGGACAGTTTAGGTGTATTCTATTCAACTGAAAAAACAGGCTACAAAAATATGCATCAAAAACTTGAAGAAATAGCTGAAGAACGGGGATTATCCCATGAAAAAGAAAGTAAGAAATGGACAATGCCTCATGATGTGAGAACAAGAAGAGCTCAGGATGTTATTAAATCTCTTCCTTATCTTCAAGGTGGAGCAAAATTAACATCCCATCTGACTGATGTTTCTCCAAAATTCATAGTTCTGGCTGCAATTGACGGTGGCAACCACATATTTATGAACATAGCAAAAGAAGAAGATAGGGAAGCAATAATTGATATTGAAGCACTTAAAGAAGTTATAACTGAGTACGATGATTCATTACTCACAGATGTTTACGTGGGGCGTAGAAAGGGATTCATGGACGAGTTAGAAGAACCTCTTACAAAATTAGCTGGAGAAAATAGTAAAATACACGTGGGAACAATCAAAGAGACTGTGGATCAGTTTTCAGATAAAATTCCAGAGCTGATGAAAGAATGAAAGCATTAAGAGTTCTGATTAAAGGTTGGGTAACCTCTTTCAGGTACCCTGCTTTTATCAGTGGGTTTCAACCTACTCTACCTGTTCCTCCATTAAGTACAATTTATGGCCTTATATCTGCAGCTAAAGGGGAGTTAGTTACTCCTGAAGATCTTTCAATAGGATACGTCTTTAAGCATGATGGAAAGGCAGTTGACCTTGAGACAATATATGAGTTATCTGGTTTGAAAGGTAAATCAAACGTTATAAAAAGAGAATTTTTGGTGGATCCTGAGATCTATCTATATTTAGATGATCCAGAATACAAAAAATACTTTGAACACCCCCATTACCCTATCCTGCTTGGACGTTCCACAGATCTTATGAATATCACTGAAATCAAAGAAGTAGAACTGGCAAAAAAGGCCAATGTAAAACTTGGAAAAACTATTTTACCTTTTGGTTTAAATGGGGCTTATGGAACCATTCAAGCATTACCGACCCATTTTACAGATACAATACCAAGAAAAGCAGCAGGTACTAAACCTTTCATATTAATGAATCAGTTTTTTGACTATTCCAATGAATGTTGCTATGATGAAGAAATGGATTGGGGAGTTTGGTTCCATAGGTAGGTGTTTTAAATGGATTTATTGGCAAAACCCGATGAAACAATATTGGAACATACAGAAAATACTTTAAAAGTTTTTAAGAGTATTAAACAAGCATATCCTAATATCCCGGAGTTATGTGGAGTTGATGGTTTTTGGGAGCATCTTTTTTACTCCTTATTTTTACATGATTTTGGAAAGGGAGCTATTGGATTTCAGGAAATGCTTGAAAGAGGGAGTCAAAATGCGCCGTGGAAGTACCGCCATGAAATTCTCTCTGCAGGCTTTATATCTGCATTAAGTTATGACAAGATATATCAAGACGCCATAGGACTTGCAATAATAACACATCATAAAGATATAACCAAGCTTCGTGAGCGTTACAACACATTTTCAAGCCTCAATGGAAAAAAGTTATATCAAAAAAAATTATCAGAGTTAGAGCCCAATTTTGATGAGATTTCATCTTATTTTGATAAAATACCTGAATGGAGTAAAGAATACCTCGGTTATGAAGTAACTAATTTTAATAAACTCTCTTCGCCGGATGATTTGGAAGATGTTTATAAAAACGATGTTTATCCTTATTTTCAGAGATGGGAGGATGAGGAATACACGGATCTCCATGGAAAATATGGAATTTTCTTGAAAGGATTTGTAAATGCATGTGATCATCTGGCTTCTGGTTCAAGCTACGAGATTTTAAATGGAATTCCTGATATGAGATCCATCTACAACTTTCCAGAACTTCGGAAAGTTCAGGAAGAAGCCTCAAATGTTAAAGGAAGTGCATTTTTAATTTCTCCAACAGGCAGTGGCAAAACAGAAGCTTCTCTCTTATGGAGTGACAACAATCAGAGCCCAAATAAATCCAAACGTGTTTTTTACATGCTTCCGTATACAGCAAGCATAAATGCGATGTATAAAAGACTTCGGAAAGACTTTGGAAATGAAAACTTGGTAGGATTAATGCATGGTAAATCATCTTATTTTTTGTATAAAGAGTTATCTAATGATATAACTGATTATAATATTTTAAAAAACAGTATTAGGAATATTAAAGGTTTAACTAAAAAAATTTATAGGCCTTATAAAGTACTAACCCCTTTCCAAATATTAAAAGCATTTTTTGGATCTAAAGGATTTGAAATGCAGCTTTCAGAAATGACAAACGGCCTTTTTATCCTTGATGAAATACATGCTTATGATGCACATACAACATCGTTGATCCTTGAGATCCTGAAAATTCTGAAAAATAATTACAATGCAAACATCTTTGTAATGTCTGCAACTCTTCCTTCTTTTATTAAAACTCTTTTTAAAGAAAATTTAGATATTTCAACAGAAATAAAAATGGGAAAAGAAGAACTTAAGAAATTCACACGGCATGAAGTTAGTGTTGTACCAGAGGATATAATAGATAATCTTGATTTGATCATGGAAGACCTGGAAAACGATAAAAGGGTTTTGATTGTTTGTAACACGGTTTTAAGAGCTCAAGAAGTTTTTGAAGAGTTATCTGATGAAGTAGAAAATAGTGCTTTATTGCATAGTAGATTTATGCTACGTGATAGGGAAAAAATTGAAAAATCTTTAGATAATTTGGATTTACTTGTTGGTACACAGGCAATTGAAGTATCTCTGGATATAGATTATGATGTTCTATACTCTGAACCTGCCCCTATTGATGCACTGATCCAGAGATTTGGTAGGGTAAACAGAAGAAGGCGGAAAAAACTAGCTCCAGTGAATGTATTTTCTGAAGGCTCAGAAAGTGATAAATACATATATCCTCCTGAAATCGTTGAAAAAACTGTTAAAAGCCTTGAAAATGTAGGAATTTTGGATGAAGATCTTATCCAGAACCTTGTTGATGATGTTTATGGGGTGGGGTATACTGGGAAGGATAAAGAGGAATTTGAAACAGTTCAAAATCATTTTGAATCATTCAACAAACAGATAGTTCCTTTTATAAATGACAGAAATAGTGAAATGGACTTTTATTCACTTTTCAAGTCCTATGAAGTTGTTCCTATTAAATACAAACTGGATTATCTCAAAGCATTAGAAGAGAAAAAATATTTTGAGGCAATGAGTTACATACTTTCCATAAGTATAAATCAGTTTAAAAAGCTTGAAAATGAAGATAACGTGGAATTTGATAACGAAACCTATTTTGTAAACATGGTTTATGATGAAAAGCTTGGATTAAGATTAGATCTGGAAGAGAGTTCATTTGGGTAAGGAATAATACAAACTTAGGTTTTGGATAAGTTAGTTAACAATAAAATTGGTGAAAAATCATGCGTTTAAAGATAAGTTTGGCATCAGGAAATGGTGAATACAGGATTCCTTACAATTATAACTATCAACTCTCTTCATTGATCTACAGAAAGATTGCAGACCTTGATCTGGCCAGTGATCTCCATATCTCATCTGATTTTAAATTTTTTACTTTTTCTCAAATTTACGTTCCACACAGAAGAACCACCAAAAACGGCATTATCTCAAGGGATGGGAAGCTGGAGTTTTACATTTCATCTCCTAATGATTATTTGATTAAGAGTATGGTGGAAAGCTACCTTGAAGATCCCCAAGTGGTTTTTAGGGGAGACAGACTTCTTGTGGAACAGGTGGAACTTCTTAAAAAACCTGAATTCAAAAGAAGTGCAATAATGAAAACCATGAGCCCTGTGATGGCCAGAACAAAACGGGAAGATAAAATCTGGGACCTTAACCCCGGCGATCGCCAATTTTACACAGCACTTCAAGGTAATCTCCTGCGTAAGTACAGATCATTCTATGGTGATTACAATGGGGATGAGTACGTCCAAGTAGTTCCAGATATGGGTTCAGTGAAACGTAAAAGGATTACTATCAAGAAAGACGGTGTGGAAACGTATCATCGAGCTTATCAAATGTATTTCAATGTGGAAGCGGATCCAAAACTTTTAGAATTCATGTACGACTCGGGATTGGGAGAAAAAAATAGTATGGGCTTTGGAATGGTTGGAAACGAAAATGATTAGAAAGAATGATGAGTGCGAAAAGGAAATGATATCATCAAACACCCAAAAACACCCCCGAATAAGGGGAACCCAAATAAACTATTACTTCATCTGCAAGACCAAGCTCTGGCTTTTTTCCCACAACATCCAGATGGAACAGGAATCTGAAAATGTTTCAATGGGCAAACTTCTCCACAAAAAGACCTACGGCCGTGAGAAGAAGGACGTAACAATTGACAATCTTATAAGTGTGGACTTCATAAGACGCGGAGAGTATCTGGAACTCCATGAGGTTAAAAAGACCCCAAAAATGGAGGATGCCCACCGTTACCAGCTTTTATACTACATTTACTACCTCAAACATGAAAAGGGAATAGAGAAAATCAAGGGTTCCATAGACTACCCGAAGATGAGGAAAAAGGAAGCTGTGGAGCTTGATGAAACTGAAGAAGTAAGATTAAAAGAGATACTGGATGATATTGAACTGATAATTCGCGGAAATGTCCCTGAACCTGAAAAAATGAAGATATGCAGAAGGTGTGCTTACTATGAATTCTGCTGGGTTTAGAGAGTGTTCATAAATATGAACATATGTTCAGAAAACTGAACATTCATTTAAAATGTTAAATTTCATTTAATATTCTAAAAAGCCGGTGATTCACACGAAAAAGAACTACTACTTAATGTCGGACGGAATACTTAAAAGAAAGGAAAACACCCTGTATTTTGTAAATAAAGACGGTAAAAAGCCCATACCCATAAACAAGATCTACGCGATCTATGCCTACGGCTCATTGACATTTTCATCCCAGGCTGTGCATCTACTGGCCAAGGAAGGCATTGCCATACACTTTTTTAATTATTATGGATTCTACGATGGCAGTTTTTATCCCAGAGAAACTTTGCTTTCAGGAGACCTCCTTGTTAAACAGGTAGAACACTATCTCGACCCTGAAAAGAGGCTTTGGTTGGCTAAACAATTCATTGAAGGTGCTGCAGGGAATATGGAAAAGGTTCTGAGTTATTACAGTCTTGAAAATGGTATAAGTCACACATTAAATGATATTGAAGGTTCTGGCAATATAACAGAGGCCATGAACGTTGAGGCAAGGATGCGCTCAGAGTACTACTCCAAAATGGATGAAATACTGCCGGATAAATTTAAAATGGAAGGCCGAAGCAGAAGACCTCCTGAAAACATGGTGAACGCTCTTATAAGCTTTGGAAACTCCCTTGTTTATTCAACTGTTATCTCTGAAATTTATAACACCCAGCTCAACCCAACTATTTCCTACCTTCACGAACCCTCTGAAAGGAGGTACTCTCTGGCACTGGATTTAAGTGAAATGTTCAAACCAATACTGGTTGACAGGCTCATCTTTTACATGGTGAACAAGAGAATGCTGAGTGAGGATGATTTTGAAAGAGACTTGAATTATTGCCTTCTGAACGACCAGGGACGGAAAAGGTTTATCAAGAAATACGATGAAAGGCTCAAAAAAACCATAAAACACAGAGAACTCAACAGGAAAGTTTCTTACAGGCGTTTAATTCGGTTGGAAGCTTACAAGTTAATCAAGCATCTTTTAGGTACGCAGGAGTACAAACCCTTTGTGATGTGGTGGTGATCTTTGTGTACGTGATTATAGTTTACGATATCAATGTTGATCGGGTTAATAAGGTCAAATCATTTCTCAGAACCCATATGCACTGGATTCAAAACTCTGTATTTGAGGGAGAAGTTACAAAAAGTGAATTTGAGGAAATAAAATCTGGTTTGAGAAGTATTATAAATAAAAAAGAAGATTCAGTGATAATTTATTCCATGCGGAGCGAGAAAGCATTTAAACGAGGAGTTATGGGTGTTGAAAAAGCCCCTATTAATGGAATACTTTAATTTTCATTTTTTAATTTATTTAGGGCATTATACTCTTTTTTCAGAGATTTTAAACAGATATTACTGGATCGTTTATTAAGGGTTCTTCATGTATTACATAAGTTTAATCTAATATTACAACAACTTCAATTTATTTCTATTGATCTTTTTGATTCTTATTTCTACTGTAGCATCATATTTAATTCTCAAAGTAAATTTAGGGACATTTAATATTTTGTTTTGTTCAAAAAAATTCATTCAATTAATCGTTGATCCATATAAAATAATCTGTAAATTGTGGATGGATAATTTTAAGTGTGATATTGGCCAAAATATAAGCTGTATCATGGGAAATAGGCGAAATTTCGGCCCTGTTAGAATCAGACTATTTTAGGATTGAAATGATTTCTTTTGGAGTTCTTCTTTTAGCTGGTTTTTTGTTAGAATCAGACTATTTTAGGATTGAAATGTTGATCAAACAGCTACAATCAACGCTAAAGATTTGTTAGAATCAGACTATTTTAGGATTGAAATGCAACTGTAATTGTTTCTGGTATCTTCAATCTTTCAGTTAGAATCAGACTATTTTAGGATTGAAATACGCATTTTTAGCTGTTCTTTGATTTCATGTTCAACGTTAGAATCAGACTATTTTAGGATTGAAATATGTATTTTCTGCAAAAGTAGGATCCTGATCTGTTAGTTAGAATCAGACTATTTTAGGATTGAAATTTAATTTGCCCTCATAATAATCTTTAGAAGGATTAAAGTTAGAATCAGACTATTTTAGGATTGAAATATCGTAACAAGCTTATCAGATGCAACAGAGAAACAAGTTAGAATCAGACTATTTTAGGATTGAAATGCCAAATCTTCCGTGTAGTCATCTCCATAACTTAAGTTAGAATCAGACTATTTTAGGATTGAAATCAAATTTTCGGGGTTCATCTGCCAGTGGACTTTCAAGTTAGAATCAGACTATTTTAGGATTGAAATACAAGGAATAACCTTTTTTCCATCGAGTTTTTCAATGTTAGAATCAGACTATTTTAGGATTGAAATTTTGCAACCACATTCCACCTAAAAGTCCATGTTCCGTTAGAATCAGACTATTTTAGGATTGAAATCCTTGATGAGGTTGCAAGAACGGAACAAGAACTTGCAGTTAGAATCAGACTATTTTAGGATTGAAATAATGTGGCGGGTGGGCTACATTAGACCATGACATGTGTTAGAATCAGACTATTTTAGGATTGAAATTCAGTTGATACAAGTTCGGATACAACACCATTTACAGTTAGAATCAGACTATTTTAGGATTGAAATTTTGATGAATTAGAAGAAACATTGAAAAAGAAATGAGGTTAGAATCAGACTATTTTAGGATTGAAATGTTTTTTTATCATTGATTTTAAATGTGTTGTATCTTGTTAGAATCAGACTATTTTAGGATTGAAATCACCGAAACCATGAGGGCTTCAAACGCTGCAAATTGGGTTAGAATCAGACTATTTTAGGATTGAAATAGTTTATATGAGTATTTATAGAAATGGTCTTTATGAGTTAGAATCAGACTATTTTAGGATTGAAATTTCATTAAATTAATTATTTTTTCAGCTTGTTTAACCGTTAGAATCAGACTATTTTAGGATTGAAATTTAGCTATTGCACTTACATATTTACTATTTATTGTTAGTTAGAATCAGACTATTTTAGGATTGAAATATATAATATGACATATTATGAAGTTGGAGAAATTTATGTTAGAATCAGACTATTTTAGGATTGAAATAAGAGTGACCGCCCTATGACTTTGAAACAGTCTACTGTTAGAATCAGACTATTTTAGGATTGAAATTAGTATACGACCTTAGTTCCAAAGCAATTAAGGATAGTTAGAATCAGACTATTTTAGGATTGAAATCTTTTAAACATTGTTTTATTGTTCATTTATTATTTAAGTTAGAATCAGACTATTTTAGGATTGAAATGAAAAAGTATTGCTCAGAGGAACATGGGCTAACATAGTTAGAATCAGACTATTTTAGGATTGAAATACACTCTATGATAGGCTTTTATTTATGGATTAGAACGTTAGAATCAGACTATTTTAGGATTGAAATTGGGTTGTATGTCCTGAAAAAGAGGTGATACAATGGGTTAGAATCAGACTATTTTAGGATTGAAATTTCATTCATGTGTTTGTTTGGGATAATGATGATTATGTTAGAATCAGACTATTTTAGGATTGAAATTCTTTCAATCCTAATATATTTAGACGCATATAAAGAGTTAGAATCAGACTATTTTAGGATTGAAATACTTATACTTGGGAATGATAAACGTCCTATTTTTGAGTTAGAATCAGACTATTTTAGGATTGAAATAAATGCGATTGATGCAGTTGCACAAGTATATGACCATGTTAGAATCAGACTATTTTAGGATTGAAATTTCATTCATGTGTTTGTTTGGGATAATGATGATTATGTTAGAATCAGACTATTTTAGGATTGAAATTCTTTCAATCCTAATATATTTAGACGCATATAAAGAGTTAGAATCAGACTATTTTAGGATTGAAATTTTTTACTTATAAACATAAGCAAAAAGACCGCGTGAGTTAGAATCAGACTATTTTAGGATTGAAATAATTGTTATTACAAGGAAACACCAACCGATATTAAGGTTAGAATCAGACTATTTTAGGATTGAAATGAAGTGTAGAATTTTACACTTCTAACTTTTTTTTTGTTAGAATCAGACTATTTTAGGATTGAAATTCAGTTGAATTATTATCAGTTGTTTGGTTATCTGTTGTTAGAATCAGACTATTTTAGGATTGAAATGAAGTGAGGAAGGTCATGAGGTCTTACTTGATAAAATGTTAGAATCAGACTATTTTAGGATTGAAATCAACATAACTGAGCTTAAAATGGATAACTTTGATTTGTTAGAATCAGACTATTTTAGGATTGAAATGCCAGATTCGACTCTATTTGTTGGCATTTCCTGTCATGTTAGAATCAGACTATTTTAGGATTGAAATGAAAAAGCAAGGTTTCTAAGTGAACTGAAGTATCAAGTTAGAATCAGACTATTTTAGGATTGAAATTAGAGAATATACAGAAGCAACTGCTTCTATTAGATGTGTTAGAATCAGACTATTTTAGGATTGAAATATTGAGGAATGTATTAAGATTGGATTTACTGCTCTTGGTTAGAATCAGACTATTTTAGGATTGAAATATCCTGAACCTCATTACTGGTCATAGGGAATGTTAAAGTTAGAATCAGACTATTTTAGGATTGAAATTGATAAAATCGACCCTCAAGGCCTCAACTTAAATGTGTTAGAATCAGACTATTTTAGGATTGAAATTCCTTCGGAACAGGGATCATATATGAGACAACACCTGGTTAGAATCAGACTATTTTAGGATTGAAATTCGCTGATGTTGGGTTTCATCTGCAATGCTGGCATCGTTAGAATCAGACTATTTTAGGATTGAAATTTTGGTCATAAATGAGCCCGTTTCATATTTTGATTCGTTAGAATCAGACTATTTTAGGATTGAAATGCTGGAGCTTTCAACCGTATAAGTGTTGTAGAAGTCGTTAGAATCAGACTATTTTAGGATTGAAATTAATCTAATTAATTGATCTGCCCTAAAACATCCATCGTTAGAATCAGACTATTTTAGGATTGAAATTCTGCATCATTGCATTGAACATTAGAATTAGGTAATGTTAGAATCAGACTATTTTAGGATTGAAATAGCAATAATATCATCTTAAAAGAACTTGAAGGCGGGTTAGAATCAGACTATTTTAGGATTGAAATACAATTTTGGTGTTGCTGTTTGCTACTATTACAAGGGTTAGAATCAGACTATTTTAGGATTGAAATTGACAACAACCACGGAGGTCGCGTCATGCAAGATTAGTTAGAATCAGACTATTTTAGGATTGAAATACACAGATGAGTTCATTCCAAGATGTGTATGTTGGAGTTAGAATCAGACTATTTTAGGATTGAAATTCCTTATTTTTTAATATATTCTTCAGAACAATGGTTGTTAGAATCAGACTATTTTAGGATTGAAATCTTTTCAGTTCCGTTTCAACTACACTTACTGCTCGCAGTTAGAATCAGACTATTTTAGGATTGAAATGAGCCTACAAACTCTAATTCCTCATCATCAAGAGGTGTTAGAATCAGACTATTTTAGGATTGAAATCTTTCACCTAAAAGGAGCGTTCCTACTTTGAAAGCGGTTAGAATCAGACTATTTTAGGATTGAAATCACAGCACGTCACCCGTTAAGAGCGTTGTAACTTTGTTAGAATCAGACTATTTTAGGATTGAAATTGTTGATCTTAGGTAGCATAGCTTATATAGATTTTGGTTAGAATCAGACTATTTTAGGATTGAAATGAAGAAAAAGAAGAATTAAAGGGGAATGGTAAAAAAGTTAGAATCAGACTATTTTAGGATTGAAATTGAGGGGGTAGGGTGTCCAATCATGTCCCATGGCGGGTTAGAATCAGACTATTTTAGGATTGAAATTCTAATTTGTCTATCTGTTTACTAATTTCCCTTTCAGTTAGAATCAGACTATTTTAGGATTGAAATTACTCATCGGTTTGGAAGCAGTCTTTCAACGTTTTAAGTTAGAATCAGACTATTTTAGGATTGAAATCTAGTTATACTAGAATTTATCGTTCCCGTATAAGTGTAGTTAGAATCAGACTATTTTAGGATTGAAATTTTGACTTTTGGAGTAGGGGAGTATGAATCCAAAATTGTTAGAATCAGACTATTTTAGGATTGAAATATTCCTACTAAGCATCTCGATCCATTTTCATTTTGAGTTAGAATCAGACTATTTTAGGATTGAAATAAGATTGGAGATATAGATGTGTATGGAAGAAAAGGAGTTAGAATCAGACTATTTTAGGATTGAAATTGGTATAAGTTAAACATGGATAACCATAAAGAGTTAGTTAGAATCAGACTATTTTAGGATTGAAATATTGCAACACTATCAGGTAACACACCATGATCATGAGTTAGAATCAGACTATTTTAGGATTGAAATAAGAAAGTAAATTTGGTACAGATGTAAATTATGAACTGTTAGAATCAGACTATTTTAGGATTGAAATAAGGCTCTTGAATATGAAGAAAGAGGTTTGAAACCTGTTAGAATCAGACTATTTTAGGATTGAAATAGCATCCACACCGTAATATCTGGATGTCCACAAATGCGTTAGAATCAGACTATTTTAGGATTGAAATATGCACCATCAATCACGCCATCCGTTAAGGGTGGTAAGTTAGAATCAGACTATTTTAGGATTGAAATTGGCTACTTCTATGAACCCATCTCCAGTTCCTAAAAGGTTAGAATCAGACTATTTTAGGATTGAAATATATAAAATTAAATTGATATTGCTGTATGCAGGTGTTGTTAGAATCAGACTATTTTAGGATTGAAATATATTTATAAATGCATCTAATTTATGTCTTATACCAGTTAGAATCAGACTATTTTAGGATTGAAATGTGACTGATAAACTATTCATAGAATCAGATCACACAAGTTAGAATCAGACTATTTTAGGATTGAAATTTTAAATATTACAAAAATAAACATAAAGATTAAACATATAATACTATTTGCTTCAATAATATGGTTTAATTATTACATTATTACATTATATGTGAACAGTGATGTAACATTTTCCTGAAATTTTAAACAGTTTACTAGTTTTATAGCTCTTATTTTTTGATTTAATCTTCTATTTGAATTTTAATAATCCATATAACTCTTCCGATTTGTTTATAATAGTAAATAATATATTAATGTTCCAGAAATCATAAACTAGTAAACATTAAATTAATAAAGTTAAATTGGAGGTATTCATTCATTTAGAAGGAATGAAATTTCAAATTGTGGATCTCAATTGATGAAAATGCTGAGATATGCAGGGCAATATAATAATTGAATTAGGGGAGGGGAGGTTATTGAACCATAAATTAATTTTCATAAGCATATCACTTATTATTTTTTATTTAGCATTTTTAGGGAGTGCTGCTGCTGCAGACAATATTTCAGATAATTCTACTCCTGATTTAAGTACAAATTTAACTATTTCTTCTTTAAATTCTTCTGTAGATAGTAACTACAGTACATATGAAAATTCTTGCAGTACTAATTTTACAACAGTTAAATCGCCATCAGCTGTTAACGAAACTGGATGTTGTTCTGTTCTATTGCATGTTAAAGATGGTGTTGATGTTTTTGCATATAGACGAGATTCAACATATGCAGCCGATCTCTACATGGTAGAAGTAAACTGGTATGGAAAAAAAGCAATTAAAGAGTACAAAACAGTTAATGGATACTTCTTTCATACCATAATCACAAGTAAGGGGTGGATCGTTTCAGCAGGAGGTCCAGATGTTGTCTGGATAAATAAAAACCTGGAAAGCATTGCAGGATCTATGTCCCTGGAAGGAAAGATAACTAAAACCCGTATGGACCAAGTTTCTAACCTCATAAAGAAAATGGGAATGGGACATTTCCTTATTAAAGATCCTAAGGGCAATGTGGGAATTGTTACTTACAATTCTGGATTACTAAAACTTAAAATATTTAAAATGAAAGATGGCAGTTATGTAAGCGTGCCTAACAGTCCCAAATTTTACAGAGAAGGAAGTTTTACATCCGATTCAGTATCCGCGGCCATATACCTGGCAGGTACTGACAGATGGGGTGTTAACAGGCGCAACATAATTACCTACCAAGTAGAAAACCTCATGGGTTCAAGTAAAATTAAAATATGGGCATCCTTTGATGGTGGAAAATTAATTGGAACAAGTAGAGGAAACCCGGATAATATAATCTTTATGGGGCATAAAATATCAGCAAAATCACTACCAAAAATCCATCAAAAAAGTATATTGGAAGCGTGACATTTAGCACTGCACCTACTGTGAAATCTGTGGATCCTGCAAATAATGCTGTGAACGTTGCACTGGATAAGGTGATTAAAGTCACATTCAGTGAATCAATCAAAGCAGGTACTGGTTGGATCGAGCTTGTAACTAGTAATGGTACGGTTGTGCCTAGTAGCTGGTCCATCAGCGGTAATATTTTGACTGTAACTCTTAACAGTACTTTAACTAAAGGAGTTAACTATCTTCTGCTTATCCACACAGGCAGTGTTACTGATCTGGAGGGTAATAAGGTTGCAGGTTACGTTTCTCGTTTCACTGGTGATGTTGTTGCACCTGCTGTGAAATCTGTGGATCCTGCAAACAACGCAGTGAATGTTGCACATGATAAGGTGATTAAAGTCACATTCAGTGAATCTATCAAAGCTGGTAATGGTTGGATAGAACTTGTAACTAGTAATGGTACGGCTGTGCCAAGTAATTGGTCTATAAGCGGTAATGTGTTAACCATAACACTCAACAGTACCCTAAGCAAGGGAGTTAACTATCTTTTGCTTGTCCACACAGGCAGTGTCACTGATCTAGCAGGTAACAGTGCAAAAGGTTATGTGTCTCGCTTCACTGCGGACACTATTGCACCTACTGTGAAATCTGTGGATCCTGGAAACAACAATATAAACGTTGCAAGTAAAGTCACATTCAGTGAATCTATCAAAGCAGGTACTGGTTGGATAGAACTTGTGAACAGTAATGGTACGCTTGTACCGAGTACATGGTCTATCAATGGTAATGTGTTGACTGTAACCCCGACCGGTGTTTTGAGTAAGGGAGTTGAGTACACTTTGCTTATTCATACAGGTAGCGTGGCTGATCTAGCGGGTAACAACGTATCCGGTTATGTTTCCCGTTTTATTACAAGCACAGCGTAAAAAAAATCCTTAAACACTTTTTTTATTTTTTAGAATATTCTAAATTTTTTTATCAACTTTTTTGAGTTTTTAATATTACTTAAACAATTTATTCATAAGATGGTTTATTTTTAAATTTTAGATAATACTTTTTAGATAAATTATACATAAAAAAAATAGATATTCTAGACCTTAATACTTGACTACTATATTAGTACTGGAAAAATTGTTAGAATCAGACTATTTTAGGATTGAAATGGTTGTGCAAAGCTAAGAACTAGTGTTGAAATACCTGTTAGCATCAGACTCTTTAATATTGAAATTTGCCAAGAAGCAGAGGTTTAAAAGCGTAAGATTTAAGCATATTAAATGTAATACGAGAATGTAACAAGAACGAAGGGTGAAGAATTAAGTTATATCTGTGGATCTAAAATGCAAATTCAACAAGCAAAGAATCTAGTGAATGATACTAGTGTGGTAAACAAAGCACATAAATCAGATAATATTGATTAAAAAAGGTTAATTTCCCTTTATTTTTGTTATAAGTGGATATTACAAGTTTAAAGGTGTAAAAAATGAAAAGGAATATATTAATATTCAGCGTTAATGATAGCTGGACTACTTCTAATGGGTCCTGTATCAGCGGCCAAAGTGGTTGATAAGAATACACATACAGTTTACAGCACAAACTTCCATTGTTATGGAACTATGTCATTTACTACAACCCAATACAATACAAAATACATCCAAACAGCCATTACTGTAAAATATAAAAATGGAAAATCTGGTAGAATGACAATAGATTTAAGAAAGATTTCAACTAACAAAATTCAGATTGTAACAACTGCTAAGGCCCCATGGGGAAATTATAAATCATTTAATGTAGTCAAAACTAAGTGGAGTGTCTCAAAACTTTACATGACGTCATTTAGATACATGTTAAGGAACATATGATCTTATTTCCTTATTTTTATTTTAAAGCTCGATATTGCCTACAATAACCTTCTAAATATCCTTTATTAAGCTTGTTTGGTAATTATTAGTTATTTGATTCTTCTTTTTGTGGATATCAACTCTTTTAATATTTCATGCTGTTTTCAAGGCCATTCGTGTCAAAACAGCCTTTTGGCAGAATTTTCATAAAACCTGGAACTATGTATAGTTTTCAATGAGGATCCTGCGTTTTTTAGGGAGAAATTAAAAGGAAAAAACAGGGGGAACTTGTTTGGTTTGGGTATAACCTGCAATGCAATTCTTGTTCTGTTAACTTAAAAGGTAGCATTATAGGTTAAATTCATCGCAGCTTGTTCCCCACTGTTTGATTCAGTTCTAGTGTAATATAATATTGCAGTTTGAGAGGGTGATTTATTTGGAGCTTTAGCTACAACGGTGATTAAAGTTTCACCAAAGGGAAGCTTAGTTACAGTGTAATTAAATTTACCATTTTGATTGGCTGTTATATTCCCAGAATTAATTTGTGAACCATTTACATATACTGCGACTGTGGCGTTAGGGTCAGTTACTCCAAAAAGAGTCAATTTATCGAATGGTAGATCATTATCAGTAGTATTATTAGATGGATTAGAAATTTCCAATTTGGTAGCGTCTGCAATTGTGATTCCCACTGCCACGATTAATATTATTCCAATTATACATATAGCAAAAAATATTGACAAAACTTTTCCAGTTGTTGTTTGCCTCCTCCACCAACCAACCTTTTTAGTTTCAGTTGAATCGTTTAATTTAATTTAATTTAAACCTACAACCTCTTTAGAAATATTCTTTCTATTGTTTAATTTTTCCCCACATTCCTGACAAAATTCTGCACTATCAGGATTCTCCATTCCACATTCAGAACATTTCATCCAATCCCCCAAAGTTATGTCATTTTAAACAATAATATATTATTTTCGATCTACAATCAAACAGAAAGACTTTTAAACAAAAACGAGTTTTTAGTGATATTATCACAAACGGGACGCAGTAAAAAGGGATGGTGTAAATTTCCTATTCAAAATGGGTTTCATAATTTTATTCACCAGGTGACATGGGGAGTAGTACAGTCCCTTTCATAGATGGATCTATTGAATCATGATATGGATACGCTTTAACGTCCCTAAAATAATGACTGTAACTCTGTCCGGGGGTTATGTTACCACTATCAAATAATCCGTAATCACTTACAACACGATGTATTTTGGTATCGTTGTTTATCCAAGTAACTGTACTAGGAGATATTAAAGTAGAATTTGGGCTAAATCCTGAGCTTTGAATAATGATAATATCCGGATTTCCAAAGGGCATAAAAATTAATCCTACAAAAATAAATGACATCATACCAACAAATAAAATTGATATTAATACGTTCTTTAATATGTTCTTTTTACTTTCTGAAATATTTGATAATATTTTATATTTTATTTCTAATATTTTTCTGTTAACTTCATCTGCTATTTTTCCAAGAAAACCACCAATACCTGCCATCACGCAAAAAGATATAAACATAACTACAACGTCGTTATATCCTATGTACTCTTTTAATCCTAAGATCAGTGTTATAAATGAGATTATAATCCCTACGCAAATACTGTATATTATTTTTTTGTCGTTAGTGTCGGTAAAATACGTAGCTGTGAATCCTCCAAATATAATTGCAACAGGAATTAAAATTAAAATCCCTGCATTTCCACCAAGCGGTAATGTGGGAATTCCAAAGACTTGAAGGAATACTATAGTTGTAATCACTCCGAAAGGTATAGAAATAATTGGATGTAATTGTAGCCCCATAATTACTCCTCGTTATTTCGTATTATTTAATTTTTGATTTAAACAATTTAGGTTCAAAAAATTTCTTATAAACTATTTCAAATTCGGCTATCAAGACTTCATTAAGTCTTTCCTGTCTGATCATATCATTTGGCCATTCTATATCTAAATATTGGAACTTTAATCGGATTATTACTGTTGAATCAAAGTTATAAGTTAAATTCCATGTAATGGATATTTGAGGACGTGCTAACCCATAATATTCGCCCATAAATTTTGTTAATTTTGCAAATTCTATTTCTGTTACTTTACCATCTTCCACAAACGTCACTAAGAAGTTTGAGGCTGTTGGATCCTTCCCACCCTCTGGTTCTTTTAATATGCCCAAATATTTTAACATGAATACTCTCCGCACTTAATTTATTATTATCATATATATACGTCTATCTATTTTTTAGCTATTTTCATTGTAAAACAAGATATAATACCGTTAAAAGTTAACAGTCTAGCTTATCTCCCCATAAAAAAGGTAACTCAAACCATACTGTTTGAGGGAATGGCCATCATTCGTGCCAAGGTGTTATGTAATAGAAGAAGGTGAATGTGCAAAAAAAAGGTAGTGGGAAAAATAAGTGGGAAAAAAGATGCTTAGAAATTGGATACTGGAAAAGAATATCCTTTTTTTAGTGTTGGATGAGTTCGATCTCAACACCGTTAGGATCTTTTAAAAAGGCGATTTTAGCCCCATCACCAACTTCGATGGGTCCTCGGGTGAATTTAGCCCCCTTGGATAATAACTCTTTTGCAGTGGTTTCCATGTCAGAAACTTCCATTCCAACCATGAATATGCCCTGTTTTTCGGGTTCTTCCACATTTTCTATGAGTTCTATCATGGCATCTCCCTCATTCCTTAAAAATGTGATATTCAATCCCTGATGGGGATTTATTTTACCATCCACTTTAAAGCCCAAAACTTCCGAGTAAAATTCTATTGATTCATCCATATCTTTAACTGCAATGGTTGCGTATTTAACTTTCATATAATATTCCTCCGATATTTACTTTATAACATGATAATTGGTCTTATTCAGTATGATAAAATTTTTCCATGGTTTTTTTCGCTTGAAATAATAACAGAAAGAATATTAATTACTACGAACTTAGTACTATATGGACCACAAATTTCTTGGGCATCATTTTACCTCCTTATTGGGTGCCCAAGATATTCTGTGTACTAAAAATAACTACTAATGAACCAACTTATTTTATAAAATCATTAAATTACAAACTCTTGAGACCAGTGTTTAACATTTAACGTAAGTAAATAAGAGATGGGTCAGATGAATCGTTTTTATATGAATATTGGTTGTGCAGCTTCAATTGAATCAATGTTCTGTGTCAGTTTTAAATTTTTTCATTTTGAGTCATTAACCCATCTGTAGTCTTTATTCAACTTAGTCACTATTTAACTGGTCTTTGTCACAGTACCCATACCATTAACTTGCTGGGTCACCTGAGGATTGCCGAGATAAGATATCGAACCTCCCCCGTTTACAACTGCTTTGAGTGTCTGTACAGCATTTACAATTGCTGAACCCTCTCCGTTAATGGTCACGGTGGCAGTCTGGCTCTGCAGATCACGGGCGTTGATTTGCCCGCCTCCGTTGACAGTTGCAACATGATCTTTGGCTGTACCTGCAAGGCTTATTTTACCCGCATCAACTGTGGTTATGAGTTTGTTGGTGTTAAGGCTGGTCACCTGGGCTTCACCATTTCCATGGAGAGTAATGGTATCCAGATTTTTAAGGGTTAAGCGATACTTCACAGCCCCATTGCTGACAGAGTTAAGGTTGCTAATTGACAGTGCATTTCCAGATACCTGAGTGGTGATTTTGGACATCATACTACTATCAGCTTCCACAGTAAGTGAGTCCTGGTCGCCCTGCTGGATAATTAAAGTACCCGGACCATTCAAAACAACGTTACTAACTCCCTGAACATCTGTCTGATTTGCAGTCCCATTCCCTGTTTGATTTCCCGTCTGATTTCCTGACCCACTCCATGGATTAACACATCCTGATGCTGCCACTACAAAACATAACAACATCCCTAACATGATGTAATCTATTTTTTTCATGGATTACCTCCCCTAATTTCAATGATTTTTTTAGTTTTTGTGAATAAGAATTTCCTCCCCAAATTCAGGGTACCAACATCCGTGTATGGTGATAAAAATGCCGTTAAACAGTTGAAAATTTGAATTGTTAATAATGGAATAACTAACTATGATTAATTATTATTTTTTAGGCATATATTTTTAGGCATATGATTATTTCAAGTTAGGATTGAAACAGTACAAAACTGGGTTTGAAATTAATTCAGTGAAACGCAACGTTACAAACAATATTAAATAAGTTATTTTTTTTACAGAAATTTTTTTATATTTCAAAGTATTACATTTTAGTGGAGATGGTAATGTGGAGGAAGATAGGTACACTAAAGGGTTGAGAAAATTAAAAGAAGTTGACGATGAAGCAGGTTTTGCTATTATTGAAAATTTGAAGGATATTGCCCCAGATTTAGGTAAATATATTATTGAATTCGCTTTTGGTGATATTTACCCTCGAAAAGGCACCGATCTTAGACAGAAGGAAGTAGCAGTTGTTGCAGCTTTAACAGCCATGGGAAATGCCACTCCTCAGTTGAAGCTTCATATTAAATCAGCACTGAATGTTGGTTGTTCTCCAGAGGAACTTGTGGAAGTCATAATGCAAATGGCTGTATACAGCGGGTTTCCAAGTGCCCTCAACGGAATGAACATTCTAAAAGAGGTTTTAAATGAGAAAACTCTAAATGTTAAACAGATAGAAGAAATCACCAAAAGAGATAGGTTCGTTAAAGGTGCAGAATGGCTCTCAAAACTTGATAAAAACCAAATCACTGTTTTAAAAGAGAATTTTAAAGATATATCCCTGGATATGGTTGAATTTACCGTTGCTTTTGGCTACGGGGATATATTCTCCCGGGAAAATCTTGACCCTCAGATGAGACAAATCGCAACCATAGCTGCACTTACAGCAATTGGAACAGCTCAACCTCAGCTTTTATTCCATATTAAAGCCGGGCTTAATATAGGTTTGAGTAAAGAAGAAATAAAAGAAACCATCATTCTCATGACTGTGTATGCAGGTTTTCCAGCGGCTTTAAATGGTATAACTGCAGCTAAAGAAGTTTTTGATGAACTTTAATTTTAGCTTCCACGGGGTTTCCCATTTTTGCAGACGAAGACTATAGTAATGTACATTTAAAGCTAAAACTGGAGTTAATTGTAGAGACGATCCTTTTAGGGTGGGTAAAATCCGTCATTTTCTTTTCTGTATTTGAGCCATGCAGACAGCATGTGGTCGTCGATTTTATACTTTCTGTCAGAATGCGTTATGATGCCCTTATTTTTAAGTATACTGAGATACTTTGCCAGGGTTCTATCGGAAAAATCCACTTTGTCCACTAAATTACCCCATGTTAAAGGTCCATTATCAATAACTACAGTTATTATACATTTTTCACGTTTAGAGAGGGTGGCCCACTGGAAGATCCATTTTATGGCAATCTGATCGATCTTCTGATAAAACTCTTCAACAACTCTATCGTTATCATAAACAATATTTGTGGACATGGTGTTACAGAAACTGTTTATATAAGATGGATATCCCCGTGTGCACTTGTAGAATCTTTCTAAACCATCATCAGTAAATTTTATTTCAGGAACTTTTTCTTTAAGGTATCCTTCAGTTTCATCTCTTGAGAAATTGTCAACGTTGAACTGAATCATCCTACCCCCAAATGCTCCGTTGATTCCATTAATTTTCCCGACAATATCACTTGATGAGGATGTAGAACCTGTAAAAATGTAGCTCACATTATCCTGGTCCTGTGTGTAACTTCTGAACATCCAGAAAAAAGCTTCTGGAGAATTTATTTCACCTATAAGTTGGAATTCATCAATTACAATTACAAAACCATTAATTTTTCCTTCTGAAGATTCCACCACTTTTTGAGGGTATTCCATGACGAATTTACTGAGCTTTTCATAATTATCGGTAACGTCCGGAATTGGTATGCCTAAAATACTGCCTGCTTCTTTGAAATCATAATTTTTCCTTCTAATTCTTCTTAAAATATCCTTACCTGCATTATAAACTTTTAATGAAATATCTGATTCTTCTCCAATTGCTTTATTCATTTCTTCAAGAAGATTGTCCATTATTGATTCTTCGGTGAGAACACCTTTGTGTATTCCATATATTTTAGATATGTCCACATAAGCGGTTAAAATATTAGAAGGAAGTTCCTGAACCAATTTTTTTAAAAGAAATGATTTTCCAATACCTCTATGGCCTGTAATGATGATTTGGTTGGCTACATTCTGATTAAGTGTACTCAGTAAGGACTTGAGATTTATCAATTCTTTTTCCCGGTTGTAGAAGTATCTGTCCAGATCTGAAGGAATACCCAATGGCAAACTTGGCATTTTATCACCTATACTATACTTAGGTATAGTTGTTATTTAACTTTACTTGCTTGCTGTACTTTACTTGGGTATAGCTGTTATTTGACTTTACTTGTTTTATTGTACTTTACTTGGGTATAGTTGTTATTTGACTTTACTTGTTTTATTGTACTTTACTTGGGTATAGTTGTTATTTGACTTTACTTGTTTTATTGTACTTTACTTGGGTATAGTTGTTATTTGACTTTACTTGTTTACTGTACTTTACTTGGTCGGTCAAGATTCTATCTAAAACAAAAAAAGATTAATTTAAAGTTCAACCTTCAACCCAACATCGTAACGGCTTCCGCATTCGGGGCATATATAAATTACCCTGTACTTCGAACTGTCATCATCTTTTAGAAATGAGGCATGAAATCCTCGATTGAATCCACAGACCGTGCATTTTCTAAACTCTTCTTCCACCTTGATCTTTTTGATTTCATCTGATTTTTCCATTGTTTACACCATTTTCAATTTTATATTAACTTTTTATTATTCTTTACTATTTTGTCCTGTTTATCTGGATTTTCTGGAAAGATCGTACTGTATCAGCAGATTTTATGACAAACAAATCCATTATACTTAAACTGGATAGTAAAAACTATTTTATAGGATTAATATACCCTTGGACTGTGACCTAAATTTATGCGTATAAAAATTCATGAATAATGTTTAAATCAGGCAAGTGATTTTCAATGGACTATTACCACGACGAAAAAATGCAGAAATTATTCAAACTTCTTGAACAACCTAAATCCCTTAAAGATATGGATGTATCCGACTCATTTATAAAAAATCTGGTTTTAAAGATAGTATCAACCTATGGGTCCATCAAGGTAAGCCAGATAAATGAAATAACCGGTTTAAACGTTGACATCCTTGAGGAAGTCCTCAGGGCTCTGGAAAAACAGGATTTATGTGCCCAGACAGGAGGGGGCTTCCTTTTCCCCAGCGTTGAATACACCATAAAAAAACAGGGCCGTGAAAAGGCGCTTCAGGTCATACAGGAAAACCCCTATATTGGAATGGCTCCTGTAAGCTATGAAGAGTATTTTGAGATAATGGAAGTACAGCTCAAGGGCAGATTTCCCCTGGAAATCCCTCCTGAAGTGGTTGAGAAGGCATTAAAAGGTGTTGTGGGTGTTGAGGATGCTAAAAAGACTCTGGTAGCATCTGCAATAGGTGGAAAAGGATTTTTCATATACGGACCTCCTGGAACCGGTAAAACATTTCTCACAAGCAAGATGTCAGATTTGCTACCTCCTCTATTGATTCCAAAGTACATAGAGTTCAGCGAAAGTGTTATACAACTTTTTGATCCTGACTTTCATAAAATGCGCCCTGAACAGCCTGAAGATCCCAGATGGGTTAAGGTTTATGCCCCATTTGTTTTCACAGGTTCGGAACTTTCAACAGAAAAACTCGAAACCAACTACAACCCGAACAAGGGTGTTTATGAGACTTCCCCAATTATAAAGGCAAACGGAGGAGTACTGCTTCTGGACGACCTTGGAAGGCAGAAAGAAGACCATAATGCAATTTTAAACAGGTTAATTGTTCCCCTTGAGAACAAAAAAGATGTGATATACGTTAAGGGTGCACCTGCAATGGTCCACACCCACTTCATACCTGCATTTTCAACCAACCTGGAAATAACCATAATTGATGAGGCACACCTTCGAAGGGCGCCCATGCACATTCTGCTCGGACCTCCACATCCCGATGAGATAGTTGAGGTTTTCCGGGAAAATCTAGACACCCTGCGCGAAAAGTACGATGATAAAATTTTGGAAAGGTTTAAAAAGGTTTATATTCCTCTGGTTCAAGGTGGGGAACAGCTCAAACCAACCTTTGCCCATGCAAGGGATGTTGCTCAGATAGCACAGGCAGTGAGGATAAGGCGGGGCGAAGAACAGATTACAGAGGATATTCTGGAAGAAGCATTGGATGAACACGTTTTAATAGCTCTGCAGAGGAAGTACACTCCAGAGCTCTTTGAGAGGATCATCAACAAAAAACATTAACTAAATTAACCATATTTCTATTTAGATCCGAAATTTCAGATCTTCTTTTATGGATGAGAAAGGTTTTTATTCAAGTCCTCACAATATAAAAGAGGTTAGAAATATGGCATTATAATGAATGGATTTATAAGGAGAATTTCACATGACATGTAACGTATTAGTTGGCGGAGAATGGGGAGATGAAGGTAAAGGTAAATGTATCACCTACCTCTGTTCCAACGATAAACCTGATATCATAGCAAGAGCGGGCGTAGGCCCAAATGCAGGGCATTCAGTAGAGTTCAACGGCGAAAAATATGGATTAAGATTAATTCCATCAGGATTTGTGCACACAGGAGCAAGGCTACTTGTGGGAGCCGGTGTTCTGGTAAACCCTGAGGTCTTCCTCTACGAACTCAGCTACCTCAAAAAATACAAAGTTGCAGAAAGGACATTTGCAGATTACAGATGTGCAATCATAGAACAGAAGCACATGGATCAGGACAGGTCTTCTGATTATCTTTCAAAGAACATAGGAACCACAGGAAGCGGATGCGGACCAGCAAATGCGGAAAGAGTTATGAGGACTGCAAAACTTGCAGGCCAGGTTGAGGAGATGAACGGCCACACAACAGACGTCCCAACCGAGATCAACCAGGCACTTGACGAGGGTGAAGATGTTTTCATAGAAGGATCCCAGGGATTCGGATTATCCCTCTACTACGGAACCTACCCCTACGTTACAAGCAAGGACACCACAGCAAGCACCGCAGCAGCAGATGTTGGTGTGGGACCAACAAGGGTTGATGAAGTTATAAACGTATTTAAAGCATACATAACCCGTGTAGGTGCAGGACCTTTCAAAACAGAGATAAGTCAGGAAGAAGCAGAGGAAATGAACATAGAAGAGTACGGAACTGTCACAGGAAGAAGGCGAAGGGTGGGTATCTTCGACATGGAAATGGCCAAAGAATCCTGCATGATAAACGGTGCAACCCAGATAGCCCTGACATGCGTTGACAGGTTATATCCGCAGTCTGAACGTGTAGATGATTACTCCAAGCTTTCATCTGAAGTTAAAAAGTTCATAGATGAAATTGAAACAGAGGTAAAAGTTCCTGTAACCATAATATCCACAGGACCGGACCTCAAGGATACAATTGACCTAAGAGAAGAACTGCTCTAGGGAAAATTCATTCTTTGTATTTTTTAAGTTTTATTTTAGTTTTAAAACTTTATTTTAAATTTTTATTAGTCTTTTTTAAATTATTTTTTAAGTTTTGATGGTACTGTTTATTATCTAAAAAAAATTAATCTAAGCTTCCCTCAATTTAACAAGGTTAAGCATCATGTTTATTTAAATATTTAACGGATTTTCTCTTTTTTGTTCCAGAAAATAATCATTATAAAAGCCAATGCAGATAAAACAATTATCACACTATCTATTAAAATGTCTGATGTTTTAGATGATAATATTGTTTTTCATAAACCTACTCCTAATAAGTATTTTCCTAATAAGTATATGGGGAATAATGTTTCTAGGAGTGCTGCAATGAGTAATAGGATTATTACTTTGGGCATGGTGTTTTTAAGTTCGTATACTACTGCGTCCTTTATTTCTATTAATGAATTTTTCACACCAATACTCTTAATGGATATAACAGATTTAACTGTTTTTGAAACTATTTTAAATCCTGCTATGAGGGATAATGCTGTTGCAAAAAGTTCAACATATATGTGGGGCTGTAATAAGAAGTATAACAGACCATTAACCCCATAATAATTTACTACACCGGTTATATCATAAGACCGGTATATAGTGTGGCTGAGTATGAAGTAAGGGGCAAGTATTGTTGGACTTAATAAAATTGCTAATAAATTACCTAATACGTTACCAAGGAATATTG
This sequence comes from Methanobacterium paludis, assembly GCF_000214725.1. Classification (NCBI taxonomy): domain Archaea; kingdom Methanobacteriati; phylum Methanobacteriota; class Methanobacteria; order Methanobacteriales; family Methanobacteriaceae; genus Methanobacterium; species Methanobacterium paludis. Next base: position 1,517,652 of record NC_015574.1, on the reverse strand, counting down.
AGATAGAACTCGTCAGAAAATCTGTTAGATTATATGCATGTGAAATGTTTGTGACTTGTTCTGGATGTGTATAACCCCAAATAACAGATACTATGCATAAACCAATTACTGTAATTAATATAGAACTGTTAAACAATAATTTTTTCCTTTTTTCAACAAATTCAGAAATTATATTCAAACAGATACCAAGCATCAAAAAAACTGAGTTCAAATAAAACATATAAACTTTAACTGGATATAAAAACCAGAACAAAGATTCAAAAAAACCAGTAAGACCTGCAAAAACAGTCAACAAAACAGTTACCAGCACCGCCCCAATCTTTGTATATCTTTTCATGTTTAAAACCTGCAAAGGAATTTAACTGAAATTTAAATAAATGAGTGGAAATGTCTATTTATTTTTCTCTGTTAACTATTTTTATTTAAATATTTGACGGATTTTCTCTTTTTGTTCCAAAAAATAATCATTATAAAATGTTAATATGGGGGTATATTACCAAGTCCACCTCCTTGTCCTGTGAAAGTTAATGATAGAAACATATTGTTTGCAATATGTCCTCCAATCGCTGTTTTTCTCCCAATACCACTATGCCCAATTATTCCCCCAATAAGTATACTAACTATTGCATATACAGTCGAAAAAAAAAACATCTGAACCATAATACCCCGAAATGAACACAAGCAAAGATTATTGAGGTTGTAATTAAAGGTATTATTGGCGTTTTAGACAGTAAACCTAAAATACACAAATATGCACCAGATTCAACTGAAAGAACCACTATTATAACTGTATTTTTAGCAGGGCTCATAACAACACCGGTTTAAAGCTCAAAAACAGCCCTAAAAAAGTTTTCAGAAACCTAAAAAATCTAAGACCCTAAACTTTTTTCATGGTTGTATTAAAAATAGTATGATTGATAAGCAGTCCATTGCTTATAACTTTGGTCTTTTGAGAGGGAATCCCTTTTCCTCCTCACTTTAAAACAAATAATACTCTATTTTTAACTTAAAGAGATTTATATAAAATTTTTTATGAGTATTTTTTTATTAAAAGGAGATGTTCACTTTTATAACTCGCTTTTTTTGAAGTCATATTTAGTTCTAGGGCTTTTATTGGCGTTTTTTGATTTAAAATTAGAGTAATTAATGTTAAATGGAATCTGGTATTTATATATTATTTTTTATGATTGAATAGTAAGTTTTATGGGGTTTTGTGATATCACCTTAATTAGGACTTAAAATATTATTTTAAGGGTGATATTAGTAGAATTCAACATTAAAAACAGTATTTTCCAAATTCTTTCACTAAGTATTTTGTTTTATTTTGTGGAGTTTAAGTGAATTTGCAACAGTTTTCCAGAAGTTTTCATTTTATTTTCACCCATTTTTCTGGTATTTAATTTCCAAAAAAAATAATTATCAATTATAAAAGGAGGTGAAAAAGGCTTATGAAAACAAGTAATCACTTAAAAATTCCGTTGTTACTTTTAGGTCTCATGATTTTCATCAGTTTCGGATTAAGCACTGTAAGTGCTGCTACTCCAGGTGATAATTCAACCATGTATGTCAGTACAACTGGTAATGATAGTTGGGATGGACAATCAACAACCTATAATAGTACAACGGGAAGTGGACCAAAAGCAACAATAAAAAACGCAACAACAATAGTTGCAGAAAACGGAACAATATACATAGCAAATGGAACCTACTATGAATCCGGAATAAACATCAACAAAAACATGAACATTATAGGTGAAAGCCAAAGTGGGACCATAATAAACGGACAAAAATCTGGAAACAGCATATTCCTAATAGTATCAGGAGTAACAGTCACCGTAACCAACCTAACACTAACAAATGGAACCACAACTAATGTTGGTGGAGCCATCTACAACGGTGGAACACTAACAATAACCAACAGCACACTCACAAACAACACCGCAACCTCAGGTGGTGGGGTTGGTGGGGCCATCTACAACGATAACACATTAAACATAACCAACAGTACATTCACAGGCAACACCGCATGGGATGGTGGAGCTATCTACAACTATGGTGGTAGTTTGACCATTGAGAATAGTACATTCACAAACAACACCGCAGACACTGGTGGAGCCATCAGTAGCTATGAAGGAACTTTAAATGTGGGGAATAGTACATTCACAGGCAATAACGCAACCATTAATGGTAGAGCCATCTTCGGTGGGGCCATCTACAACATACTTTCAACTGCGTCTGTTTCGTTTTGTCAGATCATAGACAATGGGGCAAACGAGATCTACAACGATCAAGGAAGTGTGACTGCCAAGTATAATTGGTGGGCCAACAATGATCCTTCAACTTACGTTAACAGTGGTGTGGATGTTTCTCCTTGGTTAGTTTTAACTGTTACAAGTGATAACTCCACAATACTTGTTGGGGGTAACTCTACTGTAACTGCTGACTTACAACACGACTCAACGGGAACATACCATGACCCAGCAAAAGAAGGTCATGTGCCTGATGGAACTTTGATAACCTTTAACCTATCAAATACCAGGTTAGGCAGTTTAAACACAATATCAACCACACTAACAAACGGCACAGCTACAACAATGTTCACAGCAACAAGTACAGGTACAGAGAATGTTACAGCAACAGTTGACAATCAACTTGAATCAACATCAGTGACCGTGGAATCATTGATAGCATACGTCAGCACCAATGGAAATGACAATTACGATGGACTATCACCTGTATGGAACGGTACAAGCGGACCTAAAGCCACAATAACCGGCGCTATAAATATATTAGCACCAAACGGAACAGTATACATAACAAATGGAACCTACAATGAATCCAACATTATCATTGACAAAAATATGAACATTATAGGTGAAAGCCAAAGTGGGACCATAATAAACGGACAAAAAACCGGAAACAGCATATTCACAATAGCATCAGGAGTAACAGTCACCATAACCAACCTAACACTAACAAACGGAACCGCAGAGGAATATGGTGGAGCCATCCGCAACTTTGGCAATTTGACTGTAAATAACAGTACATTCACAAACAACAACGCAGATAATTGTGGTGGAGCCATATACAATGAAGGTAATTTAACTGTGGGGAATAGTACATTCACCGGCAACACCGCAAATCAATATGGTGGTGGAGCCATCGCCAACTTTAGAACTTTAACTGTGGGGAACAGTACATTCACAAACAATTCAATTGATGGATCTAATGTGAGTGGTGGGGCCATCCGCAACTTTTTTGGAACTTTAACTGTGGGGAACAGTACATTTACAGGCAACACCGCACATAATGGTGGAGCAATCTACAATTGTGGGGGTAGTTCGACTGTGGGGAACAGTACATTTACAGGCAACACCGCATATGTTGGTGGAGCCATCGCCAACTGGTATACTGATGTGTCTGTTTCGTTTTGTCGGATTTTAGACAATGGGGCAAACGAGATCTACAACGATGCTGGAAGTGTGACTGCTAGGTATAATTGGTGGGGATCAAACGATGACCCCTCAAGCAAGGTTAGCGATGGTGTGGATGTTTCTCCTTGGTTAGTTTTAACTGTTACAAGTGATAACTCCACAATACTTGTTGGGGGTAACTCTACTGTAACTGTTGACTTACAACACGACTCAACAGAAACATACCATGACCCTATAAAAGAAGGGCATGTACCTGATGGAACCACCGTAATATTTAACCTGTCAGATACCAGTTTAGGTAGTTTAAGCACAATATCAACCACATTAACAAACGGCACAGCCACAACACTGTTCACATCAACTAACAGTGGTAGTGAAAATGTTATAGCAACAGTTGACAATCAACTACTTTCAACATTAATCACTATCAATAAATTGAACACTACATTAATTGTGGGTAATGTGACGGGTAGTAATGGACAAAATGTTAATTTAACAGCCACTCTTAAAGACGAAAATGGAAATCCTTTAACGGGTAAAACTGTTACTTTCACAGTAAATGGGAAAGATTATACTGCGGTTACTGATAGTAATGGAGTTGCTACACTAGGTTACACACTATCAGAAGCAGGAACTTATACCATAACTGCAAACTTTGGAAATGATACAAGTTATGGAAACAGCACTGGAAACGCAACATTAACAATTAATCCGGCATCATACCTGTACCTGAACACTACAACATCCAACAAGAACCCCACTGTGGGTGACACATTCATTATAACCTACAAATTAGGTAACAATGGACCGGATAATGCAACCAATGTTACAATGTCTTTCCAGATACCATCTGGTTTGGAATTTGTAACTGCAAGTGTTGATAACGGAACATGGACCTACAACGCTGCCAATCGGACAATAACCTGGACATTATCTAATGTAGCTGTGGGAGATCCTTACTTATACCTCACAGTCAAGGCATCAGGAAGTGGAAGTTACATAATCACACCAACAATAACCTCAGAAACCTTTAATCAGAACACAAACCCACTAACACCATTTACAGTCAACGTACAAGCACAAAACAACAATAATTCCAATGGAAACAACACTAACACAGTAAACGCAGCAACACAAACAATCAGCATGCAACATACAGGCGTACCACTAGCAGGATTAGCCTTAGCAATCCTAACCATATTCAGTGGAATGTTACCAAGAAGAAAACAATAAAAACATTTTAACCTTTTTTATTTTTTTTAAAACACTGCAAAATATATTGTTAAAAAAAGGATTTTAAAAAACTTTAAAGTAAAATAAACACATTCTATTTCTCCTTCAAATAGTCAGTTTCATAGTTTTATCTCAACATCTTTTTTCCACACTTAGAAATTTTTGTGAAAGAGTCCATGAAAAATAAAAGTTATACTGTCAGATCAAAAAAATGAGGGTTTTTAATTATCTAAAAAGAATCTGTGAATTATCTAAAAAAAATTCGATCTAAGATTTTAACTTAAAATTCTTTAAAATAACAGGAAATTAACTTTTATTAATAAGATGGATTAACTTTCTAATTTTAATAAATTCAAATAACAAGAGATAAACATTTTTTTTTAAATTCAAAATAACAAAGAATAAACTTCTTTTTTTCAAAAATTCTAAAATTTTAAAAAATATAAAAATATAAAAATATAAAAAAAATATCCTATGCTTAAAATTCAAAATCCTGATTTATTTGATATAGTTCCGGGCAGATCTTCAATTAATCTGTACCCTTCCTGTACTCATGTGTGAAGCCGGAATCATAAAGCTTTGATGGCGTGATGTGAGATGTACCAAGCACATTACCAACAACGATTATTGCAGTTTTTTCTATTCCAGATTCTTTGACTCTGGATGCAATGTTTTCAAGAGTACCCTTCACAACCTTTTCATCGGGCCAGGAAGCCTTCTGAACAACTGCAACAGGGGTTTTTGGGGGGTAGTGTGTTTTCAGATCCTCTGCAACTTCTTTGATCATGTGAACCCCTAGGAAGATGCACATGGTTGCGTTATGCTCTGCAAGCTTTGAAATAGCCTCAGATGATGGTTTTGGTGTTCTTCCCTCAGGACGGGTTATTATAACTGTTTGGGATACCTCAGGAAGTGTTAACTCTGCTTCAAGTGCCGCAGCAGTTGCAAAAAGTGAGCTAACTCCCGGAATTATCTCAAAGGGTATTTCCATCTTTTTGAGCCGTTCTATCTGTTCTCCGATAGCTCCGTAGATAGATGGGTCGCCTGTGTGAACCCTTGCCACAACTCTGCCCTTTTCTGTTTCTCTGCGCATCAGTTCAACGATCTCATCCAGGTTCATGGACGCACTATTGTAGATATCTGCTTCGGCCTTTGCACAGCCTAAAACATCCCTATTTACAAGAGATCCTGCATATATGATAACATCAGCATTTTTCAGCACTTTAGATGCTTTGATGGTTAAAAGTTCAGGGTCTCCAGGACCCCCTCCTATGAATACTACTTTTCCTTTCATTGTTTTTCACAGCCATTTTTCAGCATATTGATACGTTAATGTAAACTTTCAGACTTGGATTTATGTTATTTTGTTTATAAATAGATTGTAAAGATCTTGCAAGAAGTTTAAGAGTTGTTTCTTGTGATCTATTTATTTAAAGGTATTTCTTCATCTACAATTTCAATAGCACCGTAAGGACATTCTCGAACGCAGATTTCACAGCATCCGCAGGAAGCCGGGTCTATAACTACTTTTCCATTGTCTTTTAGTATGATGGTGTCGTCACCTATCTTAACGTTTGGACATACATCTATGCAGTTGTGGTCGCATTCAGTATCTCCCATACAGCTTTCTTCATCGACAACTGCAGAGGCCTCTGCAAATCCCAGACTCTCCTTTACGGCTTCTTTTATTTTATAACCTGCAAGGTGCAGTATTGTGTCGCCAATCATGGGGTCTGTTTTCATGGATGCAAGGCAGGGATAATTATGGATCTTGTTTCCTGCTTCCATTTCAGCGTCTTCAACATTCAAACCTTCAAGGTTTTCTGCCACGTACCCTGCTGCACCGCATGGAGCGTCCCTTAAAATTTTTACACTCTTTATGCGTTCGTCTGAATCAATTTCTACCTCGGGTTTTCCGAAATATTTGACAAACTCATCTATAACCTCATCCCCTGTGGGTTTAAGGGAACAGAATGGTTTTGGGAACACAATGGTAACATCTCCAGCAGCTTCCTCTATCTCCCTTTGAAGACCAGGTGGAATCTGTGCAGGGTCATGTATAGGAACAATTATGGATTTTGCACCGGTTTTACGGGCTATGGCTGGTATTACCATGTTTATGTCCCCGTAAAGGTCCAGTGATAAGATGAGGTCGCATTCAGGCAGTTCTTTTGGGATGTACTCTTCAAAATCGTCTATGAATTCGGGGAGGTCATCTGGAAATTCATGCAGTCCAATTATGGAGGATCCAAGGCCCTTATTTGCAATATTATTTATGATCCTCGATCCGTATTCTCCGCAACTCAGTATAAATATTCTGATTTTCATTTCAATACCTGCTTGATTTTACATGAATCTGCTTCTATATTAAGTTCCATACAATTAAAGTTTTTATATAAAATTTTTCAATTTTTTTTGAGAGTAACAATATTTTTATACTGTTAAAATGTAGAATAAGTTTATATACGAATTTTACATCCAGATACAGATCATTGATATAAAACAGTTTTTTACAATTTTACAGGTATGGTTCTTCTATGACATTCGATTATAAACAGTTTAAAAAATTTTTATGGATTATCCCCGCTGTGGTGGCGTTTTTAATAGCGTTGATCCCGACTTTAAAGTATGGATGGCCCTTAACAACCGATATATTTTATCAAGTACATGTTGCACAGGTTTACGGCCAGTACGGGCTGACATTAATAGATCCACTTATGGACCCTGGTTTAGGGCGTAAAATTGGTTATCCTCCACTTTTCAGTTTGATGCTCCTTTTCCTGGCATCCACGCTGAAACTTAACTACTTCACAGTTGCACGCGCATTACAGCCCATATTTGCATTTTTAACCGTTTTAACAGTTACTTATGCTGGTAAAAAGTTCTACGGTGAAGTTGCAGGGATATCAGCAGGATTCCTGTTAATATCAAGTTTCCTTTTCAGCAGGCTGATGTCCCCTTTACCAGAGACACTGGCGTTGATATTTGTGACGCTGGCAGTTTACCTTTTCTACAGGTCAGCTGTGGATAAAAAATATTTATACGCTGTAATTTCAGGATTTCTGTTTATACTGGTGGTTTTAACACATCAATCAGCACCAGTATGTCTATTTGCAATTTTAACTGCATGTACATTGGTTGTAGGAATTTTAAAAAGGGATACCTCCTTTTTCAAAAGCTACGCTGTTTTTCTCGCGACCAACATCGTAGGTGCCCTGATTGTTGCCCTTGCACTCTTCCTGATTGCACCAAATATCATGCACGCAGTTCTGGCAAAGGGTGTTCTTGCAGCAACCGGATACCACACATCCCTACCTACAAACGACCCAATAAGCAACCTGAAGTACATTGCATACCTGGGCATCCTCCTATTGTTTGTGGTTATAGGCGGATTTGTTTCATATAAAAAGAGGAGAACCGCAGATATATTTATCATAACCTGGGCTGTGGTTATGCTCATCGCAAGTAAAGCTTACTGGTTTGGGGTTAATGTTACTTCCATCAGACTTCTTGTCTATCTATTACTGCCCCTTTCCATTTTGGGAGGTTCTGGTTTAAGCTACCTGTACAATGAGTACAAGAAAAAGGAATTCACATCAAAATCCATCAGATCTGCATTTTTGATCTCAGTGTTTGTGATTTCATCCCTCTATGGAATTACAACTGTTCAAGACCCGAACTTCAATGTGATTCCAAAGTACGATGTGTACGCATACCAGAACATGAGCATAATGAATCCTCAGATTGCTCCGCCTACAACTTCGGATGTGGGCCTTGCAGACTGGTTCAGCAAAAATGCAAACAGTAGCTACGGTGTTGTATCAAACAACCAGAACACCAACCAGTTCCTGGTTTCAACAACAGGACAAACTGTATTCAATCATTACACCATAGGAAAAATGCCTAATAATGCAAGTTTGATTAAGTACAACATCAGATACCTGGTTTTTGATAAGAGGCTCACATTCAGCGGCGATAAATCTCAAAATAAGACATTAACACGTGGTATGTACACGTTTGTTAACAACGCAACCTACGGTACAGATAAATGGGTCTTACCTTACATGAAACTGGTTTATGAAAATACGGACTATAATGTATATGAGATCACGATAAACAGTTGATGTTTTTGGTTGGCCCCTGATAAATGGATTCAGGGGTCTTTTTCATGGCCCCTAGTTGATTGGTTTGGTGTCTGATGCATACGTCATGGGATTATTTTGGATGCAGTTGATTTGGATTGGTTTGATACTTTGATACATGTACCTCATGACACGTACCTAGTGGCTTGCCATGGCTTCAGTTGATTGAATACGTCAGATGCTTCTGATTGGGAAAATCAGACATATTTCTTTGGTCTCATTTCTCAGATATCAATATCCTTTTTTTAACCACCTCTTTTTTTTACGACTCTAAAATTTCGTTTATTTCCAATTCATTTAATTACGTTTTATTTAAATCAGATTCATTACATAAAACGTCTTCAAAAATTCCATAGCATATGCTCCGGCTAAACTAAAATTCTAAAATAAAAAATCTAAATGTAGAATAAAAATCTTTAAAACTAAAACCTAATTAAAAAAATCTAATTATCTAATTTTAAATCTTAATTGAAAAAAAGTCTATTAGTTGAGGTCTATTAGTTGAGGACAAAATCTAATTTTAAATTCTATCTAAAAACAATCTATCTACAAAATATATCTAAAAATAAAAAAGAAAGGAAAATAGGGTTTATATTTTTGATTCATTGTATATGCTGTTTATTATGGCGTTCATATCTCCAGAGTAGATGTAGTTGTACCCATTGCTTAACATGTACTGATCTGGATGTGCCAATCCTGTAAAGCTCGCAGGATCGAAATCATCATCGTGTGCTCTAACTAACCATGCTAATCCAGTTATATCAACAGAAGTAGGAGCCCAAAATACTGTAAATACTTTCCTGCTTCCTTTTATACCTTTATACCAGGTCGTGTTCATCTCATAGATTGTCCCTGCACACGCACCTCCACATATATCCACTACCAGTGCATTTTGTGGTACTTGCGCACTTTCCAGCACTTCGATGTGTTTATTTGGACCTAAACCACAATTCTCTGCATAAACTCCCAACGTAGCTAATCCATCAATTATCTGATTTATACGAGCGTTGTCTGTTGTAGTGTTGATTATGTTATCACTGATAATGTAAACTGGCCTGCACCATGAGTTCATGTAGGTTGTGAATCTGGTTACGTATCCTGCTACGTTGTTACCTGCCAGGTCTGTTATGCTGCCTGTGTGTATGAGTACAGTGTACGGGGTTGCGTTGGTCAGGTTGCTGGTGGGTGTTATGGTTAGTGTGTTGCCGCTGATTGATATTTTGATATCTATCGATGTTCCGTTACTGCTTATGAGTTCTATCCAACTGGTACCGGCCTTTATTGCTTCGCTGAATGTGACTGTAATTACCTTGGTTATTGCAATGTTTGTAGCGCTGTTTGCAGGGTTTGAACTTTTTACTGTGGGTGCTGTGCCGTCTGTTGTGAATCTGGTTACGTATCCTGCTACGTTGTTACCTGCCAGGTCTGTTATGCTGCCTGTGTGTATGAGTACTGTGTATTTGGTTGCTTTGGTCAGGTTGTTGGTTGGTGTTATGGTTAGTGTGCTGCCGTTGATTGATGTGGTGATTGGTATTGCTTTGCCGTTACTGTTTGTGACTTCTATCCAACTGGTACCAGCTTTTATCGGTTCGCTGAATGTGACTGTAATTACCTTGGTTATTGCAATGTTTGTAGCGCTGTTTTTAGGATCTGCAGTTTTTACTGTGGGTGCTGTGCCGTCTGTTGTGAATCTGGTTACGTATCCTGCTACGTTGTTACCTGCCAGGTCTGTTATGCTGCCTGTGTGTATGAGTACTGTGTATTTGGTTGCTTTGGTCAGGTTGTTGGTTGGTGTTATGGTTAGTGTGCTGCCGTTGATTGATGTGGTGATTGGTATTGCTTTGCCGTTACTGTTTGTGACTTCTATCCAGTTGTTCCCGGTTTTTATTGCTTCGCTGAAGGTGATTTTGATCACCTTAGTTATTGCGATGTTCACGGCGCTGTTTGCAGGGTCTGCAGTTTTTACTGTGGGTACTGTGCTGTCTGTTGTGAAACGGCTTACATAAGGAGACACGCTATTATTGTCCATGTCTGTTATGCTGCCTGTGTGTATGAGTACTGTGTATTTGGTTGCTTTGGTTAGATTGTTGGTTGGTGTTATGGTTAGTGTGCTGCCGTTGATTGATGTGGTGATTGGTATTGCTTTGCCGTTACTGTTTGTGACTTCTATCCAATTGCTACCGGCCTTTATCGGTTCGCTGAAAGTGACGTTTATCACCTTGTCTACCCCAACGTTAACAGCGTTATTGGATGGATTCACTGCAGTAACATGAGGAGTAACAGTTGTGTTTAATCCAGTGGCTGATACGCAGCTTAAAGAGAGAATTGACACTCCAAATAGAAGAAATATCATCGTAAACATTCTCTTGATTGTATTACCTCCTTGTCTTTTTGCCCTAAATTAGAGCCATAGGACATTAAACAATATATTAAGCTAACCCTAACTTTCCATATAAATGTTTTCATTTTTTTTACAAAAAAAGGCCCTCATAGTGCTGTATTTTAAATTTAAGACCGATTATGAAGTTTTCAAATTCACTAAATCTGTATAAAACTCATCCAATCCATTTTTTGATGAAAGAGCTCATTTAAAACTGTACTTACTCAAAAAAAAGTCCATTTAATATTTTTATGGGGATATGCTGGAGGTTGTATCGTTAAACTGGAATCGTTGAAGTTTTCGATGGGTGAACACAGATTTTTAAGTAATCAAAAATGATTATAAATGAATATTTAATTATGTAACTCCAATTTAAAGTAATATCCACCATTTTTTCATCTACAATCTGGTTATTGTATTAAACTCAAAAATGGGGTTATGTGAGTTTCTTAGGAAAACCAACAATCTATGGAAACTAAATTTTTTTAAGGTAACCCTAAACTCTAAAAGTTATTACATATTCTTTTGAAAAATAGATTCTAAACTCCGGCTACCGTCATTTAACCTTTAATATGTTAGTTAATTACTTATAACGTACTTTGAATCAGTTTTAGGTTAAAATTAGACTGCAAATCATAGTAGACTGCAAAATTAAATTCAGTTTTATCCTGATTTAATTTTTGGCTCGATTTGGTATTTTGTTCGATTTGGTATTTTGGCTTGTTTTGGCTCAAAAGTTGGATTAAATTCAAATAAAAAGAGTAAGTGAGTTTGAAAAATCATTTGTTCATGTGCATCATGTTTTCTTTGATCATCTGTGTCATGCTGTCAAGTATTATCCCGGTAAATGCAATGAACACCCCAGTTATGGTGACTAAACCTGCAAGAACAGTTGTTGCAAGACTCTTACCCGGTCCGCTGGGTCCGCCCATATTGGGGTCGCCAAGGTACTGTCCAAAGAAAACCAGACCTGCAGCCAAACCCACCACGATGAGCACTAATCCTGGAATTGTGAAGTAATAAATTGGTCTTTTGAACTGCATGTCCTGCAGCACCTTGACAAGCACACCCACACCATGGCTGAGGGGATTTTTTTTATGCGAATTTTCATGGTACTCAACACTTACACTTACTTCCTCTATCCTTAAACCTGCATTTGATGCATCTGTTAACATTTCACTTTCAATACCAAAACCATTCTGATGGAATCGGAACACGGGTATGGTGTGTGCTGCGAAGGCTCTGAAACCGCTTTGACTATCGGTGATGTTGGTTCTTCCGTTTATGTTGGTTGCTATGTCCAGCACGCTTTGACCCACCCTTCTGTAGGTTGGAGTGTTCTTTTCTCCCCCATTAATGTACCTGCTGCCGTTTACAACATCTGTTTCCCCATTTATTATGGGAGTTATGAGTTTTGGTATTTCTGAAGGGCTGTGCTGGCCGTCTGCATCTATTGTGACCACAACATCGGCCCCATCAACAGCTTCAAAACCAGTTTTAAGGGCAGCCCCCTTTCCCAGGTTGGATTCGTGTTTTATAACCTTTGCACCAGCAACTTCTGCTATTTTTGCCGTGGCATCTGTACTACCATCATCAATAACTATAACTTCGTCAACGTGTTTTTTAGTTTTTATCACCATACTGCCTATGGATATCTCCTCATTGTAAGCAGGTAACAATGCCGTTATCTTCACCATTAATAATTCCCCTCAGTCTTAACCCAAATATATTCTTTATTTTTAATTCTATTCTTTTACTTATAATATTTAGGTCTGCCATATAATATAAAACCTTCTTTGTGTCCATGTTTTATAGTTAACATGTTTCAAATCTAACGGCGCCTTTATTATTTTTGTCTAGGATTATTATTAAAGATCTAAGTTTGTACTGGGAAATATCCTTCAGTTAAGATTAAAATTTTTAATTCAACTGTACTTACGGACAATTTTAGTTAATATCATTGATTAACTGGTTTTAACGAAGAGCCCATTTTTAAGGTTAAGGTTAACTTGGAGATTTTAAGTTTTAAAAAATTAATCTTAACGAACTTAAAGATTTAAAAAAGCTTGGTTATTTTAACATAAATATGTAAAGAAATTGTTACTTAAAGAGATAGAGATTTAAGAGTTTTTTTTACTTAAAATGAGATCTAAAGAGCTTGGTTATGGTAGATGTAAAGATTGGTTACTTAAAGAGATAAAAATGTACAAAATCTTGTTTACTTAACGAGTTAGAGATGTAAAAAGATTGTTTATTAAAAAGATAAAAAGTAAGAGGGATTAGTTAATTAACGAACATGAAATTAGCATGATATATTTAAGAATTTGATCCCATGCATTATTGGCAATTAATATAACATGAACTTCAGGGGATGGAAACCCCTCATATCATGACTGTTGTCATTGGCCCTTAACTTATGATGCATTTTAACGTATCTGTTTATATGCTTTCTTTCATATACTTTTATTTTTACAATTAAACCATTTTTTAGATATGATAAAAATTTATAGATGTATGTAATAGATATATTCCTAAAAAGATATTCTAAATATACTTAATAATTGAATGAAATTAACACGGTGTCACCAATGGATCAACAAGAAGCTATCAAGTCCCTTGAAAAAGGATCCCAATTTTATGAGGATGGAAACATTGAAGGATCATTATCTTACTACAAAACGGCCTTGAAAATATTCAAAAAAACTAAAGCTGTTGAAAAGGAAGCTGACACTTTACTGCAGATGGGAGATCTTTACATTGACATCAAAGACTATGATAATGCAAAAAAGCATTATGAAATGTCTTTAAAATGTTATAATAAGGTTAAAGACCATATTGGTGCAGGCTATGCCCTTACAGGTATTGGCATGATAAACGAGAAACGCGGTGAATATGAACAAGCCAGATCATACTACAGAAAATCTATTAAAAAATTCAAAAAAACAAAAGACCATTCAAGAGAAGCCATTGTCGCAGCATTAATTGCCAACACTTACGAAGCCCAGGAAGCATGGGAAGATGCAATAACAGGGTACCGTAAATCCTCTAATATCTCAAATAAATTCGGAAACAAGGAAAAAGAGGACAGGTACAACAAAAAACTCAGCACAATCCCGAAAAAGAGGAAAGAACACGGACCTCTTAAATCGAAGATATTAACAGTTCTAGCGTACCTTGCAGCACTGATCGTAGCAGAGGTTACAACAACTTATTACGGTGTTGAGCTGGGTCTTATACTACATACCTGCATCCTGTTTGCGCTCCTTATACAGTCTTCACTTGAATCATCCTCCAATTTTGCAAATCTCCTGAGGTCCATGATGGTTCTGCCAATGATACGAATAATTGGGCTTTCAATACCTATGATGCAGATACCAACGCTTTACTGGTATCCTATAATATCCATACCCCTCTTTGCAGCATCTTATATCATAATAAAAGCCCAAGGACTTGGAAGGGCAGATGTTGGTCTGGTGCTTGGTAAAATACCAGTTCAACTTATGATAGCATCAAGCGGAGTTTTCCTAGGGGCCATCGAGTATATGATACTAAAACCAAAACCCCTTATATCTGTACTGAACCTTGAAACTGCTCTTTTTGCAGGGATCATACTTTTAGTAGCCACAGGATTTGCAGAGGAACTCCTGTTCAGAGGTATCATCCAGAAAAATGCAGAAAATGTTTTTGGAAAACTTTTCGGGCTTTTATATACTGCTTTAATATTCACAAGCATGCACATAGGATGGAACTCAATTCCCGACCTTTTCTTCGTATTTGGAGTGGCAATGTTTTATGGATACTCCTTTCAAAAAACAAGAAGCTTATTTGGAGTTACACTATCCCACGGATTATCCAATACATTCTTGTTTATTATAATACCCTTCTTATTTATGTAGATGGAAATTTATGTAGATGGAAATATTCTCATCCATATTAACTTCCTATTTATGTTACATCCATTTTTTCAGCTGGAAAATTCTAAAAAATAACATCTAGCCCTTCCACATATTATATGGTGTTATGTAAATGTAACCTGATTTGAGGGCATTTAACTACAAACTACGCAACTCTAACTGTAAATTAGTTTTTTCAACAAGTGAAGTAATTAATCTAGATGTAAATTTGTAAAGATTAATGAGATCCGTACGTTGAAGTTAAAAAAATAAAAACTAAGAAAAAGAAAAGTCAATCAAAGATTTCCAGAGGGAACTAAAAAAAATATGAGGATGGCTATATTAATCATCTCTTCTTTTAATTACTATTGGAGATTTTATCTCTTTTTTCCTGATAATCCATACTGTTAAAGCCAGTATGATTAGTATAATTAGCCATACCGGTATGACAAAGACATTATCCTTTTGAACTATGGTTTTGGTTGTACCGTATTTACCGTAGGTTATGTTGGTTTCGGCTGTGTACATTCCAAGGTCATAGATATCCGGTGTCCATGTATTTTTAAAATAGTAATTGTCTCCAGGATACACCGTTCCGGAACTATTTACTTGATGTTTGCTGAACCAGCCGTTTATCTGTGTTGTGGCTGTTGCATTTTCTGAAACCGTTCCGTTATTTGTCACGTTATAATTGAAGGTTCCTGGCATAAAGTTTAGAAGTAATAGAGAAGATTTATGATTTGAAAGTTTTAGAGATTCTATTATTTGGCCAGGTAATCCCACAACTACGGGTACTAATATTGCTGGGGCCTGTTTAAGTATTAAATTAGTTCCACTTGAGTTTTTGGTTTGGGTTTCTACGGGATTTCCTTTAATTATTAAAGCACCCATAGCGTCAGAGTAGTTTAAATTGGATGGAATGTTAATTGAAACCTTAACACTTTTTGTTTCATTTGGTGCAAGAGTAAATTCAGCTGGATCAACTGTAATCCATGTAGCTATTCCATCATCAGTATACAAAGTATATGCATTGTTTTTCATCATCCGTTTTTTTGTAATAGTCACGTTCAAAGTAGAGTCACCTATATTGGCAACTGCGATTTCTTCTTGAAATAGTTGGGTGGAGTTTATTTTAACAGTTATATCTGCCGGAGAAACTGACAGTCCACTAGTTGCCCAACAGGCAGTTGTTAATGATATTAGGATTAACGCGATAATACTGAGTTTTTTTAAGTAATTCGAAGATAACATAAAGCGCACCTCTTTAAACATTATTATTTGAATTTAATTAGAATAAACAGTTCTTGGGCAGGTTAATATTAAAAAAATAGAAAAAAAATAAACAATTTATGGTTTAAGTAGCAGTTTTACTTGCAGTCCAGGTTAGGATTGTGTTGTATGTGCCTGTTTTAACACCGTTTGGTACCTGAGCTTGTAGGCCGATATCTTGAGTAGTGCTTGCACCTACTGCTGGTGCTGGCATGCCGGTTATTACATTTACTGATCCAGTGGAGACCATTGGAGCGTATAATGTGGTATTGGCATTTTGAACTTGTAGTGCTGATATAGGCATGTTATCTGCAAAATTAGCAGCATTTACATCTACAGTTATAGGCACGTTTGATGCAGATGTAAGAGTAGTCTTTTGACCCTGATTTGAGATTATATTATCAGCAAGAAGATCAGTAAAGCTTACATCGCCACTTACTAATAGAGATATTGTGTCACCAACACCTATTGAAGCCTGGCTAGTTCCGGTAGTTACGTTTGCTGCAAATATTGGGGAAATTCCCATGGTTGCAACAATAAATATTGACAAAACTATAACCAATTTGTTTAATTTCATCTTTTTTTCCTCCTAAAATCTTTTTATAACAAAATTTCAACTAAAAAAAACAATAACTAATTTTTAGAGTTTTTTTTAGCTAAGTAGCCCTTTTGATTCACAGATGTAATAATATATCAACAAAGTTTGGTGCAACTAATCACTAAAAATCATTTAATTAAACAAAATTAAAAGAGAGTAATACTAAAAAGGATTGGTTAAAAAGTCAGTTTATGGATTATATGCTTATATATCATTTTTAATTTAATTATAGTCCATTTTAGATATTGGATTTGGATAAAAGTTCATATTAATCTTTAAATTTTTTTGTGCCAATGGTCACAAAGAAATTCTGTTTTTGTCTAAATCTGATGATATACATTTAAATTGGAAATATAATATTTTAGTTTTTTAGTTTTTTAGTTTTTTAGTTTTCTGAGAGCTTTTTTAGGGCTGTTTTTGAGTTGTAACCTAGTGTTGTGATGAGCTCTGCTAAAAATACAGTTATTATGATGGTTCTTTCGGCGGATTCTGGTGTATATTTGTGTAATTTTTTCAGGCTTAGTCATGATTTGCACAATTTGAAAAAGTCTTCGATTTTACCACGTACTGGTTTGTAATGCTCCTATTCTGTATTTTTTCAAATAATATCTTTTTTAATGTATTGTATAGTTTTTTAGTTTATGTTTCAGTCTTTTTATCTTTAAATACTTGCAGAGAATAAGTTAATTTGTCATTTAATTTTTGGATTTTGAAATTATCTGTAGAATATTATTGTGTCTCCTTTTCGGATTATTCTTCGTTTTTTCAAGTTTTCTATTATTTCATGGAATATTTTAGAATTTTGTGGGGTGTTTCGTAGTGGATTATAATGGTAACAGGCGTTGTAGATTTATGTTCAATGACTATTATTGCTTTAAATCCTATATAAAAACCATATGGGGCTGAATAGCTCCATTCTAGGATTTTGTTTTTTTAACTGTTTTTTAGAACGATGTTCGCGTTTAATATTGTAATCCAAATCTATAGATGTGGCATCAACAATAATGTTAATTTTCCACGTCTTTTTAAAGGTTTGATTGGCATTAATATGCTGTTTATGATTTTAACGTACATAGTTGATTTAAATCGCGACAAGAATTCTAAGTACTTGAATAGCATCCGGAACGTCATCGGAGATTTCGAAAAATTTTTTCAGTTTTTTATCTCTTTTTAATCTTGAGCAACGAATTCAACAGTTGTATTGAAAAATATAGCTGTTAAAATGTTTTTAATATCTTTTGAGGTCTATTATCATCTTTGATTTTCTAGAATTGTTGAATTTGTTCAGCAAACTCACAACGAAGTAGTGAGAACCGATTATTTTAAATGTTTTCTTTAACAAAATATAATTCGGGTCTTCTTTACTGTAATCTAAATGGTACTTCATTTTATTCTCTAAATAATCATATGTAAACATCAATATTTAAATTTAACGCTTTATAGGACTTAATATTCTTATAAAACAAATATAAAAATGTATTTTTAGAAATAAGATGATGAATACTCATTCAGATCCATAAAAACAAAAGAAAAATCATTCTTTCACCCGAGAAAAATCTAAGACCCTAAAAGTTTTATTATTTTATTTTAACCCAAAACAAGAATACAAACTATATAAGATAGTATTTTCCAGTACTTAAAAACAAGAATATTAAACTGTTATTTTGATGATTATTCACATGCTAAAAAAAAAGAAAAAAGGTTTTAAAAACCTTAAATTGTGCCATGATTGCAATGTTGGTGTTTAACTGTACTAAGAGTATTTATCGTTTATCGTTTGTAACGTTGCAACGTTCTCTTCACTGGTTGCGGTCCCGTAATTTCAGTACTGAATAACGGAACTGCATCATTCTGAGCTTATTGTTAGGTTGTTGTCGGTCAAGATTTGGTATCTGGCTCACTGATATGGTACCAGTGCTTAAATGACAGATACAACTTTAAATCCTACTATGGACACAAAGACTAACAGTAATGGTATTATTGCAATATTAGATCCCTTAACAAACGATTGCACGCGTTTATTGTTTGTCTCTGAACTCAATATCTCTTTGATTGCAAGTAATGTTATCAAAGCCAGAACAGCTATTATACCAAAGGTCATAGCCTGAGTGGTAGTCACAGCTGCAGTGGTTGTAGTTACTGTAGATATCATAACCTTTAATCTTAACTTACTCACTTATATATCTTTTTATATGGCTGCGTATTCTATGATATGTACTTTTTAAACCCAGCTTCCCTAATTCATGAAAATAAACATGAACGTTAAAGCAACGTTCCTGAAGTTTATTCAATATTAATCCACAGGTGCAGTGACCTGTAAACATTCGTCTCATCAGGTAGTTTGTAGAGTTGGAACTCTATCTCTTTTTTACCTGTAGCATACCCTGCAGTGAAGTTGTACGGAATTTCAAGCTTTTGAGTGGTGTTTAAAGTGATGTTTTCCTGTTTTAGAATTGTTCCGTTAACTTGGACAACCAGACTGTAATTAACAGGTTGATATTCATGGTTAACAACACCAATTATGACACTGCCAATTTCTCCAGATGTCATGTTGGTTGGGTAGTCTGCAGCTGTACCGTTGGGCCCCAATATATAAAACTCTGTGAATTTTTCACCCTGATGGGGGTTGACTACTATGTAAACAGTTGTTGCTACGGCCAGGACAATTGTGATGATCAAGACGATGGAAAGAATTTTACTGTTTCTGGATTCACCCTTAAACTGCCCCCTGATCCTATCGGGTAAACTTCCAAATGGAACAGAGAACCGTTCCTCCAGAGGTGCCCTTATCCTCCTCAGGTAAGCCACAAACACCATTATAAATGTGAAAGCCGACAGCGAGATTAATATGGGTGTGAGTCTGATGCCCCAGGATGTGTAGTTGAGTGCAAGACCAATAAGAGGTGTGACAGCAACGCTCAAACCAAAACTCAAAGCCGCCCGTTCAATACCCTCCAGATCATCCTTTTTAGGGAATAAAGCCGCTATCAGGGAGTATCCTGGTATGAAGAGTATTAAAAATAATCCCAAAAGAGTTCTGACAAATGTATGACTTAACTTGGGAGTTAAAACAAATAAAATGCACAGTGCGGTGATCAAAAACACGAGTATGAGGTCGGTTGGAATGAAAAGTTTTTTTCTTCCCCTTTTAACAGTGCTATGCTTCCTTCTTCTATCAGTGCTTATCTCATCCTCATTGTGCATTTTTATTATATCATAATTCTCTTCTTCATGACTCTCTTCTTTCCTGTCATCTTTTGTTCTGTAAACCTCTTTTTTAATCTCTTTTTTACTGTAAATATCTTTCCCGTAAACCTCTTCTTTCCCGTGATCATCATAGTCCGCATTGTGACTGGATCTATCTACTTCAACCACATCAATTTCCCTGTTTGAAAATGCAAGTCTCTCTAAAATAGTAATTATGGATAAAATTGTTATTATCATGGCCATTATTAAAAATACGCTTTTTAAAGTTATTCCAAAGATCTGGTGGCGTGAAACTATGAAGAAAAAACCTGTAATTAAAAAAATGGTCATAATACTTAAAAATAATCGTTTAATACGGCTTAAATCAGATTTTATAGGAACTAATGCATTTACAAAGCTGTATCCAGGTAATATAAACATTATTAAAATGTAGGGGATGATGCTTGCGTTGAATTCGTTGATAGTTTGGGTAAGCAGCCAAGTTAAAGACAGGATCATTAACAATAAAACAGCTGCAGTATCTTTTAGGGATTGTTTTTTCATATGGGGCTCCGAATTTATAAATTTGTTAGAATTATATCGTTTTTAATTTATAAATATACATGTCTTCCTCTTTAATGTTTTCTTGGAAAACCCAGATCCCTTTTTAAAGTTGACCACTGTAATTTTACAATTCCCAAAGAATAAGTGCGTTCAATAGACTTGAAAAATGTAAAGATAAAATATAAGATATTGTTCAGTTAAAATAATAACCATGATATAATGGTGAATGTAAAATCAAAAAAACAATTCTAGGATTTACTTTGGATTTGCAAAAGAAAAATAGCCACTAAAAATCATTTTTAAGGGTTCACCTTTATTTTATTTAAATAGTGTTTACTTAGGTGAAAAAAATGCACGCCATAGAAACCATGGACCTGACGAAAAAGTTCGGCGATCTAACCGCTGTTGACAAGGTGAGTGTACAGGTGGAAGAGGGCGAAATATTCGGATTGCTGGGCCCTAATGGTGCTGGAAAAAGCACAACCATTTCCATGCTGTGCACAATTTTGAAACCAACATCTGGAACGGCTAAAGTGAACGGTTACGATATTGTCCACCAGCCAGGTGATGTGCGGAAATCCATAGGCATAGTCTTCCAGGATCCCAGTATAGATGATAAGCTTACAGGTAGAGAAAACATGGAAATGCACGCTGACCTCTACGACGTGCCAAGGGAGGTCATGCACTCCAGAATAAATGAAATGCTGAAACTCGTGGAGCTGGAGGATCGTGCATCAAGTTTTGTCAACACCTACTCCGGGGGTATGCGGCGCAGGCTCGAGATTGCAAGGAGCCTTATACATTATCCCAAGATATTGTTCCTGGATGAACCCACACTTGGCCTCGATCCCCAGAGCCGTGACCATATCTGGAGTTATATAAGAGATTTGAAGGAGAGGGAGAATATCACAATCATCCTCACGACCCATTATATGGAAGAGGCTGATGAGCTCTGCGACAGGATCGCCATCATAGACAAAAGCCGGATCATTGCCCTGGATACTCCACACAATCTCAAAGAACAACTGGAAAGTGAGATGATCACCATCCAGACAAAAAACAACGATCTACTTGCTGCCAAGCTTGCTGAGACCAACCTCGTAGATAAGATCATAAAAACTGATGAAGGGCTGAATTTGAGCGTAAAAAATGCCCATACGGCACTGCCGCGTGTTGTTGTGCTGGCAGTATCTGCAGGAGTGTACGTGGACAATATTTCGATACGCGAACCCGACCTGGATGATGTGTTCATGTATCATACAGGCCGGGAAATCCGGGAGAGTGGCGGTAAAGAGCTTACGGGCATGGCTGCCCGAATTAGGGGGCAGATAAAATAAGTGAGTTTCGGGGTATCTATGCTTTATGGCGGCGTGAGCTCAAGCGGTTTGTACGCGACCGTTCAAGGTTGATAAGTGCGGTGATAACACCGGTACTGTGGCTTGTGATCTTTGGTACAGGTTTACGGTTTTCTCTGCCAATGTCTGGCTTTAATTACCAGCAATTTCTCCTGCCAGGTATAATTGCCCAAACTCTTCTTTTTACAGCCATATTCCTGGGCATCTCAGTGATCTGGGACAGGCAGTTCGGTTTTATGAAAGAAATTTTGGTGGCACCTATAAGCCGAATCTCCATCTTCACAGGTAAGATGCTTGGAGTGGGTACCAGCGCCATGATACAGGGACTCATAGTTATAGTACTGGGGTTTCTCATCGGCGTGCCCCTAACAGGGTATGCGGTTGGATTGGCAATCCCTTTGATGATGCTCATCACGGTGGGTTTGACCTGTATTGGTCTTATCATAGCCAGTCTCATGACCAGTCTGGAAAGTTTCGGGACGATTGTGACCTTTGTCAACATGCCCATGTTCTTTTTAAGCGGAGCACTTTTCCCTGTCACGAACCTGCCCTCATGGATACAATGGGTGTTCTATGTTAATCCACTGACCTACTGTGTAGATGCTCTACGATCAGTCATGATACCCGGATGGCAGCCTCTACTGCCAATGCACTACGATCTATTGATCATATGCATCTTTGATGTGGCTGTAGTTGTTATAGGGTCCTACTTGTTCAGTAAGAGGCAGTAATGTGGTTTTTATTATGTCTAGAATGAATAACAATATTTTATGCTTAGATTGGATGAATAGATATATGTTTAGAATGGATGAATACGCACTGAAATCCGATTTTTATATTTTAAGCTCTCTTTCCATTTTGTATCATTGATATTATTCCATCTAAATTTTTTCTTAATATAATACCCGGAAGATCTGTTTCTTGATATCAGTGGCACTGTTAAAATATATTTACAACCTTTAAATGAATATTAATCTTTAAATGAATTCAGTTTCCCTGAAACTTATGTTAAAGCATGTGCCCTTTGTTGTGTCAATTTTCAGCTCACCATCTAACTGTTCTGTCAGACTCGTCACAAGCTTCATTCCGAGTGATTCTGTGTTGAGGCAGTCAATATTGTCCGGTATTCCCACACCATCATCCCCAACGGTTAAGGTATAAGTATCATTTTTTTTATGGAATTTAACAGTCACAGTACCTTTATCTTCACTGGCAAATGCATATTTAAGACTGTTTGAGATAAGTTCGTTTACAATGAGTCCCAGCGGAATGGAAGTGTTGATGTCAAGCATCCGATCTTCCACATCCATTTTAAGAGTTACGTTTGGGTTGGTTGAGTAGGTTTTGAAGAGTTCTTCTGTAAAATCTTGAATGTACTCACCGAAATTTATCTGTTTAAGATTTGAACTGTAAAGCTTTTCATGGATAAGTGCCATGGAACGGGCACGGCTCTGGCTGTCTTTTAACAGGCTCAAAACTTCTTTGTCCTTGATCTGGCGGGACTGCATGTTCAGGAGGCTTGAGATTACCATGAGATTGTTCTTAACCCTGTGGTGAATCTCCATTAAAAGCAGTTCCTTCTCTTTCAAGGACTTTTTTACCAGCTTTTCACCCTTTTTTCTCTCTGTAATATCACGGGCCACTGAAACTGAAACATCCATACCATCCAATTTGAAGATATGAGCGTTGATCTCAACAGGTATGGTGGAACCGTTTTTAGTTATCTGGAAAGTTTCAAAACTGACCTTTCCATTTTTGTAAAGTTTATCTGCCATTAAAGGCAATTTATCCTCCATCTGAGGGTCATCTATATCTTTACAGGACATTTTCAGCAGTTCTTCCCGGGTGTAACCCAACTTTTGGCAGGCAACATCATTTACCTCAATGAACTTTTTCGGTAAGCAATTTTCAAGTTTGCATAAGAATACTGCATCGCTGACGTTGTTAAAAACCTCACGGAACTTCTCCTCACTTTCAAGAAGAGCTTCCTCCACCTTTTTACGTTCTGTGATATCTTCACATGTTCCAATAATGCTTGTAACATTGTTTTCAGAGTCCAGAAGTGGTGTGATGTGGTACTGCAGATGAGACTCTTTTCCCCAGGCAGATGTGTAACTGCGTTTGCCCTTAATGACCCTACCAGTTTCCAGACATTCCCTGAATTCGTTTGAGAATCCAGATACAACAGTTTCAGGGAATTCCAGCACGTTAATAAGGCGGGTGTAAGTTTCAGATTTTGAGCCCACGATATCCATGAGTTTGGGGTTCACATCAATTACATCACCATTTCTGTCGAGATGAAGTATTCCAACGGGAACATTCTCCACAAGGAGTTTATAACGTTTTTCACTGGCTTTAAGTTCTCTTTCTGCTTTTTTCTGTTGGGTTATGTCTCTGGATATGATTGAGATCCCTGTTATCTTCCCACGACTGTTCCTTATTGGGGAAAGAGTCATGGAAACGTTGATGATTTTCCCGTCTTTTCTGACCCTTAAAGTGTCGTAGTTCTCATCGTGAATGATATCCAGGAAGGAAGATATTTCCGGGTCATGACCTTTGGGTATAAGGTTTTTGTTGGATTTGCCCAGCATTTCCTCTTTTGAGTAACCATAAATCTTCTCTGCAGCGTGGTTCCAACTTGTTATGGTTCCATCAAGATTTTTGGAGATGATAGCGTCGTTGGAATGTTCCACAATGGACTCAAATCTGGCCTTTATTTCTTCCGCCCGTTTTTTCTCGGTTACGTTCCTGGCAATTCCCTGAAATGCCACAGGATTTCCATTTTCATCCCTTATAACCACGTCACTTTGGGAAACCCAGACAACCTCCCCGGACTTGTGGATGATCTGGTACTCTATGTAGGACACGGATTTTTTTGTGATCATTTCCGAAAATTTTTTGGTGAACTCTTCCTTCCAGTCGGGGTGCAGTATTTCTTTTATCAATAAAGGAGTTTTATAAAATTCTTCAGGACTGCGGCCGCAGTTAACTGTAGAAGAGGGGCTTACATATTCGTAGCGTCCTTCAGGAATGGAAATTCGGTATATGACGTCGGGGCAGCTGTCAGCCAGCAAACGGAACATTGATTCGCTTTTTTTTAATTCCTCTATTTTTTCCCTTTTATCTGAAAATTTTTCCACGATACCTGTTTGATGGCCTTTTATAATATTTTCTGTTTTGATCCTGGCGTTGGATGCAGGTTTTATTGGATATTTATCTGTGCCACTTTTTACTGTTGATTCTGGAGTTTCTAAAATATTGTAATTTGTGTCCATGATCCGCATACCCTCAGAAGACTGGTCGATAAGTTGGTTATTCACATTTTCTAAATCTTCAATTTTCTTCTTTAGTTGAATAATTTCCTCTTCCAGATCATGTCTGGTTTTATTCATACTAAGACCTCTTTTATCAATTCATATCGAAATAATCAAATTCGTATCGAGATAAATTCTTTCACTTTGTATTGGGATAGATTCATTCGCTTATTGAGATAACATTCCTTCCTTACGGAGCCCTATTTGATCGGAAAAAATCTAGTTTAATCTATATTTAAAATATGACATGCTCTTATCATAAAAAGGTATTGGAATATATTTGGGCGTTATTTGCACGTTTTATGCTGTTTAAATTCCTAAAACTTAATTATTGACTTATATTTAAATTTAGAAGTTTTCAATCGTTCATAAATTTATTTTTTAAGATTCAAATATATTAATAGGGGGTTGTTGATTGTTTTTAACTTTTATAAGGATTTTAAAGGCTATTCACCACTTAATATCCGTTTTTGTTATAGGCTGTGATGTCTATCACAACCATTTCTGGGTGGTGTGCACAGTTTCACCAAAGATAATATTATGCACTTACTTTTTCATCAAAGATACTATGCACCTACTTTTCACTGAAAAAAATATTATGCACCTATTTTTATTAAAAAGATTTCATCTGTTAATATGATTATAGTAAATTCTCCAGAAATAATATTTCAAACACAATTCAGGAGGATTGGTATGAGATGTCCTACTAAAATCTTTTAAACTATGAAATACTATTTTATTATACTTTTAAAGATCAGCTTTAATCTGGAGGTTTCAAATGGAAAATATGTCAAAATCTTCGAGGGTTGTTGTGGCAGAGGATGTGGTTTCATGCGATCTGGCTGGAGAAGCAGCCATCCTGGACCTTAAAGAAGGAATTTACTACGGATTGAATCCTGTGGGTGCACGGATCTGGAACCTTTTGCAGGAACCAACAACTGTTGATGAGATCCTGAAAGTTCTTTTAGAGGAGTACGATGTGGAATTAGAAGAGTGCAGAAGGGACGTCTGTGATTTAATAAAAGAGCTTTCGGATAACGGGCTGATACTGGTTAGTTAATGGTTGTAACGAAACGTAAATATTATGATTGTAATGAGTTTTAATGATTGTAATCAGTGGTAACGGTTATGGGCAAAATCAACACTTTCATGCGGCTCCCCTTTCGTAGGAAAACTTTACTGATGAAAAGTCTATGTTTAATCGTTTTAATCCGTTTAATGTTATATTTACTTCCTTTTTCCACGGTTCGGAAGTTTTCAGCCAGGATTTCAGGACAGAAGGGGAATAGTGATTTGGTTGATCTGCTGTGGGCTGTGAATGTTGCAGGGGAGTATGTGCCCAGATCAACATGCCTTTCAAAGGCCATGGCTGCACAGATACTCCTTTCAAGGCATAACTATCCTTCTCAACTGAAAATTGGGGTGATTAAAGAGGATGAATTTGAAGCCCACGCATGGGTGGAAATTGAGGATGAAGTGGTTGTTGGTGAATCGAAACGTGATTACGTCCCTATTTTAGATCTGGATGTGGAACAATGAGGAGCAAGTATGAATCATTTGGGCTGAACAACAGGTATGAAACATGTGGAATTAACAATGAGTATGAAGCATTTGGACTGAAAATTCACTCTGAAATAAAACTTCCAGAATTAAGACCCTGTGAATCAGAAATACCTGATTTAACAATCCAATTAGGAAAAGTTGATCCAGACTCAGAAACCACTTTAGATGAGGGGTTTAGTTTTAAAACTACAAAAAATAACATATACAGGTTCTGGGACACTATAGGGAAATTTAAAATAACAAAAGATTCTATTATGGTGGATCCAGTTTCTGGACTGAACAAACTAGTTTTAAGAAATTTTCTTTTGGGAACAGTGTTTGCCACGTTTCTACGTCAAAGGGGATTATTTGTACTGCATAGCAAGTTCAATTAATATAAATAATTCTGCAGTTGCATTTTCAGGTTTTAAAGGCTATGGAAAATCCACCACTGCCATGGCATTTTATAAAGAGGGATACCCTGTGGTGGCAGATGATTACATAACCATGGAATTTGATAAGGAAGTTCCCTTTGTATCTCCAGGCTTTCCAAGCCTTAGACTCTCAAATGAATCAAGAAGTTATATGGGTTTAAAGAAATCTGATCTGGACCCGAAAATAATGCCTAAAACATATGTGGAACTTCATGAATCTTTCTCAAACAGTAAATTACCTCTAAAAAAGGTTTACATACTTCAAAGGGGTAAGACAATAGGTGTAACCACACTCAAGCCTCAAGAAGCGTTTATGGAACTTGTAAAAAACACGTTTGGAATTGATATGTTTTCAAAATCAGAACTTCCGAATAACTTCTTTCAGTGTGAAAATCTTGTAAAAAATGTTGATGTATCTATTTTAGAAATCCCTGATTCAATTGAGGAGATACATAAAATTGTGAGGGTAGTTGAGGATGATGTGGGATATGATGACGATGTTGAATAAAAATTAAAGGGTCTTAGAATTAGAAATTTGGAATGAACGTGGTAAAGATTCTCTAATTATAATAAGAGATGTAATATGGTAGATTTTAACTTATTAATTGTTTAATGAGGATGAATCATGAGTGCGATAACAGGTATTTTTTACAGGGATGGTAGGTCAGTTGATCCAGAATTGATAAAGAAAATGAATAACAGACTTGCCCACAGGGGACATGATGGATCAAGCACATGGTGTGAAGGCCCTGTTGCCTTTGGCCACCAGATGCTCTTCACAACCCCTGAATCGTTGCATGAAAAACTACCATTTGAAGATGAAGAGTCTGGGCTGGTCATAACAGCAGATGCACGGATTGATAATAGAGCAGAACTTTCAGAACTTTTGGAACCTGATGACAATAAAGAAGTGTCTGACAGTCTGTTTATTCTCAAAGCTTATGAGAAATGGGGTGAGGACTGCCCTGATAAACTTTTAGGTGATTTTGCCTTTGCAATCTGGGACAAAAACAATGAAAAATTGTTCTGTGCCAGGGACCACATGGGTGTAAAACCATTTTACTATTACCTGTCGGATGATGCTTTTTTCTTTGCTACTGAGATGAAGGCGCTTTTCATCATTCCTGAGGTGCCTTATAAATTGAATGATGTGGGCCTTGCATTTTATTTAATGGTAATTGAAGACAGTAAATCAACGTTTTATAAGGACATTTTTAGTTTTGCACCGGCACATTCTTTAACAATAGATCATAATGGGCACAAAGTAGAAGAATATTGGGAAATTGATGCGAAATCTGAGATAATATTAGATTCGGAAGAGGAGTATATAATGGCTTTTCGTGAGATATTTTCTGAAGCTGTTAAGTGCCGTTTGAGAAGTGCATTTCCTATAGGCTTTGAACTGAGTGGGGGGATGGATTCTTCTTCAATAGTATCAATTGCAAAAAAAATTTTAAACGAGGACAAAAAATCCAATTTAAGTATAAAAATATTTTCAATAGTTTATGATGAATTTCCACAGTCTGATGAAAGATATTACATCAATAGTATAATAAACACTGGTGGAATTGAATCTATTTTAATTTTTGGTGACTTGATTAGTCCTTTGGAACAAATAGAAACTATTTTGTGGTATCAGGAACAGCCATTTTTTACTCCTTTTATATCAACCAAATGGAATGTATACAAAAAAATGTACGAAAATGATGTACGTATAAATTTGGGGGGTACCGGTGGGGATAATGTAATCTCATACGGTACTAATTACCTCCAAGAACTTGCATTTACCTTCAAATGGAAAAAATTGGTAAGAGAGCTTAGAGGATATGCAAATCGGGCTAATATAAGTTTTATTAATCTTTTTTTTACTAAAGTTTTTTTTCCATTGATTCCAGATTATATAAAGCGTTTGAGACCATCATATAATAATCAAAAACCAAATATTTCAATATTAAATAAAGACTTTGCAAAGAGAGTAAAAGCTAAGAAATATCTGAAAGATATTTATTGGGAACCTAGGCAAGGAATTCATACAGCTAAAAAACTTCACCATCTACTACTCAACTCTTTTACGGATCTTCATATTATGGAAGTAGAAAATAAATCTTCTTCAGCTTTTTCTATTGAGTCCAGATTCCCTTTTTTAGATAAAAGACTCATAGAATTTTGTTATGCAATACCCACTGAAATGAAATTTAAGTTTGGATGGAGTCGATATATATTACGTGTTTCTATGGAAAAGATATTACCTCCAAAAAATCAATGGCGTCCTTATAAAGCAGGTGTTGATCCTGTGTACAATAGAAATCTTTTGTTTGAAAAAAAACGTTTAGAAAATATTATATATTCTGATAATAAAATAATCAAAGATTTTATTGATTTGGAGAGGCTTCAGGATATCTATAGAAACTTTAGTCATGGAAATAATAGTAATGACTCATTGGACATATGGTTAGTGACATTAATCTTTTTATGGATGCAAAAGAGTGATATTTCACTAAATTAGATTAATTTTGTTTAATTTAAGTTTATTCATTTTAATACATTAAAAACATCTTCTTCAATGATTTGTGTTAAATATTCAAGTTTTTCTAGTGATTTATATCTTATTAAACGTTTTACAGGAACATTTTTCACTAAATTTGCACATTGAAAAAAGTTTTGAGATTTCATCTTACTGTCAAAATCAAATGTATTAATGCAATACGAATTTTTTGCCACATTTATCAATGCATCTTGCATTTTTAAGGGGATAATTTCATTTTTTTTACCATCTTCAATTATATAAATCATTTTAAGTGGCAAGGAATTTGGATAAAAACTATTTTCCAAATTGTAAAAATATTTTTGAACTTCGGGGTGAATTTTTTGAAATAAGGTGGGATCATCTGGCATATGTTTAATGGTATCATCCCATAGTTTAACTCTTGGAAAACTCGGAAATGCTAGGGGAATATCAATTTTATCAATTTTAACTGTTAA
This sequence comes from Methanobacterium paludis, assembly GCF_000214725.1. Taxonomy (NCBI): domain Archaea; kingdom Methanobacteriati; phylum Methanobacteriota; class Methanobacteria; order Methanobacteriales; family Methanobacteriaceae; genus Methanobacterium; species Methanobacterium paludis. The sequence goes on along the minus strand of NC_015574.1, from coordinate 1,487,326 downwards.
AACATCATCTGTTACAAAGGGATAACCTCTGTTATTCATTGCAGTTACTATGGTTGATTTACCAGATCCACACCATCCTAGGAAAGCAACAGCCCCCCCACCCATATTTAGGGCACTAGCATGCAGTACTAGATTACCCCTTTGCATGAGTAATATCCCCATTCCAGCACCTAAAATTAATGATCTTAAAAAATTGAGGTTTATATCTGTGTTAATAGTTGATTTAGGATTTACTATTATTTCCTGCCCATTTTTAACTTTAAAAAGAGGTTTGTTGTCCAGTAAGTAAATGATGTTCTTAGCAGTATCGATAATTTTGCTAAAACCCTGCTTTTCACTAGATTTTATAGGATAAAATGATTTCTCATTCTTAAAATGGATAGTTACATCAAAATCTTGTTTTCCAGATGTTAATTCTGGGAAATAGATGGACGATTTAACATTCAATCCGTGAACATTATAAAAATAGAATTTAGTCATATTAACCAAAAAAATGAAAGAAATGTTATTCTGGTTATTCTGGACCGGATGGTCTAAATGAGTTATTCTCTACTCCGCCAGATTGAGTTCCTTTAGTGTGTTCTTTCAAATTTCCATAAATTTTGAGTTCGGGTTTTTGATACAACGATTTTTTGTCTTTCATTTTATCACTTTGCAAGGTTAAGTCTGTTTTTGGTATTGTAAAAACTTATATAAAAATGCATAAGGTTAACCCTAAGGTAAACCCTATCATTTCTTTTCTAAATGTTGCGATAACTGATTTTAAGTTGTTGTAGTAATTAGGATGTTTTGTTGTGAGTTGTTGTCTAAGTTCCAATCGTTATTTGTTTGTTGTGTTTTTGCGGCGTTGTTTTTGATGGTTCCGGTTCCTGTTATGTTGGCATTTAAGGTTAATGTTACTGTTGTTCCATTGTTGAGTGTTCCTATGTCCCATATTCCTGTTGTTGGGTCGTAGGTTCCTATTCCGTGTGTGTCTGCTGATGTGAATGTTAATCCGGTAGATAGTTTGTCTGTTATTTGTACTCCTGTGGCGTTTTCGGGTCCATTGTTAGTTACGGTTATGGTATATGTTACGTTTTGAGTGTTGTTTTGTTGCGTTTGGTTTACTTGAATGTCTGCGGATTGTGGCACTTCTATGGATACGTTAGCTTGGTTATATGTGCTGGTCATATCTTTTTCATTCACGCTTTTTAGTTTAGCTATATTAGTTAAATCCGTTGTTTTGTTGCCTGTTTCAATAGCTTGGCACATGACGGTCATGAATACGTCACTATTTTTTGGCATGTTGCCAATGATCCATGTTATAGTTTGGTTTCCGTCAAATGTGGCTACTCCTATACCGTGGGTGTCGAGATCGATGTATTTGAAACCAGTTCCAACAATGTATTCTATTATTACGCCTGTGGCATCATCATATAGTTTAGAGTTCCTAACATCTACAATGAATACTGGAGTGTTATACAGTTCATAGCTTGTAACATATGCTTTTGCAGTGCTGTCATAATACCAAGGATACTGCAACACATGAATATCACAAGTTGGGGTGTATTGTCCAGATATAATTAGGATGTTTTGTTGTGAGTTGTTGTCTAAGTTCCAATCGTTATTTGTTTGTTGTGTTTTTGCGGCGTTGTTTTTGATGGTTCCGGTTCCTGTTATGTTGGCATTTAAGGTTAATGTTACTGTTGTTCCATTGTTGAGTGTTCCTATGTCCCATATTCCTGTTGTTGGGTCGTAGGTTCCTATTCCGTGTGTGTCTGCTGATGTGAATGTTAATCCGGTAGATAGTTTGTCTGTTATTTGTACTCCTGTGGCGTTTTCGGGTCCATTGTTAGTTACGGTTATGGTATATGTTACGTTTTGAGTGTTGTTTTGTTGCGTTTGGTTTACTTGAATGTCTGCGGATTGTGGCACTTCTATGGATACGTTAGCTTGGTTATATGTGCTGGTCATATCTTTTTCATTCACGCTTTTTAGTTTAGCTATATTAGTTAAATCCGTTGTTTTGTTGCCTGTTTCAATAGCTTGGCACATGACGGTCATGAATACGTCACTATTTTTTGGCATGTTGCCAATGATCCATGTTATAGTTTGGTTTCCGTCAAATGTGGCTACTCCTATACCGTGGGTGTCGAGATCGATGTATTTGAAACCAGTTCCAACAATGTATTCTATTATTACGCCTGTGGCATCATCATATAGTTTAGAGTTCCTAACATCTACAATGAATACTGGAGTGTTATACAGTTCATAGCTTGTAACATATGCTTTTGCAGTGCTGTCATAATACCAAGGATACTGCAACACATTAATATCCACAGCAGGAGTGTATATGCTCTTGGTGGTGCTGTCAGGTGTAGGGTCATACTCTGTCTGGCTGGTTTTGTTAGCTGTGTTGGTTGTGGTTGTCTCAGGTGTGGCATTTCCGGTTATTGTTAAGGTTGCAATGGCTCCGTTTGCAAGTGTTGGTATGGTCCATATTCCGTTGCTGTAAGTTCCAATGCTTGGATTTACAGTAAAGTTTGTCAACCCTGCAGGTATTATATCAGTTATGTTTATGTTGGTGGCTGTGTCTGGTCCGTTGTTGGTTGCAGTTACAACGAACGTTACGGTGCTACCTGAATAATTTCCGGTTTGTGTAAGTACCACGTCAGCTTCTTTAGTATAAATATCTGCAGTAGTTTGTTCACCAATTGTGGTTGGGTCGTATTCTGTTTCTCCAGTTTTAGTGGCAATGTTGGTTGTGATTGTTCCTGCCATGGCCGCTCCAGCGTTTCCGGTTATTGTTAGGGTTGCTGAGGCTCCGTTTATTAGTGAGGGTATGGTCCAAACTCCATTGACATATGTGGTCCCTGCTGATGGTGTTACAGTGACGTTTGTCAGTCCTGATGGCACATTATCAGTTATAATTGTGTTGGTGGCTGTGTCTGGTCCTTCATTGGTTACTGTAACCACGTAAGTTACGTTATCTCCAACATTTGCTGGTGTGGTTGAAGTCTGGCTGAATTTAACTTCTGCCATTTTAGTGTACACACTTGCTGAAGTTGTGGTTGGTTGTGAGTTGTATTCATTTTGTGCTGTTCTGGTTGCTGTGTTGGTTGTGGTTGTTCCTGCCATGCTTGTTCCAGCGTTTCCGGTTATTGTTAGGGTTGCGGTGGCTCCGTTTATGAGTGTCGGTATGGTCCACACACCATTTACATAACTGGTTCCTGCTGATGGTGTTACAGTGACGTTTGTTAATCCGGATGGCACAGCATCAGTAATAATTATACCTGTAGCAGTGTTTGGTCCGTTATTTTTAGCTGTTACGGTATAAGTTACATTGTCTCCAACGTTCACAGGTGAGTTTGCTGTTTGGTTGAGTTGAACGTTGGCTGTTACATCAAAGTTTACAATAGAAGTGTCTGAAAGGATGTAAGGTAAAAATTTAACAGTAACTAAATCTTGTTTAGGATCTTTTGGATTATCGTATAATAATACTCCGTAATTTCCACTAACCCCTGCAGTAACTGTTGCGGTGCTGTTTGTTAATCCAGATAAAATTGTGGAAACCTGACCGTTAGAGTTTGTTGTACCTGTGGTGGTGCTTAGGGTTCCTTTACTGGTTTTGAATGTGACAGTAATCCCAGATAGGGGGTTGCCATTTTTGTCTGTTACTGTTGCAGTTAATGTTGTGCTTTGTCCGTTGGATACGCGGGTTGTTTCGGGAGTTAAAGTAATGTTAGTTGGGTACTGCATGGAAACAGCAGCATTTATAATCTGCCAGGCCCTGTTATAAACAGATTTATCATACCCAAACCATCCTCTGCAGTATCCATCGTAAGGTGTAGTTGCACTGCTGTAATTATTTTTATTGTAGGTCATGAACTGGTAGTATCCTGAATGTGATGTATCATTTCCAGGGTATACTCCGTACTGTACTGAAGTAAAGTACCAGATGGCACATTGTATTGCTGCGGCTTCAGTGTCGGTTGTGCCGCTGTAGTGGCTTAGTATGTAATTGACTTTGCCCCAGTCCACCTGGGTTGATAAATTTCCAGTGGTTCCAGGCAGAGCCCCGTTAACTAAAAGGCGATCTCCCGTACTAATATCCGTATACAGGTCAATACAGTAGGCGTCGTAAGTGGTACCATTGATAGTCACATGGATTATCCCTGCAAAGTTGTAACTGTCCTTTGACTTGATATAGACATATGCTCCGTTTCCGAGGTCGACCAAGGTTGCATTCATAGGGGTTAATTGAAGGTTTGATGTACCGTAAGAAATATTGTTAGTATTATTCAGGGTCACTGTTACGGTTTTGCTGACTGGGTTGCATCCAAGATAGCTCGCTGTCACTTTAAACTGATTATCCGTGCTGTAAAAACTTATTGAGTAATATCCATTTTGGTCAGTGGTTGCACTTCCAAGGGTTCGGTTACTCATTGAGTTTACAGTAACTGTGGCGTTTTGTAAAGGTCTTACTGTACCATATTCATTTATAGTAACGGTTCCATTGATTACAGGATCAGCGCTACTGTTTGAAGCTGCTGAAACTGAATCATTTGAACAGACACTTGTATTTTGGCCTGTTACGGCTGCTGCAGATGTTCCACAAATTGCAATTATAAAAACAAACGAGAATAAAAGCAGCATTACTTGTTTTTTTCTCAAAATTTTTATTTTTCCCACCTCTTTTTCAATTTTTTCGCATTATTTTTTTTTTAATGATCGTATGAATTGTGATTGAAAAGGATTCACATAAATAACTCATATAGTATATAATAATGTGAGTATTATTTAAAGTTTTCACTTATATTATTATATAACTGTGAATAGTTTCACAAAAACTGATATGGAACAGAATTACAAATTCACTATTCAAGTCACAGGATTAAAACTGCTAAAAATATTAATTATCACTTAAAAGAAGCAGAATCGAAAAATATTATTATTTAAGCATTAAAAGAAGCAGAATATGAATTTAATTGCATTTTATAATTTATAAAGAATAGGCAGTTATTTAATCGTTAAAATTTACCTTTGATTGATTAGAAGTTTGTGAGTAACTTCACATAAAAATTTAATATGGAAATTTAATAATTCACAAAAGCTTAAAAAAAATTTGATATTCACAAAAATTTTAATAAAAACGTTAATATTTCACAAAAACATTAAAAAATCTTAAGTTAAGAGGAAATATGAAAATGACAAAAAATACTGATTTTGCATTGAAAATAGTTCCTGAAGATAAATTACTTTTGTTATGTGCCAGAACGGTTCTTGAGTCTGAAACTAAGGTCAAAATCAGATCTTTAATTGAAGAAAGTCTAAATTGGGATTATCTGATTCAGAGAGCTTCTCAACATAGGTTAACACAGCTTCTGTACTGGAATTTAAAGGATTTTAATGTCCCTGAAACTATTTTGGATAGGTTAAAGGAGAATTTTGAGGGAAATGGTCGAAGGAACCTGTTGATGTTAGGGGAACTTTTAAAAGTTTTGAAATTGTTTGGATCTGGGGGCATAACTGCTGTACCATATAAAGGACCGGTTCTTGCCCTCTATGCATACCAAAATCTTTCACTTAGACAGTTCGATGACCTTGACATTTTTGTTAATAGAAAGGATGTGCTGAAGGTTAAAGAAATTCTTGTTTCTCAGGGATACAAACCCCAATTTGAAGTAGAGGGGTTCATGCAAAGGAGATTCCTCAAATCACAGCGAGAGTACAAATTTGTTAATCCTAAAACTAATGTGCATATTGAGATTCACTGGCAGTTTCCAGGAGTTTCATTCTCATTTTCGTCTGAAACGAAATTTTTAGAGGATCCAGAAAGTAGAACAATGATTAAAGTAAATAATAAGGAAATATCTTCTCTTTCAACTGAGAATATGTTTTTAATACTCTGTATACATGCTTCTGGGCACCTTTGGGAACGTTTATCGTGGATATGTGATATATCTAAGTTGATCCAGTCCCATGAGATGGATTGGGAACACGTATTTGAAAAAGCTGATGAATTGGGAATTAAGCGAGTTTTAAAGGTTAGTCTTCTTCTGGCGGTGGGCCTATTTGCTTTAAAACTTCCAGATGCTGTTTTAGAAGATATAAAATCTGATGAGAAAGTTAAAAATCTGGTTTTTAAAGTTAAAAAGAGGATTTTTCAGGAAGGTTCTGAAAATATTTTCCAAATGGCAGATGTACGTTTAAATATCCGGGAAAACAGGTCTAATCGGGTTAAAGATCTTTTTAATATTTTATTTAATCCAACAAACAAAGAATGGGATGAATCATCATTAAAACTGATTTTGCCACCAGTATCTTACATTTTGAGGTTTATAAATGTTTTTAAGGATTATTAAAAAATATTATAACCCTTTCCATTCCCGAATTAAATGCATGACTTGTATAAGTTTCATTCAGATATTAATTTTGTATCACAAAACCAATACTTGTTTAAATCTCTTAAAATCAATGATTTTTAAAGGTGCACTTAATGTTCCAAAAGGAGAATTTTAAAGCCAAAATACAAAAAAGCAGTACATGGATGTATATGTCAACTTTAAAAAGGGTTATGTCCCGAAAGGTTGTCTTAGCCATTTCTTTGATGGTTTTCATTAGTCTCACAGAAGCCGTTGGTCTCCTATTACTGCTTCCACTTATGCAGCTTGTGGGTTTGGATGTTGGCCAGGGTTCTCTGGGCCAGATAGCAGGTTTAACCGCATACTTCTTTTCTTTTATAGGTTTAAAACCTACTTTGGTAATGGTTCTGGTTATTTATGTGGCAGTTATCAGTCTGAATGCCATTTTACGGCGCTGGCAGACAATTAAAAGCTTCGCCATTGAATACGAATTTGCAGCTCACCTGAGAAAACATCTTTACAAGAGCATTACCAATACCAATTGGCTGTTTTTCATTAAAATGAGGGCATCGGACTTTGCCCATGCTTTAACCTATGAAATTGAGAGGGTAAGCAACGGCACCTACCAGTTTTTAACCATGATATCAAGTATAATGGTACTTTTTGTTTACCTAATTTTTACATTAAAGGTATATGGATTGTTAACAATTCTTATCCTCTTTGTAGGGGTTGTGCTTATACTCATACTCAAAAAGAAAGCCAGTTCCTCTCGTTCTAGCGGTGAAGAATTATCTTATACATCCAAAGATATGTACTCCTCCATTATTCAGCACATGGACGGTATGAAGACCATCAAAAGTTTTGGAATGCAAAAAAGCAATATTGGGGAATTTTCGAAGATAACAGACCAGGTGGCCCTTAGATATACCAATGCCATTCGAAGCTATGCAGATGTGAGGGCGTTCTTTGAAATTGGGTCTGTGGTATTTTTGAGCGTAATTGTGGCTGTTATGATCCAGGTTATGAACGTTCCGACTGCAGGGGTTCTTTTGTTGATCTTTTTATTTGTTCGTATGGTTCCGATGTTTTCAAGTATCCAGCAGAGCTACCAGTATTTCATTAACATGTTACCTGCATTTGGAACGATTGTGGATCTAGAAAAACGCTGTGAAGATGCTGCAGAACCTGAAATAGAAATTCATAAAGGTTCTATTCCAGAAAACTTTATTTCCAAAGGAATTTCAGGGGTTTTTTTAAATAATAAGGCTCAAGGAGGTTCGGTTTTAGATGAGTGTCCTGTTTTAAATGGAGGAATTGAACTTCGAAATGTTTCATTTTCTTACCTTTCAGACAATAATTTTGCTATAAATGAACTGAACTTGATGATAAAAACTGGAGAGACAACTGCAATTGTCGGCAGATCTGGAGCAGGGAAAAGCACGGTTGCAGACATGATCATGGGGTTAATACAACCGGATAATGGTGAAATGTTTTTAAATGGAGAAAAGTTAACTGCCAATCAGATGGTTTCATGGAGGAATCAGATAGGATACGTTGCACAGGAAACATTTCTTTTCAACGACACAGTACGTTCCAATTTATTAATTGCAAATCCTGAAGCGCATGAAAAGGATATTGAAGATGCTTTGAAGCTTGCAGCCGCCTATGATTTTGTTTTAAATTTACCTGATGGGCTGGAAACAGTTATAGGGGACCGCGGGGTTAAGTTGTCTGGGGGTGAGAGGCAGAGAATAGCACTGGCCCGGGCACTTCTTCGTAAACCTTCCCTTTTGATACTTGATGAGGCCACAAGCAACCTGGACTCAGAAAATGAGAGGCATATACTGGGAGCAATAGAGCGGCTGCATGGCTCTATAACCATACTGATCATTGCCCACCGCCTGTCCACTATACGTAGGGCAGATGTTATCTATCTGATTGATGGTGGATCTCTGGTTGAATCCGGAACATGGAATGGTCTAGTGTCTAAAAATGGGAAGTTCAAAGCATTCTGTGAAGTGCAGGGAGTTATTAATAGTTAAACCAGTTATTAATAGTTAAACTTTACCAGTTTCACTGTGTAATACTTACTTCCACATCGTACCTCACTATATTGTTGTCAGGATCCTCAAATCCTGCATAAAACCTAGATTGTCCAGTTGCAGGGATTGTTTGTGGTTTTAAATATGCAGTGTCATTGACTGCAAATACATTTCCTGATGAATCGTATGCAGTTGTGACTATCTTAACGTTGGACGCGTCGCTTTCAGCGTTGTTCTGTATATATCCTGAAACGTAATAGTAATTTGTTCCGTTGTAATCGTAATAATTTCCTGTGGAATTTATCACCTGCAAAGAAGATGAATTTGCAGCTGGTTTTTCTCCCCAGGTTCCGTTTGTGGCTTTTTTCTCTGTGCAGCCGGATATTCCAACAATAAGTACAATCATTATTAAAATCAGAACTGTAGCTCCATTTTTAATTGTTTAAACCCCCATTTTTTGCACTATTCCTTCTTATTAACCTTAAAATTTTGATCAATTAAGTGTTAATCCTTTATTATGGTCACGTTTATCAAGAACTATCTCAATGAAAATAATTGTTTTTATGTTAAATATTTTTTTATTATTTGTGGGTGTGCAGTTTATTGGAATACTGATTTGTTTTGGGAATGTATCTATGTTTGTTAAAAGATTGTTCTATAAAATGATCAAGGACTTTTTATGAAAGTACAGCATTCAGTTAATTGAAAAAATTTATATTAAATGTTGATTAATTAAAACACACTATAATATGATCAATACTTATTCATTAAATTAATAATTATCCAGAAAAGTTATTAACTTCTTTCAAAGAAAAGTCATTCTCTTTAAACAAAACTAGGAGGAATTAAAATAGAAACCCAAAAAATATTGGTAACTGGGGGAGCAGGGTTCATAGGAACAAACCTCGTGAACGAATTGATGAGCAGGGGCCATGAAGTAACAGCTGCTGACCTCTACAACAATGAGAGAGATGATTACATAAGGGCGGATGTAAGAAATTACAGGCAAGTTGAAAACCTATTTGAAGGTCAAAAATATGACTATGTCTACCATCTTGCAGCTGAATACGGACGCTGGAACGGTGAAGCCTACTACGAAAATCTCTGGCAGACCAATGTAATAGGTACAAAGAACATGATACGCCTCCAAGAAAAATTGGGTTTCAGAATGATCTTTTTCTCTTCAGCTGAAGTTTACGGGGATTATAATGGTGTGATGAGTGAAGATGTCATGGAAAAAAATCCTATTTCAGATACTTATCAAATGAACGACTATGCGATAAGTAAATGGGCAGGGGAGCTCATGTGCATGAACTCTGCAAGCATGTTTGACACAGAAACCGTCAGGGTACGCCCAGTTAACTGTTACGGTCCGCAGGAACATTTCACACCTTACAGAGGTTTCATACCAAAATTTATTTATTATTCTCTATTTAACAAACCTTACACGGTCTATAAGGGACATAAACGTATTATAGACTACGTTGAAGATACTGCAAGGACGTTTGCAAATATAGTGGATAACTTCAAACCAGGAGAGGCCTACAACATAGGTGGAAAACAGGAATGGGAAATGGAAATTAAGGACTATTCTGATCTGGTTTTAAATGCTGTTGGAGTGGATGATTCACTGGTCACTTACGAAGAGGCAGAACCATTCACAACTCAGGTGAAAACCATAGACTTCTCTAAATCTATCAGGGACTTAAAACATAACCCTAAGGTTAATCCGGCGGAGGGGATCAAAAAAACAGTTGAATGGATGAAATGGTACTACAGAGTTTAATGGGATGTTACTATGGAATTAGGTGATTAAAATGGATTACTCAGAATATGATGGAAAAACAGTGCTTGTTACAGGTGGAGCAGGATGTGTCGGCAGTAATCTATGCCGAAAATTGTCTGAATTGGATGTTGAAAAAGTTATAATACTTGACAACCTTTCATCTGCCTATGAATGGAACATACCTTCTTCTGAGAAGGTTCAATTTGTTGAAGGAGATATTCTCAACGATGAAGACTTGAAAAGGGTTTTTAAGGAAAATCCTGACTATGTATTCCATCTGGCTGCACACTTTGCAAACCAGAACTCGGTTGACAACCCTGAAAAGGATTTAATGGTCAACGGAATCGGAATTCTAAAGGTATTGGAGTATGCACAGCTTACAAGTGTTGACAGATTTGTTTATTCCTCATCCGGATGCGGTGTTTATGGATTGGAATCTAAAATGCCCTTCAAAGAACACGATATTTCAATAAACCTTCACACACCTTACCAGGTCACGAAATTATTGGGGGAACTTTACACCAATTACTTCCATAATCTTTATAATCTCCCAATTGTTAATGCACGTTTTTTTAACGTGTTCGGGCCGGGTGAAGTCCCAGGAAAGTACCGTAACGTGATTCCAAACTTCTTTTACTGGTCCATGAACGGTCAAGCCTTACCAATAACTGGAAACGGTACAGAAACAAGGGACTGGACTTATGTTGAGGATATTGTTTCCGGACTCTTAGCTATGGGAGTTATTGAAGAAGCAGTTGGGGAAGCCATAAACTTAGGTTCATCCAAGGATCACAAGGTTGTGGACATGGCCAACCTTGTGAACGGTTTGACTGGAAATGAATCCGGTATAAAATTCACAGAGCGTAGAAATTGGGATGCAAAAACCTGTTTGTTATCTTCAATTGATAAAGCTCAGGATATTTTGGGTTATAAACCTAAAATGAGCTTTGAAGATGGTTTGAAGAAGACTCACCACTGGTTTGTTGACAACTGGGAAAACATCGACAAGAGTGCGGAGTTTTAAATGAATATACTTGTTGTTCAGGAATCTGACTGGATCAAAAGGAACCCACACCAGCAGCACCATTTAATGGAACGGCTGTCATTAAAAGGACACAAAGTTAAGGTTATTGACTATCCTATTGACTGGTGTAAAGGAAGATACAAAAGGAGAAATGTGGTCGAAAATTACCATAAGATCCATGCCGAAGCCAGCGTAGATGTAATAAGTCCAAGTATTCTAAAGGTACCGATCCTTGTGTATCCTTCACTCATATTATCCCATAGAAGAGAGATAAAACGCCAGATAAAAGAATTTAAACCTGATGTGATCGTGGGATTTGGGATCATAAACACTTATTTTGCTTCGCGTACAGCTAAAAAAGAGGGAATACCATTCATATATTACTGGATCGATGTTCTCCACAGATTAATTCCTGAGAAAGGATTTCATGCTTTGGGTGAGCATCTTGAAAGGGCAACAATTCAGAATTCCACAGAGGTTCTCACCATAAACCACAAGCTTGAGGAGTTTGTGAAAGGTTTAGGTGCCATCAACACCAGGGTCATAGGTGCAGGTATAGACCTTGAGAAGTTCAACCCTGATCTGGAAGGAACTTCAATACGCCAGCAGTATAGTATAACTGAAGATGATAAAGTATTGTTCTTTATGGGATTTTTATACCAGTTTGCAGGACTTAAAGAGGTAGCTTTAGAGTTCAAAAAAGATAAATATAAAAATTTAAAGCTTTTAATTGTTGGAGACGGTGATGCATATTCAGATCTCCAAAATATCGTGGAAGAACACGATTTAAGTGGGAATGTTATATTGGTAGGACATAAACCTTACAACGAGATCCCTGAATTTTTGGCAGCCTCAGATATCTGCATTTTGCCTGCCTATCCAGATGAGGAGATAATGCAGGACATAGTACCCATAAAGATCTATGAGTACATGGCCATGGGCAAACCTGTGATAACCACCAGACTTCCAGGAGTTGTGAAGGAGTTTGGAGAAGACAACGGTATTTCCTATGTTGAAAAACCTTCTGATGTTCTGGTGAAGGCTTCTGATATTGACGTTATAATTGAAGGTGGGAAGGCAAGGAGATTTGCTGAGGATAATGATTGGAATAAGATCACTGATGAATTTGAGAGTACTTTGAATGGAGTTGTTAGAATTGAATGATTATTTAGCGTACATGTCCAAGGTCACAGACCTTAAAGAGGATATAAAAAAAAGTCTTGAATTTATAAAATGGAAAGATAGGGTTAAATCAGATTCAACTGTATTCGTTAAACCCAATTTCACATATCCATATTATAAAGAAGGTATAACAACTTCACCGGATTTGATTAAAGCTTTCCTTGAAATTTTAAAAGATAGGGCAGATAATGTAATTTTAGGCGAATCTGATGGGGGAAATCATTCATTTACAGCGGATGATGCATTTGAAGGACATAACATGCCTGAAATTTGTAAAGAAACAGGTGTTGAATTGGTAAATTTATCTAAATTACCTTCAAAGAAAGTTGAGGATAACATACAGGGGAAAAAAGTTGAAGTTCATCTTCCAGAACTTCTTTTAAATGATGTGGACTGTTTCGTATCGGTTCCAGTTTTGAAGGTACACGTGATGACAAATGTTACTTTAAGTATGAAAAATCTATGGGGATGTTATCCCGACACCATGAGGGGTCTGCACCACAAAAATCTGAGTCGTAAATTAACATTGATTACGAAGGCTTTGAATCCACAAATTGTTCTCATGGACGCTAAATATGCTTTAGATGGACACGGACCTATGTATGGGGAACCAAAAAAATTGGACATGATATTTTCATCAAACAACCCCGTTGCAATTGACTCTTTAGGTGCATCTGTTATGGGAATTCCAATTAAAACGGTTGAACACATTTTAATCGCAGAAAAAGAAGGTTTAGGCATAACTGACCTTGAAAAGATCAAAATGAATGATGATTGGAAAAAATTTGAAATGCAGTTTAGTTCGAATAAAACTATCATTGATAGTTTTTCAACGCTGCTTTTTAAAAGTGAAACCATGGCTAAGCTGGTTATGGATTCACCGGTCACACCTTTGATCTATGGGGTAGCTAAACACTTCAGAAATTCTGATGAAAGGGAAGTAGTTAAGGAACTGGAGAAGTATTAAACTACTAATTTTAAACTCATTAAATTTAAAATGGGTATACTTTTAATGGTAAACTAGTTGGAGTGCACATGAAAATAATATTAGTACGTTCAAGATCGATAGATTCAGCAGTATTTAAATTAGCAGAAACTCTATCAAAAAATGGACATTCAGTGACTTTACTAGTTTGGGACAGGCAAAATAACCTTAAAAGAGAAAATAAAGGATATAATGTTCATAGATTTTCATTAAGAGCACCTTATGACAAATGGACAGCATTGTTTTATCTTCCATTGTGGTGGATTTATGAATTCTATTTTTTACTAATCCACAATGCAGATGTTATTCATGCTTGTGATTTTGATACGTTATGGCCTGCAGTAATTGCTAAATTTATCAAAAAATTTAAACTATTCTATATCATATATGATTTTTACGCAGATAACCTCATAAAATTGCCTGAATTTGTAAGAAAAACGATAGCTTTCTTGGAAAAGAGTGGAATAAAGTTTTCTGACACATTATTTTTGGTAGATGAGTCTCGCTATGAACAAGTTAAAGGAGCAAAAATAAAAAAATTAATTTATATTTACAATTCTCCCCCTGATTATTCCATTACCCACGAAACAGGAATTCCAAATGATAATTTGGTGATATTTTATGCGGGTCTTTTAGACAAATCTAGAGGTTTGGAATATATCATTGCTACTGTAAAAGAACTGGAATTTACTAAGTTAATAATTGCAGGCAATGGTAACTACAAAAATGTCATTGAAAAAGAATCGGAACTAACTAAGAATATAACTTATTTAGGATGGCTTAATCATGATGATGTTCTTGAAATAAGTTTTCAAGCAGACGTTCTTTTTGCATTCTATGATCCTATAATACCAAATAATAAATATGCAAGTCCTAACAAATTATTTGAATCTATGATGTGTGGAAAGCCGATAATCATGAATTCTGAAACAAGTGCAAGTAAAATAGTTCAAAATGAAGACTGTGGAATTACTGTAAATTATGGAGATATTAAATCTATTAAAGATGCGTTAATTAAACTTCAAAGTCCAGATCTCCGAGAAAAACTGGGCAAAAATGGAAGAAGAGCTTATGAAACTAAATACAGCTGGAAAATTATGGAAGAACGACTAGTAAAATCTTATGATTGTGAGGTAATTTAATGTCAAAACAAGTACGGATACTGTTCCCTGATCAAATTCACCAAGAAAAGCTAACTGGAGGGTTTTTAAGGACGTTTAATCTAGCTAAACTAGCTTCTAAAGAATTTAAAACTTATATTTTTGGTATTTCTGAAAATGAAGAGTATGAGCATAATTTCGATGGAATTCATCTAGTGCAAGAAAAAAAGCATAAAAATGTATTGGAAAAAGTTAAACATTATTCAGAAGGACTTCTTTCAGAAAATTATAGTTTGATGAAATCTAAGAAAGCTTTTCTTAATTTTGATGATGACAAGACAGTTTTCCATGTTGAGGGACCTCTGGTTTATAATTTACTAAAACAACACAACATTAAAAATTATGTTCTGGATGAACAAAATGTTTACTGGGAATTTTCAGAATTTCCAAATTTCGACTTTAAAAATAGAATCTACAATAAAATGACAGCTGAAAGGGATAAAAGACTTGAAATGGAATCTCTTAAAAATGCTACCCATGTGCTGGCTTGTTCAGATAGGGATAAACAGATAATGGTAAATGAAGTTCCTGAAGTTGAAGGAAAAATTACTGTTATCCCCAATTGTGTTAGTACTGTTAATTATGATAATTATGCAAATCTTAAAAATATTGGAAACAAGTTTAAAGTGTTATTTGTGGGATTACTTTCCTACCAACCGAATACTGATGCTGTAAATATCATATGCAATAATATAGCACCTAAATGTGATGAAAATGTGGAATTTTTTATAGCTGGTAACAATCATCCCGTTATTAAAAGTAAACCCAAAAATGTAAAATTTTTAGGTTATGTTGAAGACTTAAAAAAATGTATTTCTGAAGCAGATATATGTATTGCACCCCTTAGATATGGCAGTGGGACAAGATTAAAAATATTAGAATATATGGTAATGGGAAAACCAGTTGTATCAACTTCCAAAGGGGCAGAAGGCATAAATTATGTTAATAATAAACATATTGTAATAGAAGATAATATTGAAAGTTTTGCAGCTGTAATTGATGATCTGTTGAAAGATGAAAAAAGAAGAACTCAACTGGGTAAAGAAGCCAAAAAACTTATTAAATCTAAATATGATTGGCAAATTTATAAAAAAACGTTAAATAAAGTTTATAATGAGGTTTTAAATGCAGATTGATAATGTTTTTCAAATGAATGATTGGGAAATCAATAAATTTCTTAAAGTAATATTTGCCATACAAATTTCAGTATTAAGCTTAGTATTATTGGATAGTTTAGGTTTAAATCTCCTTATTTTAGGAGAGATCATCTCTGTAATTTATCTTTTATTTGTTCCTGGTGTTTTGATTCTTAGAATACTGAAGATGCATAAATTGGGCTCTGTTGAATCTTTATTATATTCTGTAGGTCTTAGTATTGCAAGCATAATGTTTATAGGATTTATCATTAACCTAGTTTATCCACTATTAAAAATTTCAAATCCAATATCTATGGTGCCATTAATAATCACAATGACACTATTTGTTACTGTTTTATCTGTTTTCAGTTATTTAAGGGACAAAGATTTTTCTGAGCCAAGTTTTATAGATACTGATGAGTTATTATCTCCTGTTGTTTTATTTTTATCTTTATTTCCTTTTTTAGCAATATTTGGAACTTATTTAATGAACTGGCACAAAATTAATATTGTTTTAATGTTATTGATAATTTTGATTTGTATAACACTTCTTTTATTTGCTTATGGTAAAATTCCCAAAAAATTTTATCCATTTACAATTTTTATTGTGGCAATTTCACTTTTATTTCACACATCATTGATTTCGAATTATGTTACAGGTTGGGATATACAGAACGAATATTATCTTGCAAATATTGTAATAAAAAATGCTGTTTGGAACTTTAAAATTAATTCAATAGTTAATGCAATGTTAAGTATTACACTGTTGGCACCTATAATCTCTATAATTACAAAAATAAATTTAAACTGGGTTTTTAAGATAATCTATCCATTAATCTTTTCTTTTGTGCCAGTAGGGCTATATAAAATATTTCAAAAACAAACTAATGAAAAAATAGCTTTTTTGTCTTGTTTTTTATTTATGTCTATTTATGTATTTTATACAGAAATGATTGGATTGGCGAGGCAAGAAATAGCGGAATTTTTCCTTGTTTTATTGATAATGTTAATGATAAATCGAAGGATAAGTAATCCTAAAAGATCTCTTTTATTTATAATATTTGGGGTCTCTTTAGTGATATCACACTACGGCTTGTCTTACATTTACATGTTTTCTTTGATTGTTGTTTATATGCTAATTTTACTATTTGATCGTTACGATATACAAAAATTGCTAGATTTTAGTTTTAGAAACAAAAATAAAAATCATGTAATTGCTTTTAAAGAAAATATGAACTACCAAATTATCAGTTCTACTTTTGTGATCTTTTTTATAACTTTTACAATTGCGTGGTATATGTATGTTTCAAATTCCGCACCATTAACTACAATATTGAATATAGGAAATCATATTGCAAGTAGCATATCAACAGATTTTTTAAATCCTAACGCAGTACAAGGCTTATCAGTTATTCAGAATCAAATACAATCTCCGTTACATAGGTTAAGTAAATATATCTATTTAATTATCCAATTTTTCATCGTAATTGGGGTTTTAACTCCTCTCTTCAAACGTAATCGAATGAATTTTGATAGAAATTATTTATTATTTGTTTTAGTAAATTTTGTAATTTTAGTTGCGGCAGTTACAGTGCCTTTTTTTGCAAGTTCACTTAATGTAGAAAGGTTATATCAAATTACACTTATATTTTTAGCACCTTTCTGTATTATTGGCGGATTAACAATCTTTAAATTCATTTTTGGGGTTATTTTCAAATCTTCTTTAAAAAATAAGGATAGTTTTCATTTAAAGCTTATTTCCATATTCTTAGTTGTATTTTTATTATTCAATGTTGGATTTATGTATTATGTTTTTGATGATGATTCGTCATCTATGGCTTTGAATACAACTTATGACACAGCTAATTATAATCAAGAAGAATTTTATGGTGTGGAATGGCTGGATGATTTTGGATCATTAAGTAAATTTGGTAATATTTCCACGACTGAAAGTATATCGATTTCTGATGATAATAGGAGACCTTTACTTAGAAGTTTTGGTATAGAACCCGTTGTGTTATCAAGAGTTTACGGTAATAATTCAACTGTGAGCGATCTAAATACTAATCTAA
The DNA here is from genome assembly GCF_000214725.1 of Methanobacterium paludis. Lineage (NCBI taxonomy): Archaea > Methanobacteriati > Methanobacteriota > Methanobacteria > Methanobacteriales > Methanobacteriaceae > Methanobacterium > Methanobacterium paludis. The sequence goes on along the minus strand of NC_015574.1, from coordinate 1,469,595 downwards.
TGAAACAATATTCAAGGTACAATTCAGTTTATTTTTTCTTTGGATCGAAGAATGTAAATGATAATGTAGCTATTGTTTTGGATAAAGAAGGTGTAAATTTGAATGTTGCAAAATATAAGAATTTAACTGATTTATTTGATGTTGAAAATAAAATATATGATAATGGTGGTTCTCAACTCTATTATGACGTGATAAATAAAAAGTAACTTTGGTGTTAAGTGAGGATATAAAATGAGTATTTATGAAAAAACTTCAAAGATTAAATTTTATCAAAATTATCTAATTAATACTTCAAAGTTGTTTTTAAAAAAACCAAATGCTAAAGAAGTTGTACACATCAATTTTGCAGTTACTTATAGATGCAATAGCCGTTGTTCAACGTGTAATATATGGGAAATTTATAAAAAAAATCCTAAAAAAATAAATGATGAATTAAAGTTGGATGAGATATGTACAATATTTAATAATTCTTCTTGTTTGTCTGGAATTCAAGGGATCAATCTTACAGGCGGAGAGCCTATTCTCAGGAAAGATTTTGTTGATTTATGTGGGTTTTTTATTGAAAAATATCCAAATATAAACTTAGGGTTATCAACAAATGGTCTACTCCCTCATATCCTACTGCGTAAAATTGAAAAGTTGGTAGATACATATAATCCAATGCTTGAAAATGTTCATCTCTCTATTTCTTTAGATGGTATCAAAGAAATTCACGACAAAATGAGAGGGATTTCTGGAAATTATGAAAAAATTTTGGAAATGATAAAATCTGTTAAACTCAATTTTCCTCAGATGAAACAAAGTTTAAGTTTTACAATAACACCCAAAAATTATAAAGAAATTTTAAAAGTTTATGAACTCTCAAAATCTATGGAGATTGGATTTGGAATTCAATTTGCCCAAATAAATGATTCATTCTATTTAAATTCAGAAAAAAGTTTTGAGTGGGATACGGCTAAATTAAATGATGTTGAAAACATGATTTATCAGATTATATCTGATGTTAGATCAAAGCAAAATATAGCTCACAAGCTGGATGTAAGTAGATATTTTATGGGAAATATGGTAAAGTTTCAAAGAAATAAATGGGATAATTTGAACAATTGTTACTCTGGAACTCACTCATGTTTCCTAGATCCTTATGGTAATGTTTATCCATGTATAATGCTTGATGAAAAGATGGGTAATGCTCTTGAAACTAATTTTGATAATTTTTGGTTATCTGAAAATGCTAGCAACATTCGTAGTCATATTAAAGAGAATAAGTGTAGATGTTGGACGCCTTGTGAGGCATTTAAATCACTTTCAAGAGATCCTAAGTTATTATTTAAATGATTATAATTTATTAAAGCAGGGATGAAATGGACAAAGCATTGATTCTTTTAGAACCTAATCAAGGTGCACGAAGAGGTTTTCTAGTAACCCTTGAAAAGTTAATAAGATCTTTTGAACTTAAAATACTAAAATATAGATTAAAAAGGATAATTCGAAATTTGAATGGAACAATTTGTTCTCAAGACTCTAATGAATCTAGATATTTAAACAAAAATGGAATTAAAACGAGTTTAGTAGGAAATATTCAATTTTCACAAGATCAACTAGAAAAATCAAAAAAATTTAGTAAATATGTTGCAAAAAATTGGTATAACCAGAGTTCTTTGCATTTATTAGATTTTGAAGGAATTAACTTAGGAAAAGCTACAGAACAAGAAACAATGGAATTGATTGATCAGCTTTTTAAAAAATTTTTAAACTACAAATCAATAATAGAAAAAAATGTAGTAAACACGGTGTATATAGAAAATCCTTATTCTCCAGATGGAAAAGCAATTAAATTAATTTGTGAAGATTTAGGATTAGACTGTATCCCATTGTATCCTTCGTTTTATGGGAAATTAAAAACATGGTTTATTAACAAACTTAAATATAGAACGTACAAAAAAACTGGAATAGATCCAATAAACGTTTATAGTACTCAAACTGCTTCTAAATTTCAAAGTGATATTAAAATTTTGATGGACGTACCTTATCCAAATCATTTGGATGTTGTATACCCCACAATCCAAAAATTCATTTCTAAGGGTTATAAAATTTTTTTGTTAGCTAAATCCAATGATATCAAGAAATACAAATCTTTCTTGAATATTAAGATTAAAAAAGTTCAATATAAAGATTTAAACAAAAAATTGAATAAATACTTTTCATATTTAAGAAAAAATCATTATAATATTTTTAAATATGAAAACGTTGATTTATGGAAATTAATTGAAGATGATTTATATTACTCTCATAAAAATAAATTACCCGCTCTCCTTTATCACTTAAAAAATTTTCTTAAGGTTGTTGAAACTATAAAACCGAATCTGGTAATTGTGGGTGATGATCGAGCACCTTCTTCTGTTAGAATTGATATTTTGTACTGCAAGAAAAGGGGTATTCCTCATTTTGAGGTTCAACATGGGATTTACACAACAAACTCTCTGCTGGCCACACCCCTTTCAGACAAAATATTTGTATGGGGTGAAGCAACTAAAAATGCACTTGTCGAAGCAGGTGCAAATAATGATCAAATAGAAGTTACTGGATCTCCTAAATATGATTCAGTGATAACTAAGTTGAACGATTATTCTAAATCTATAACTAACCCTCTTAATAAGACAATATTATTTGCAACACAGCCATTTCCAGGTAATATAAACCTTCAAATAATAGATGAAATTGGATTATTTTTAAAGAAAAATGAAGGAATAAACTTAATTGTAAAACCTCATCCTGCTGAAACTGCAGATTATTATAAAAAATTTGTAGAACATTTTGCAGATGATATGATCCATGTAGCCGACAACAATGACAATATAATAGAGTTATTGTTAAATGCAGATGTTACGATAATGATATCATCAACTGTGGGTATAGATGCTGCTATACTGGATAAGCCAATGATATGTGTGAATTTATCAGATCAAAAATCAGTATATGTTGAAGGTGGGGTTGCATTGGAAGCTAAAGATCTAAAAGATATTGTATCCCAAATTAACAATATTATGTATGATGATAAAATACGAAAAAACCTTGCAGAATGCCGTAAACGATTTGTTTATAATTACGTTTATTTGCAAGATGGAAAAGCTTCTGAAAGGATAGTTGATGGAATAGTTAAGATGATTGAAAGCAAAGATGATCACTGAATCTAACTGTTTGTTAACATTTCTTTAAAGAATTCAAACTCTTCTTTTTTTATTCCTTTTAAAACTAATAATAACCCCATATAAACAACTGCACCAATTATAACAGTTATTAAAACATTTAAAATTCCACTTGGATTAATTAAAAAGATACATAATGACATTAAAACTGAAGCAATAATACTTTTCATTATAAACACCAAATCAAAATCAAATTTAAAGTATTTGAATGAGTAAACAGTAGTTATAATGAATGCAATGAAATATGAAACTAAAGTTGCTGCAGCTGCACCAATTATTCCAATATATGGAATGAGTAATATATTCAGAACAACATTTAGGACAGCTGCAAAAATCCACACATTGCCCAAAATTTTTGTTTTCTTTTTAAGCACGATTATATTGCTGATAATTCCATAAATACCAAATAAAAGAGCACTTAAAGCAACGAAAGGAGTTATCAAATAGCCGTTCAAAGCAATTTCGGGTGTGGTTAATATCGTTAAAATAGGCTTTGAAAGTATAGATAATCCAAATGCAGATGGTATTGCAATTAAAAGGAAATATTTCAGGGAATATTTTAAAAAAGTTTTGACTTTTTCTATTTCTTCATTGTCATAATAATTTGGAAGTAATGAAGGTAAAAGAAGGGAAAATGGGGCTAACATCATTATTATAATGTTTCCAAGAGTGTAACCGGGGGAATAATACCCAACAAAAGATGTACCCAGAATTATTCCAATTGCATAACGATCACTGGAATCCACGATCCAGTACGATAAATTGCTGGGAATTGTTGGTAATCCAAATGATAAATATTCCATCATATTTTTAAATTTAGGAATTTTCAAGCCTATATCCGAAATTATAAATGAAATCATAATGACAAATATAATTAAATTTGCAATTAAAAGTCCTAATGCTGCTGTGTAGATGCTGAATCCTTTTATTGCAAAATAAGAAACAATAAATACTCCTAAATAAGTTTGAATAAGTAAAAATACAGAATATCTTTTCATCTGCTGGAATGTTCGGAAGAAATTAAGTAAAAGTGCATTTAAACATGCCAAGAAAACTATTACTGCTAATAAAATTGCAATATTAACGTTACCATTAAAGAGTGCTACTGCTATATTTTTAGAAAATAACAACAATAGAGCAGATATAACAATAGTTGAAGCGAAAACTAGGCTTGCAATTGAATAAAAACCTTCTTGTATCTCTTTTTTTTCTTTTTTTGCTGATAAATATCTAACCATTGACATGGGCAATCCTAACATTGCAAGGTTGGGTATAAGGGATATGGTTGTATTAATCTGAACCCAAATACCATAATCACTAGTCGTAAAATTTTTTGTTAAGATTGGAAGTAATATAATTGAGCTTAAAGCTATGAGAATGTTTGTAAATCCTACCAAGCCGATTCTTTGTACAAAAACCTTATATTCATTCAAAAATTTCACCTAAACAAAATATAAATAAGGTACTTAATTATATTATCTATAAACCCCTTAAAATGTTGTTTAAATTTATATAAACGCAGATAACAAATATTGGATCGTGATGTTATGTTAAATATCAAGAAACCCTACATAATTGGTGAAACAGCTTACAACCATGAAGGTGATTTGGAATATCTTTATAAAATGGTGGATGATATATCGGAATTGGGTTTAAATGCGGTTAAATTTCATATTTTGTTAAATCCTCAAAGTTACATCCACAAGAAACATGTTCTATTAAATGAATTAAAAAAATGGATTTTTAATAAGGATCAGTGGTTTGAACTTATTAATTATTCGAAGGAAAAGAAATTGGATGTTGTAATGTTATGTGATGATGTCGAAAGTGTCAATTATATCATAAAAAATGATTTAAATGTTGATTTTATCGAGTTACATGCTTCAAGTTTGAATGATTATTTTTTACTTGATTCTTTGTCTAATTGGCCTAAGGAAATTATTTTAGGTATAGGTGGATCTAAATTGGATGAAATTTTGTATGCTGTTAATTTTTTGAGAAATAATGGAAAAGAAAAGATTATTTTGATGTATGGATTTCAGAACTATCCTACAAATTATAGTGATATTAATTTATCTAAAATGATAAGGATCAAAGACCTATTTGATTTACCTGTGGGATATGCAGATCACACAGCCTTTGATGATCCCAACAATGAATTTGTAAGTGTTATGCCTGCTTCTATGGGTTTTAATATTCTAGAAAAACATTATACGCCGGATTTTGGTAAAGAGAGGATAGATTATCATGCTGCAGTTGGTAAAAATCAGTTTTTGAGAATAAAAAAGTTGATTGAATTAGCATTATGTGTTTATGGTACTGGGGAACTGGAACTTTCAGATCCAGAAAAAAAATATGGCAACGTAGGACCAATGAAGAAGGCAATTGTGGCTAAAAAATTCATTAAGGAAGGTGAAAACCTTTCTTTAGACAATCTTTGGTTTAAACGAACTATTGAGGAAAGCCCAATAGAACAAAACGAATTTTTAAAATTATTGGGTTTAAAGGCGATAAAGGATATAAAAGAAGATGAATTAATAACATTTGACAAAATTAAATATGAATTTAAAAACAACAATTTAGAAGATTTCACAAATCTACAGGTTTAGTGTTAAAAATGAAAGTTGGTTTTTTAATAACAGCAAGATTAAAATCTAAACGATTGCCGTTTAAGATAATAAAAGATTTAAACGGCAAAACCGTTCTTGAACGGGTTATTGATAGGGCAAAAAATGTTAAAGATATATCTGAGGTTATTTTATGTACGTCTACCAATCCTCAAGACAAGCCACTAATAGATATTGCTAAAAATAATAGTATATATTATTTTGCGGGGGATGAAGAAGATGTACTAAAAAGATTGTTTGATGCATCTAAATTATTTAGTTTGGATTATTTTGTTAGTATAACTGCCGACAATCCATTGATGGATATTTATTATTCTAATTTGTTAATAAATGATATTAAAACGGGTAAATATGATTTTATAAAGTTAGAAGGACTTCCTTTGGGATCAGCTGCTTATGGGATGAGAGTTAAAGCATTGGAAACTGTATGCGAAATTAAGAAGATCAAAGATACAGAGATATGGGGATATTTCATCAGACCTGAAATTTTTGAAATTAAAACTATAAATGTTACAGGAAAACTTAAAAGACCTGAATTAAGGTTTACGGTAGATTATGAGGAAGATTATGAATTAATTCGGAATATATACAATAATGTACATTCCAAAAATGTTCTTAATCTATATGACATTATTGATTATCTGGATGAAAACCCCGAAATTGCCCAGATAAATCAAAATTGTGCTCAAATGGATTTAGATAATGAAACAAAAAAAGAGATCGAAAGAGAATACCAAAATAATTTAGAGAGTATAAAAAATATAAAAAAAGAAATTTATAAGGAAAGCTGAATCTTAACTTTACAAATTTCAATTGGATAACCCTTTTAACTATTTTTTTGGTGTTTAAATGATAATTAATAATAAGGAATCAATTAAAATTGTGACTGTAGTTGGTGATTCTTTGTCTATGGTCCGTCCTTCTGAGGGAATTGTTTATCAAGATACTTACAGTTTTAAACTGCAAAAACTTTTGGGATCAGAGTTTCATGTGGTACAGCGCAGTAAACGTATGAACGATTTTTTGAGTCAGTCCTATCAATTGGAAGATGATGTTTTAAATAATGGTTCAAATGTTGTAGTTTTCCATATTGGAATAGTAGACTGTGCTCCTAGGTTGTTTGGTAAAAAGAGGCATTTTATTTTGAATCTTTTTCTTCAATATCCTGTTATAAAAAATCTTGCTTATTTACTCATAAAATTTAAATCCCGATATAGAAGATTTTGGACTCATTATTTCCCTAAAACATTTGTTTCAGAATCTAAATTTAGGGAACGGTTGGAATACATAGTAAATGAGATAAGAAAAAAGACCAATTCTTCCATAATATTAATTAATATAGCAGACACAACGGAAAGAAACAAATTTAAGTCTTATGATTTTGAAAAGAACATAAAAAATTATAATGAAATTATAAAAGAAGTTGTGAAGAAAAACTATGACATTTGTAATTTGCTAAATTTTTATGATCTAACTAAAAATAAAGAAAAATTACTTTTAGAAGATGGTATACACATATCAAAAAAGGGTCATGATATACTTGCAAATAGTTTATACAACAAAATAAAAGGGCTTGAGAAACATGGAAGAAATTGATAAGTTTAATAAAGATAATTGCTCATGTTTTATAATGGCTGAAGCCGGTGTAAACCATAACGGTTCGTTGAATTTAGCAAAAAAGTTAATAGATGCTGCAAAAGAATCCGGCGCAGATGCAGTAAAATTCCAAACCTTCAAAACAGAAAATCTGGTCACAAAAAATGCTGAAAAAGCAGAATACCAGAAGGAAACAACAACAGAAAACTCTCAGTATGAAATGATTAAGAAACTGGAATTATCTGAAGATAATTTTAGAGAACTGGCCAAATATGCAGATGAAAAAGATATTATATTTTTATCCACTCCATTTGATTTTGAAAGTGTTGATCTGCTTGATGAAATAGGTGTTCCTGCGTTCAAACTGGGTTCTGGTGAACTTACAAATTTTCCATTGCTTGAGCATGTGGCAAGCAAGGGCAGACCTGTTATTTTATCCACAGGAATGGCAACTATGGATGAAATAAAAGAAGCTGTAAAATTGTTTGAAGATAAAACAAATGATCTAATTTTAATGCATTGTGTAACCAGTTATCCTGCAAAGATTGATGACATAAATCTTAAAGTCATTGAAACTCTCAGGTCAACTTTTAAACTTCCAGTAGGATTTTCAGATCACACCTTAGGAATTGAAATGCCCATAGCAGCTGTAGCACTGGGAAGCTGTGTAATAGAAAAACATTTCACATTAAATAAAAATCTAGATGGACCAGACCATAAAGCTTCTTTAGAACCTGCAGACTTCAAAAAAATGGTACTTGCAATACGAAATGTAGAAAAAGGTATGGGCACGGGAATAAAAGAATTAACAATTGAAGAAAAAGAAATAAAGAAAATAGCAAGAAAAAGTATTGTTGCCAGAGCCAATATACCCTCAGAAACTGTTATAACTGAAGAAATGCTTGCAATTAAAAGGCCAGGAACTGGAATTGAACCTAAATTTCTTAAATCATTAATTGGGAAAACAACAACTTCAAAAATAAAAAAAGACGATTTTTTAAGATGGAATCTTATAAAATGACGAGAAAAATACTTTATATAACTGGAACCCGGGCAGATTATGGTTTGATGCGTTCTGTTTTATTTGAAATAGACAAGAATCCAGAGATGGAACTAGAACTGGCTGTAACTGGAATGCATCTCATGAACGAGTTTGGAAGGACCATTAATGAAATAAGAAAGGATGAGTTTAAAATACATGAATTAAACGCCGTCTTTGAAGAAGATGATAAATTTTCCATGGCTAAATTTGTTGGAAAACTTATAGAACTTTTAACAGATCTGGTAAAAAAAATAAAACCAGATATAATACTTCTTTTAGGTGATAGGGGTGAAATGTTAGCTGGTGCTATAGTTGGAGCTTATCTAAACATTCCAACAGCCCATTTGCATGGTGGAGAAATAACATCCACTGTGGATGAGTATGCACGCCATGCAATCACTAAACTGGTCAATATACATCTTCCTGCAACAGAAAAAAGTGCAGAAAGAATAATAAATATGGGTGAAAACCCTGATCATGTATTTGTGGTGGGTGCACCAGGACTAGATGCAATATTAAACATTGATATGATCAAAAAAGATCAATTGGCATTGAAATATGATTTAAATTTATCTAGGCCCATAATTTTAGTGTTACAACATCCAGTAACTCTTGAATCTGAAAAATCATCAAAACAAATGCTGGAAACCCTTAAAGCAATTTGTGATTTGAAGTATCAGACTATCTTAATATACCCCAATGCAGATGCAGGTGGTAGAGAGATCATAAAACTCATAGAAAAATGTGAAAAACTCCCATTTGTTAAAACATTTATGAATATTCAGAGGAAAGATTATTTGATTTTAATGAATGTTGCAAGTGTGTTGGTTGGAAATTCAAGTAGTGGTATTATAGAATCTCCTTCATTTAAACTTCCCGTAATCAATATAGGTTCAAGACAAAAAGGAAGAGAACGAGCTTCAAATGTTATTGATGTGGATTATAATGTTAAAGAAATTAAAAATGCAATTAAAAAAGCTCTTTATGACGAAAATTTTAAAACACAATTGAATAAATGTGAAAATCCCTATGGTAAGGGGAAAACTTCTTTAAAAGTTACAGAAATTTTAAGTAAAATAACCTTAGATAAAGAATTACTGGAAAAAAGGTTAAATCTATGAAAAATAGAAGATTTGAAAACTGGAAACCCCCTATAATTGAAGAAGGAAAATTGAACAAATACAACTGGGTAATTCAACATAAAGAAAATCTCAAATTAGGTTATAAAACAGATGTAGGAGCTTTCACATATATAAATGCTAAAAATGATGTTTTAATTGGAGACAATGTTCAAATTGGTTCTCACTGCTCTATTTACTCTATTTCAACCATAGATAACAAGGAAGGGCCGGTTATACTTAAAAAAAACTGTAGAATTGGAAGCCACTCAATTATCATGCCAAATGTTACTGTGGGTGAAAACTCCATTGTAGGGGCTTTTAGCTTTGTTAATAATGACATTCCAAAGAATGTTGTGGCATTTGGGGTCCCTGTTAAAATGATAAGGGAAATGAGTCCGGATGAAGTAAAAAAATTAAGAGAGGATATTGATGACATCTAAAATTCCGTTATTCAAAATATTATGGGATGAAGAAGACGTTGAAAATGTTGGAAACGAGATAAAGTCTGGAATGAACTGGGCTGTTGGACCACGTGTTGAACAGTTTGAAAAATTGATAGCAGAATACATTGGAACAGATTATGCTGCAGTTTTCAACTCCGGAACATCGGCTCTACATTCATTACTGTTGGCCCATGGCATAAAAAAAGGTGATGAAGTGATAGTACCTTCTTTTACATTTATAGCAACCGCCAACTCACCAATGTTTATGGGTGCAAAACCTGTTTTTGCAGATATTGAAGAAGAAACACTAGGTTTAGATCCTGAAAGTGTAAAAAAGAATATTACAGATAAAACTAAGGCAATTTTACCCATACATTATGGTGGATGCCCATGCAAAATAAGGGAACTTAGGGAAATAGCAGATGACAATGATTTAATATTAATAGAAGATGCTGCAGAAGCCATGGGTGCAAGCATAGGTGATGATAAAGTTGGTACATTCGGGGATTCTGCAGTTTTAAGTTTCTGCCAGAATAAAATAATCACAACAGGTGAAGGTGGCGCAGTTGTAACAGATTCCAAAGATATTTATGAAAAATTGTTACTTATAAGATCCCACGGCAGACTGGAAACTGGAGATTACTTCAGTTCAGCAGGACTCTTTGATTACATAGATCTTGGATACAACTTCAGAATGTCAAATATAACAGCAGCACTTGGCATATCACAGATTAAAAAGGCAGATAAGATAATAGATATGAGGCAAAAGAATTCAGAGTATTTAACACGGAAAATTATGGAAGAAACCGATAAAATCAAATTACTACCACTTCCTGATGGATATAATCATGTTCACCAGCTTTGCACGGTTATAGCAGAGCAAAGAGATGATTTAATATCTTATTTAAAAGATAAGGGTGTAACAACCAAAATATATTTTGATCCAGTACACTTAAGCCATTTTTACAGGGAAAAACTCGGATATAACTGTGATCTTCCGGTTACAGAGGATATGGCAAAAAGAACAATCACTCTTCCAATGTACCCTTCACTCAGCAGGGAAGAGATGGATTTTATGGCAGAAACAATTGGAAAATTTTACAGGTGATATAATATGGAATCTTTTTATAAGGACAAAGTAGTTCTGGTAACCGGTGGTTCTGGGTCTATTGGCCGTGAAATTGTAAAAAAACTTTTAGAAGCTGAACCCAAATCTGTTAGGATACTTGACAACAACGAAACCGCATTATTCGATTTGGAACAGGAATTACGTTCTGACAAAATAAGAACATTCATTGGAGATGTTAGAGATAAAGAGAGGTTAAAAAGGGCTTTTGAAAATGTGGATATTATTTTCCATGCTGCTGCATTAAAACACGTACCCCTTTGTGAATACAACCCATTTGATGCCGTTAAAACCAATGTACTCGGTACTCAAAATGTTCTTGATGCGGCTTTAGATAAGAACGTAGAAAAAGTGATAATGGTAAGTACCGACAAGGCAGTCAATCCCATAAATGTGATGGGAGCCACAAAACTCCTGGCTGAACGCCTTACAGTCTCTGCAAATTATTATCGTGGAAATAAAAGGACTGTATTTTCATGTGTTCGTTTTGGTAATGTTTTAAATTCCAGAGGCTCAGTTGTACCTACTTTTAAAAAACAAATCAAAAATGGTGGTCCAGTTACAGTAACAGATTCTGCAATGACTCGTTTCATAATGCATATTCCCGATGCTGCAGGATTGATACTTAGGGCAGGCCAGATGGCACATGGTAAAGAAATATTCATACTTAAGATGCCCTCAGTGAATATAGTTGACCTTGCAGATGTCATGATCGAAGAGTTAGCCCCGGAATATGGATATAATCCTGAAAAAATTGAAATTGAGATTATGGGAAAAAGATTGGGCGAAAAAATGTATGAAGAACTTATGACAGAAGATGAAGCTCTTTGTGCAATTGATGAGGGGACTGTATTTATTTTAAATTCTAAAAAAGAGAGTAATCCAGATAATGGTTTTGAATATAACTCTGATTCTGTTGAAAAACTGTCTAAAAGCCAAATTAAATCCATTATACAAGATATTATGTTTTAATTTTCCATTTATATGCTACTAATAGAATATATTCATGCTTACGTTATTAATATTGGGTAAACTTGGTGGAATAAATGGATTTTGAGAAAAAACAAATAAAAAATTTACTCTGGGTTGTTCCAGCAGTAATTGCGTTTTTTATAGCCTTAATCCCTACTTTGACACATCCATGGCCGTTCACTGTTGATATATTTTATCATATTCATATTGCTGAAGTTTACAGTCATTATGGACTTACATTAACCGATCCAATTATGGGGTCTAAAATAAGTTATCCTCCTCTGTTCAGTCTGGTTATAGCAGCTTTAGGAACATTACTGAAAATTAATTATGTTCAAGTTGCACGGTTTTTACAACCAGTTTTAGCTTTTTCAGTTGTTTTATCTGTTTCTTATGTTTCAAAAAAGTTTTACGGGGAGATTGCAGGAATTTCAGCTGGATTTTTGATAATGTCCAGTTATTTATTTAGTAGATTGGTATCATCCCTTCCAGAAACCATGGCGCTTATATTTGTGCCGTTGGTTGTGTATTTTTATTATAAATCAGTGATGGATGAAAAATATAAATATGCTTTATTATCCAGTTTCCTATTTTTATTGGTGATTTTAACTCATCAAGCTACAACTTTAATACTATTCTTGGTGATAACTTCAATTGTTTTAGTTTTGGGGATATTACGTAGAAAAATCAGGTTTTTTACAAGTTACTTTGTGTTTTTAGCTCTTCCAGTGATTGTTGCGGCATTAACTGTTGTTGCAATATGGTTTGTTTCACCAGGTTTCATACAACAGATTTGGATGTATGGTTTAACAGCAGTTACAGGATACATGACCACACTTCCAAACAATGAACCAATAAGTAATTTAAAGTATGTGGCATATCTGGGAATTTTGTTGATTTTTGCAATTGCTGGAGGAGTTGTGGCACTGAAAAGGAGGCTTAATGAAGATATATTGCTTTTGGTATGGATTTTAGTTGTATTTTTAATCAGCAAATCCTACTGGTTTGGTGTAAATGTTTTGTCTATTCGACTTCTGGTACATTTACTGATTCCATTTTCTATTTTGGGGGGTTTAGGTTTAAGTTATCTTTACAAGGACTTTAAAAAACAGGAATTTGCATCTGTTAAAGTTAGATCAGGGTTTTTGATTGTAGTATTTGTTGTTGCTTCTTTATTTGCGGTTACAACGGTTACAGATCCTAACTTCGGTGTAATTCCCAAATATACTAACACCTCTGATTTTAAAACTCCTCAAATTGCTCCTCCTACAGATTCAGATGAGGGTATTGCGGATTGGTTCAATAAAAATGGGGATAACAACTCTGTTGTGATATCAAACAATTATTTTACCATCCAATTTTTGTCAGCAACAACAATACAACCTATGGGTAGTTTTATAACTTCAGAAAGTTGTATCTGGTCCGCTTTTAACAAATCAAACTTAAATAAATTTGCTGTTGGCTATTTTGTTTATGATAAACGTTTAATAAACTCTAAAAATAGTACAAAAATCCTTGATACAGGTGCATACATATTCAATGTTCCCAAATTAATTCCAAGTACTGCAAAATTGGTTTATGAAAACAAAGATTATAAAATATTTAGAGTTTAATGTTTTTTTTCTTTTGATGCTAAATGAAAGATTATTTAAGTATCTGAATTAATTTTATCTTAAAATCGCAAATTATATCTATAAGTATATAAAATTATTATCGTAATAAAATTTTCGGATAGATGGACCGGATTTTTTTATTTACTGTACTTTTTTGACAAAAAAAGGAGGTAGAATATGGATAAAATAAAAATAATGAATTTTGGATGGCTGCCTGACTACCCAGACATCAGGGATTACACAGTTGACCATGAGAATATAAAGCCCATGCTTGAGAAGGTAGGAGTTTCAAAAACTGTTTCGGATCTTCCTGAATCTGTGGACTTGAGCCAGTGGTGCTCTCCAGTGGAGGACCAGGGACAGCTTGGATCATGTACTGCAAATGCTGGTGTGGGTATAGTGGAGTACTACGAACGCAAAGCATTTGGGAAACATTTAGATGCATCCAGACTGTTCCTTTACAAGACCACCAGAAATATGATGAAGGAAGAAGGAGATACAGGAGCATTCTTGAGAACAACCATGGGTGCACTGGCACTTTTTGGTGTTCCACCAGAGGAGTACTACCCTTACAAGATAAAAGAATTTGATGAAGAACCTCCAGCATTCTGCTATGCATTTGCACAGAACTATCAAGCTTTAGAATATGTAAGACTTGATCCTCCAAATACAACAGCTGATGAGCTTTTAGGTCGGATCAAAACCAACCTTGCAGCTGGACTTCCCTCAATTTTTGGTTTCACAGTTTACAGTTCAATTTCTCAGGCAGAAAAAGGAAAGATCCCTTACCCCTGCAAGGGAGAGAAGGTTGAAGGTGGCCATGCAGTAATGGCCGCAGGTTTCGATGACAATAAAAAGATCAAAAACCCATCATGCAATGGCGAGACCACAGGGGCCCTATTAATACGAAATTCATGGGGAAAAGATTGGGGTGATAAGGGCTACGGATGGTTGCCTTATGAATACGTGCTTAATGGAATTGCAGAAGACTGGTGGACTCTCCTGAAAGGTGAATGGATCGATACTGGAGAGTTCCAACTTTAAAATAGGCTTTTCCTATTTTTAATAATCACAACTTTAAGATAGTTCTACTATTTTTTTTAAAGAGGATGGCTCATGATTATTTATGACTTCTATAATTTTCATTATTTTTGAATTTAGAGCTCTATTTGCTCTTATTTTTTTTCAAAGTTTGAACTGTGAGATAACCTCAATCACTAAAAAGTCACTATGAACATAATTAGGGGTACTAAAACGTTTATATTAATTAATACAAATTTAAGGATAGTGGAAATAGCAACAAAATGTAAATAGAATTTAGGAATCCTGTAAACATCATAGTTTAATATCAGTCTGCTTCAATTTCTTAAGATACGCAACTAGTGGATAATATGAATTTTGAGAAGGAACAAATCAAAAACTTACTTTGGGTTATACCAGCTCTGGTAGCATTTTTTATAGCGTTGATTCCCACTTTGACGCATCCGTGGCCGTTTACTGTTGATATATTTTATCATATTCACATTGCTGAAGTTTACAGTCATTACGGACTTACATTAACAGATCCACTCATTGATCCCAGTATGGGACATAAGATAAATTATCCTCCTCTGTTCAGTCTGGTTATAGCAGCTTTAGGGACATTACTGAAAATTAGTTATGTTCAGGTTGCACGTTTGTTACAGCCGGTTTTAGCTTTTTCAGTTGTTTTGTCTGTTTCTTATGTTTCAAAAAAGTTTTATGGTGAAATTGCAGGAATTTCAGCTGGATTTTTGATAATGTCCAGTTATTTATTCAGTAGATTGGTATCACCACTTCCAGAAACCATGGCGCTTATATTTGTGCCGTTGGTAGTGTACTTTTATTATAAATCAGTGCTGGACAAAAAATATAAATATGCTTTATTATCCAGTTTCCTGTTTTTATTGGTGATTTTAACTCATCAAGCTACAACTTTAATCCTTTTTTTGGTGATAACCTCAATTGTTTTAGTTTTGGGAATATTACGTAGAAAAATCAGGTTTTTTACAAGTTACTTTATGTTTTTAACCATTCCAGTGATTGTTGCGGTATTAACTGTTGTTGCAATATGGTTTGTTTCACCAGGTTTCATACAACAAATTTTAACATATGGTTTAACAGTAGTTACAGGATACATGACCACAATTCCAAACAATGGACCAATAAGTAATTTAAAGTATGTGGCATATCTGGGAATTTTGTTGATTTTTGCAATAGCTGGGGGAGTTGTAGCACTGAAAAGGAGGCGTAATGAAGATATATTGATTCTGGTGTGGATTTTAGTTATATTTTTAATCAGCAAATCCTACTGGTTTGGTGTAAATGTTTTGTCTATCAGACTTCTGGTACATTTACTGATTCCATTTTCTATTTTAGGGAGTTTAGGTTTAAGTTACCTTTACAAAGACTTCAAAAAACAGGAATTTTCATCTGTTAAAGTTAGATCAGGGTTTTTGATTGCAGTATTTGTGGTTGCTTCTTTATTTGCGGTTACAACGGTTACAGATCCTAACTTCGGTGTAATTCCTAAATATACAAATACTACTGATTTTAAAACTCCTCAAGTTGCTCCGCCTACAGAATCAGATGCTGATCTTGCAGATTGGTTCAATAAAAATGGGGATAAAAAATCTGTTGTGATATCAAACAATTATTTCACCACCCAATTTTTGTCAGCAACAACAATGCAACCCACAGGTAGTTTTGGAACTTCAGAAAGTTCTATGTGGTTGTTATCTAATAAGTCAAAGGTAAATAAATTGGGTATTGGCTATTTTGTTTATGATAAAAGGTTAATAAATTCTAAAAATACAAAAATCCTTGATACGGGTTCTTACATCTTCAATGTTCCAGAGTTAATCTTTAACAATGCTGAATTAGTTTATGAAAATAAAGATTATAAAATATTTACAGTTTAATGTTTGGTTTCTCTTTTGATGCTAAATAAGAGAGTATTCCCTTAAAATTCATCAATTTATATTTTCTCAAAACATTTAGGGAAATTCTTTTTAATATTCAGTTACTTTTTTTTTAAAACTTTAGATAATTGAGATATAGAAATATTTCAATATGTGTTCTCTTTTTTTTATCCAATAAACTGGATTTGAGCATTTAATCCATCTAAAAAGAAATAACATAAAAAAAAATTCTTAAGCTTTTTTCAGTGGTAAAGCCGGCTACAGTAAATTCTAGTCCATTTTAGCAGTTTTTTTTATTGATATTAAGTTTATTTACCATTTTTGATTTAGCTAGAATTTGAAGTTTTGTTACTGTACCTAGAACGTTAAGCTCTTCAATCATCTCTATTCTTTCAACATGATCCCTAAATGTTTGCCAGTCAACATCCTCTGTAAATGTAAGTTTTGTTATCTTTTCGAATATAACAGGCTTTTCAAGAGACTCAAGGTCCCTTTTTGATACTATAACTTCCTCGTTCATTTCTATTTTGTAATTTCCCATTGGTTTTACCTCCAGCAGGTTGCTCATAGCTAAAGTAACAAGTTTACCTATGGCTATGCCTCTATTTCTTGCTTCTGCAGAGAAACGACGGTATATTTTGTCATCAATTCCTCTTATGGTAACATCAGTCATAATTACACCTCTAAATGTTGTTATACCAATGTGTATGTATTGTAATCATTGATATCAATTTCTGTTTTATCACCAATATCACCATTGTAACCTTATGCACCATTAGTGATATAAATTTTTCGGTTAAAATCATCTAAAAATTAACTTAAAATACACAAAAAATAATTGTAAATTCCTATTTTAGACAGAATTTAACATAAAAAATGGATAATTTCGTTACTATGTATTATCAATTAGAAAAACTTCATTATAATGTAATATAGCAACCATGCGGTTAAAACAAGTCGAGTTTAACACGTTAATCTCTTTTATGTATATTCTTAACAAATAGTTGGGTTGAGTAAAAGTATTCAATTGTATAAAAAATTTACTCAATAATATTCATGAGACACCCTTTATTCTTTTGTACTGAAATATGATCCAAATCAAAAAATCCTCTATTTTTATGAAATTATAATTAAGGAAGTAACTTATCAAACTTTTTGGGATAATAAGTTCATTAAACTGTTTTTTAGTCTGATTAAACTGCTTTTTCAGGTTTATTCAGATAGGTAGTGTAAAACCTTTGGCACTTAAATATAATAATATCTAATCGTATTTTGGCAGGCTATTTTTAGAGAGTTTTATTGTAAATAAACTCAGCATCTTCCTATTCCCCTGAAAATGAATCCTTTCTTCCGGAAATCTTCAGGGTTTATTATGGGTCTTGTGGATACAAAGACTTTTTTTTCAACCATTTCGGGGGTTATATTTCTGTATAAATCATGATCAGTTACAAGAACCACACAATCACATTTCAAAACATCTTGGAGGGCTGCGGGTTTACCTGCAAATGTCTGGATTGTTTCAGGGGGCACATAGGGGTCGTGGATGTAGATTTCACCACCTTCATCATTCAAAGTTTCTATGAGTGGTTTTGCAGGGGTTTCTCTGGTATCTGCAATGTTTCCTTTGTATGCAACCCCAAGTATCCCGATTTTTGAGTGTGAAACAGATTTTCCAGATTCTTTCAGCGCACTTTTAACGAGTTTTACAACTTGTAAAGGCATGGAATTGTTCACATCCCTGGAAGTTTGGATTAAAGAAACTTTAACACCGTTGTTGTTTGCACTTTCAATAAGAAAGTAAGGATCTATTGAAATACAGTGTCCCCCAACCCCGGGGCCGGGTGTGTGGATGTTAACTCGGGGATGGTGATTTGCAGCGTCAATGGCCTCAATAACATCTGCTCCAAGTGCACGACAAATCATTGAAAACTCGTTTGCAAGGGCTATGTTAACGTCCCTGTATATGTTTTCCATAAGCTTGACAATTTCAGCTGTCATGGTATTTTTAACCTTTATTATCTTTCCCTCTGTAACCATACTGTAAAGATCTGCAGCTGTGTCGGTACTTTTATCATCAATACCTCCTATTACCCGGGGGTTATGGGTCATTTCATGGATGGTACTTGTGGGAATAGCTCTTTCAGGGGTGTAAGCCACTCCAAAATCTTCACCTGCATTAAATCCACTTTTTTCAAGTAAAGGAACAACAATGGTTTCACAGGTTTTTGGGGGAACTGTACTCTCCACTATAACAAGATCCCCACTTTTAAGACCTTTAGAAATAGTTTCAGCTACCGATGTAACGGCTGATAATTCAGAGTTATTTGCATTGTCTTTGGGTGTTGGTACGATTATTATATGGACGTTGGATATTTTAGAGGCTTCTACTCCATCGGAAGTTGCAATGAATTTATTTTTTTCAATTGCACTATTTAAAAGGGTTTTAAGCCCGGTTTCCATTATTGGAGGTATGCCATTGTTTATCATTTCCATTTTTCTTTCATTTCTGGCCACTCCAACAACTTCAAGACCTTTATCTGCAAAAATTGCAGCTGTAGGAAGTCCAATATGTCCAAGACCAAATACAGCTATTTTAAAATCATTACCATCCATGTTAAAATACCCTCCTTACTTGAACCATTGAGTACTAAATAATCAAATAATAATTTTGTTTAAGTATGTATATAAATGATTAGATGAAAATAATAAATAATGTGAAGGGGGTTTGTAACATGCCCAATGATGAAATTAAAACTCATGATGTTTTAATAGTTTCACAACATTTTCCACCGGATAAATCAGGCAATTCATCCAGAATTTATGATATTTCGAATAATCTCTCTAAAGATAATGTTAATCTAACTGTACTCGCCCCTTATCCATCTTTTCCCCATGGAATTTTCAGGAGAAGGTTTAAACCTCACGATGTAAACAACATCAATCCGAAGTTAAAGGTTATTAACTTGTCTTCGTGGCAGCCTGGAAAAGAAGACCCGGGATTTATCTCCAGAACCCTTTATTATATTACATTTCCTTTACACGCGATGTTATGGGCATTTGTTTATTCAAAAAGTTATTCTGTTATAATAACATCTTCACCACCCATTTTCACAGTAATACCTGGCCTTTTTTTGAAGCTGTTTTTTAAAAAAAAGTGGATAATAGATTACCGGGATATGTGGCTTGAAGCAGCTATATCTCTTGGATTCTTGAAAAAAGATAGTTTAACAGAAAAAATATCTAGAAAATTTCTTAAAATCTGTTTTAATAGAGTTGATATTGTATTGGTTACAACTGAAGGCATTAAAAAGAAACTAAAGGTCCAGGGTGTTTATAAACCCATAGAAATCATTCCAAATGGTGTAGATGTGGATCTATTTTATCCACGTTCAGTACTTAAAAAAGATCAGCTGATATATTCTGGAAACATAGGACACGCACAGGACCTAGAAAACTGTGTTCTGGCAATGGAAGAAGTGGGAAAAAAATATGGTTATAAACTTTTGATTGTTGGGGATGGAGATAAAAGAACTGATTTGGAAGAATTAACCAGATCCAGAGATCTCCAGAAATATGTGGAGTTTAAAGGACCTGTACCGCGTGAAGAGGTCCCAACATTAATTTCAGAGTCAGTTGTTGGTTTGGCACCTCTAAAAAACCTGGAAAGTTTGGATTATGCGGTGCCCTCAAAGATATATGAGTACATGGCATGTGAAATTCCATTTCTTGGCTGTGGAACAGGTGAGATAGAAACCCTGGCAAAAAAATCAGAAGCAGGTGTGGTTGCAGACAATCATCCAGATTCAATAGCAGAGGCAATGATTGAACTTATGAAAAAATGGGAGAAAATGGGAAAAAACGGTTCAAAGCATGTTAAAAATTGTTACAGACGCGAAGAGATAGTAAAAGACTTAAAAAGTGTTTTAGATAATATGTAGATTTATATGGGGATAGAATGGATCTAAAAACTGATATAAAAGATGTGGTTGATGATCAACTCAACTGTATTTTGAAACACGTAAAAGAAGACGAAGAACTTGCATATGTTCTGGACCCTGTCTTTGGGATTAAGAGGAACAGGGTCAATGCTGAACTTGTGAAAACCTTGATCAGGACCCGAAAAAACCCTGATTTAACCCGAAAAATAATCAGTTTCATTCTGCTTGGGCAGAACAAGGAAGGCTCGTGGAACGAGATCCACCCAAGATACAGCCAACCATCTGCACTTGCAACAGCCATAATCGCAGGATCACTTCTGATGGCTCGTAAACTGGTTCCAAATTTTGAAAATGTGGATTTGGCAAGGGATTATGTGTTATCACAGGAATTTGAAGGTAAATTTATGAAATCAAAAGGTTATACTGCTGATCATCTTAATGTGGATGCAACATGCGCTTCTTTTTTAGCGGATTACGGTGTTAGGTTTTCTGATGATACTGCCATTGAAACTGCTTTGAGAACAGCTGAACACATTTGTAGCAATCAATTTTCCGATGGATCATTTCCTTACACCACAAATAAGGGCAATTACCCATTTAATCTGAATATTCCATGCATTCATTATCAAGGGGTTACACTCTACTACCTCTCACATATCCACGAAGTTTTAAGGGAAGAAAAATTAGAGGAAGCCCTGATTAAAGGATCAAAATGGCTTGCTGATGTTCAAGAAGCTGATGGTAAATTTAAATGGTCAAAAAGTGGTTTAATGTTTGCATATTATTTATCTGGAGCATATGGCTTTGCATTAGCATCATTATCTTACTCATCCCGATGGAATAAGCAGTACATGGAAAATGTGACTAAATCTCTTGAAATGATAAAAAAGAATTCCTCTGGACTGATGTTAAGGTGGGAAATGGATGGATGGGATAATTTTCTCCAATCTTTTCCTTTAACCTTTAAAACTGCATTTTCATGGGATTATTCTCCAAGTGAAAAGTTTTTCAGACTTTCATATGGATTTTACAGGCAGATTGCAAGGAGAAGATTTTCACAGAATGTGAGTGATAACGTCTTTAAAATGGTTTCAAAGGTATCTAACAGAAAAGTATCAACTGTTGAACCTTTTAATAATTATCCTGATGTTTTCATGACATCAGAAGTCCTTGACTGTCTCAGCTCGTCTCAAGAATATGTGGTGAATCTATGAAAAATATAAAAGCATTGATGGTGTCTGTTAACTATCCCAATCCATATTATTCATGGGCTCCATGGAATAAAACAGCAAACATGGCTATTTTAGGATATGTTGATATGGATGTGGTTGCACCACTTCCTATTTTGGTACCGTTTAAATATTTTCCATACAATGAACTGTCACAAATTCCTGAAACTGAAATATGTGAAGAAGGCCTTGTACACAGGCCCAGATTTTTTTATCCCCTCCCTAAAAAACTTTTCTACGGGTTAATGGGATTTTTTTACAGGAGATCTGTGTCAGATTACATACTCCGAAAACTCACAAAACCCGATCTAATACACGCACATCATGTTTATCCTGATGGCTATGGGGTGATGAAACTGTGCGAAAAATGGTCAGCCCCGTTGATAGTGGATTTGCACAGTACAGATTCGCTTGAAAAATGGTTAAAATATAGAGGAACAGAGGATAAAGTTAAAAAAACCCTGAATTTTGCAGATAAAATTATTTACATAAGTCGGAGTATTGAACCCAGCCTTGAATCTCTGGATCTGGGCACTGAAAAAACAGAGTACATACCTCTGGGTGTTGATACAGACAAATTCAAACCCAGAAATAGGAAAAAAATCTGCAGAAAACTCAAAGTAAACGAAGAAAAAATCATAATCTTTGTAGGACAGCTAATAAAAAGGAAAGGCCTTAGTTATCTTCTTGATGCTCTTTCAAAACTTTCCAGATCCTGTAAAAACTTTAAAGTTTTCATAGCAGGGAATGGCCCTGAAAAAAGGAAGCTTTTAGATATATCAAAGGATCTGGACCTTGATGGGGTCGTCAAATTTCTTGGAGAAGTGAGGGGAGCGGAATTGACTGAATTATATTCTGCAGGGGATATATTTGTAATGCCTTCCCTTGCTGAAGGAAGACCCATGTCAATTTATGAAGCGATGGCCAGTGAATGTGCTGTGGTTGCCACAGATATTGATGGAATACCGGAACAGGTGAAACATGGCTACAATGGATTGTTATTTGAACCCTGTAACACCAGTGCACTTGCAGAAAATTTGGAGTATCTAATAGAAAATGAAAAAATTATGGAGAAAATGAAAAAAAACAGTCGAAAAAGGGTTATAAACGAAAAATGGACGTGGAATGAATATTCAAAGAGCGTTCTAAGTCTTTACCATGATCTGCTACCTCAAAAATAAAAGATATCTATAAAAAGAGATGTGGGAAAAATGCACGAACTTCCATCAACAATTAATAATGATTTCATCAGGTACAACTCTAAAAAGAATAATCCTTCTGTTATATCCATTTTCACCGCATTTTTTGTTTATAAAGGTTTTAGGGCGATTTTCCTTTACAGGATTCTGCGCTATTCCTATGTGAATAATAAAAAATATTTATATTACATGACTAAAATGTTTGATTTACTTTTAAACCCAATAGAAATATCCAGCAGGGCTGATATAGGACCTGGTTTTTATATTCCACACCCTCAATGTATAGTTATTGGTGGCGGTAAAATAGGGCGCAATGTGAGTGTATTTCATGGAGTTACGATAGGACTTAAAAAAGAGCTCCATGAGTATCCTACAATAGGGGACAACGTTCAAATTGGTGCAGGTTCCAAAATACTTGGTAAATTGGCTGTTGGTAACAATTCTAGGGTTGCTGCAAATGCAGTTGTTTTAAATGATGTTCCAGATAATTCAATAGCAGCAGGTATACCTGCAAAAGTCATTAAAGAAAATGAGTAGGATCCCCATGGAAAAAATATTCGTTGAAAATGGTTTGAATACTTCAAATCCTATGAATGTTGTTTTAGTTGCAGATGTAGATTTAAGCAGATTTAGTGGGGATACTGTACGGACAATGGCATTTGCATCTGAATTGACTGCAAAAGGATTGCATGTGACTCTTATAACACCAGAACCCTCTGAAAATAAGTTGATGTTTCAAGATCAGGGGATCTATCTAAAATATCTGGATATAAAACAGAAAAAGGGCTCATTGGTAAATATATTATCCAGAAATTATAAGCTGATAAAAAAGGTTAAGGAACTGAAAACAGACGATTCTGTATTAGTTATCGAGATGGGTCTTTTAGGAGGATATTTCGCTTTTTTGGGTTTTGATAACTATTTCTTGGATGTTCACGGAATGTACTTCGATGAGGTTGCACATGCTAAAGTACCATGGTATATTCCCCATAAAATTTTAAAGTTTGCTGTGAAGCATCTGGAATCTGCAGGCCTGAAAAATGCATCGAAGATTGTTGTGGTTTCAGATTCCATGAAAAATTTGGTTGTTAATGAATTCAAAATATCTTCTGATAAAATTGAGGTTATTAGCAATGGTTATTTTGGTTATAAAGTTTTAAATACATTTAAAAAAGATATTAAAATTAAAAAAGGTAGAGTTACATTTGTAGGGACCCTTTCAAAGTGGGCGAGTGTTGATAAAATTATTAAAGCAGCCCGAAATTTGAAAAATGAAAATGTAGAATTTTGCATAGTTGGTGATGGAAACTGTTTCATTGAACTTAAAGAACTTGCAAAGAAGTTTAAACTTGAAAATGTTCTATTTACAGGGTACTTAAGTATAGATAAAGTTTATGAAACTGTTTTAAGTTCAGAAATTGTTTTATTACCATTTAATAGGGATCTGTGTACGGAGGTCGCATCTCCAATAAAAGTGTTTGAATATATGGCATTTGGAAAAGCACTGGTTTTAGATGAGGTAAGTGATATAACAAGGTTTTTAAAGGACAATAATGCAGCACTTGTAAGTGATCCTGCAGATGAAGCCCAATTCACGAATAACATAAGAATTTTATTAAAAGACAAAGAATTAAGGGATAAAATTGGTTTTAAAGCCCTTAATCTCTCAAAAGAATTCTCATGGGAATCACAGGTTGAAAAATTGTTTAAACTTATTCTCCATGAACAGAAATCTAAATAATATAAACCATACCCAAATTAATACAATGTTATTTAAAGTTTGTAAAAATTTACTGGACCTATTTTCCAAAGAAACAGGATTTGCTGAAATAATCAACATGTTGGGTGAATAATTGATTAACATACTCCAAATGAATGACTGGGAAATAAAGAAGTTTCTCAAAGTTGTATTAACTGTACAAATCGCAGTACTGGGAATAATATTGTTAGATTTAATGGGACATAAAATTCCTATCCTAAGGGAAGTTATAATCACTTTATACTTGTTATTTATACCTGGAATTCTTCTTCTCAGGATTTTCCGGATACATAAACTTGGAAACATTGAAACATTACTGTACTCTGTGGGATTAAGTATTTTTAGCATCATGTTTTTTGGATTTTTAATTAACATGTTGCCTGCTCTTGGAATTCTTAAACCTATATCAGTAAATGTGTTAATAGTTGCCATCAGTTTATTTGTGGGTTTTTTATGTATCTTAAGTTATGTCATCGATAAGAAATTCTCTCATCCGGATTTTATCAATTCAAAAGACATATTCTCTCCTTATTTTTTATTTATGTGTTTAATTCCTTTCTTAGCAATTTTTGGAACGTATTTGAAGAATTTTAATGCTACAAACATTCTTTTAATGATTTTAATAATTTTAATAGCATTCATGGTGATTGCAGTTGCTTTTAACAAAATTCCGAAGAAATTTTATCCTTTCCTTGTTTTTATCATCTCAATTTCCCTTTTATACCATACTTCCCTGATTTCAATGCAGTTATGGGGTTGGGACATTCAACATGAGTTTTTCCTGGCAAATAAAGTTATTGAATATTCTTACTGGGATCCTTCCCTGCCCTACAATACAAATGCAATGTTGAGTATTGTAATATTAGCTCCGATATTCTCTAAATTAACCGGTATGGACATTACATGGGTTTTCAAACTGATTTATCCTTTGGTATTTTCTCTGGTGCCTCTAGGGTTATACCGGTTTTTCCAGAAACAGACTGATGATAAACTTGCTTTTTTATCTGTTTTCTTTTTAATGGCAATATTCACATTTTATACCGAGATGAACCAACTTGCACGGCAGGAAATTGCAGAATTATTCCTGGTAATGTTGTTCATTTTAATGGTATCGTCGAACATGAAGAAAACAAAGAGGGCTATCCTATCTGTAATATTCGCAATTTCACTAATTGTTTCCCATTATGGACTTTCATACATCTATTTAATGAGTTTGGTCATGGTTTACATCATCCTGATCTTTGTTAAAAGTTCTTTTTTTAAAAAAATTGTCAGAAAGTTTAGACCGAACGTTGATCCCGATTCTAATAATTGGAATCAAACGATATTAACTTCAACATATGTTTTTTTATTTATTGTCTTTGCTTTAACCTGGTACATGTACCTTTCAAGTTCATCTATCATTTATAAAATTTTTAACATAGGAAATCACATAGCCAGCAGTATTTTCACAGATTTTTTAAATCCTGAAGCTGCTCAGGGTGCAGCAGCCATAACATTTAAAACAACGTCTTTATTGCATGAAGTAGCAAAGTATCTCAACTTACTTTTTCAATTTTCAATTTTTATCGGAATTCTGGCACTTTTAATGGGAAGACTGAAAAATTACAGATTTAAAAAAGAATATGTGGTATTTGCTATGGTTAACTTTATCATTTTAATAATAAGCATTGTCGTGCCTTACTTTGCAAGTGCATTAAATATAACCCGATTGTATCACATTACGCTCTTTTTACTGGCACCATTTTCTGTAATAGGTGGTATTATACTCATTAGATTCTTTTTAACAAAAATATCCAATAAATCATGGACAAAAGACCGTGATATCCAATTAAAAATAATATATATGGGTGTTGTTGTTTTATTCTTATTCTATTCAGGTTTTATTTATGAAATTAGTGGTGATAACCCCACTTCATTCTCTTTGAGTAATATTGATTATCCTGTTTTCAATGATCAGGAAGTTCAAGGATTACAATGGCTTTCAACCAACAGGGAACATGGCTATGTCTACGCCGATGGATATAGACTATCTCTTTTAAGTAGATCTTTTACAGTATCAGAGTCCAAAGATATTCCTCAGAACTTTTCCCAATTAAAAACAGATTCTTATATATTCTTGGGTAATTACAATACAAAAACAGGCACTATACTTATTCGTAATAAGAATACAACTACAAAAAATGATTTTTATATGGATTACAGTTCTCTTGCCAACACGAAAAGCCAAATTTATACCAATGGAAATGTGACTATTTATTATTAATATTTTTTAATTGTAAATACAGATAAATAGTACTGTTTCAACAATATTCAATACCAAAAACAGTACCTTTTCAGTCATCTATCTAATACCATCTATAAAACCTGCTAAAAATGATTTTAATAATTTTAAATCTTTATGGTAAAATAAACAAACTGCTATTTTGTACCATATTTCAAATAGGAAAAAATAAAAAAGCGAGGAGATTAGTAGGACCTTATCCTGTTTTTCCATAAACCAGAATTTGTTTCTTGTCATGAGATAAATCTTGGTTTGACTGTCAGCTGCAGCTGAAACTTTATGCCATATACAAGATTTTGGGCTGTAAATACAGTTAAAACCGGATTTTTTTGCCCTGAAACATAATTCTGTCTCTTCCCAGTAACAGAAATAATCGCTGTTGAGTAATCCTACAGTCTCTAAAACAATTTTTTTAATCAGGATACAGGAGCCTGGAACATAGTCAGTTTTCATAATAGAATTACATTGCCCCTTATCTACTTCCCCATCCCCTGTTATAATAAATTTATTCTTTAAAACGTTTAAACGTATAGATGTGGACTGTAAAACAGTAGGATTATGGTAATAATATGTTTTGGGGCCAATTATGCCGTTAAATTGGTTTGATTCTCCTATTTCTACCAGTTCACATAAAAAATTTTCATCGACCACTGTGTCGTTGTTAAGGAGTAAAATGTAGTCTGGATTCATATAATCTAAAACAAATCGAATGCCAATGTTATTTCCCTCTGCAAAACCATAATTATTTTTATTTTTTATTATTGTGATATTATTATTTTTGTATACATTTTTAACCATATTTTTGATATTTAAATAGTTTTTAGGATTCTCAATATCTTTTTTATTGAATTTTACTACTTTAAATGGTTTGTTATCATTTTTATACCTGAAAAATTTGGATTTTATCTTTATATGCCCATTACAATAGTTTATTATCTTATCTACTGAATCATCGTTAGATGAATTATCCACAACTGTAACGGAATAATTCTGGTAACTAATCTGAGAAAGTGACTCAAGACATTCTATAGTATCTTTCCAGCCATTCCAGTTAAGGATCAATATTGAAACTTTTGGTTCTTTCATAAGATTCAGAGATAACTAAATTTATCACTTTATGGATCAAATAACTATTTTTTGGATTAATAACTGTAATTTTTGAGATTGGATAAATTAAACACAGTAAGATGTAGTTTAGACTCATAGCTTCCTGAAAATTTTTTCTTTCAAGAAATCAGGTATTTTATCTGGGTTTTTAATGCCGGATTTCATCAATGAATAAAAATTCAATTGGGACTCTTCATAGGGTGATACTTTCCACTTTTCTTTCCATGATATAATGTCCTCTTTGAAACTGTCCAGATAATAGTTGTAACTTAAATCTTTTGCCCCTATCCCTACTACAGTATGTGGGAAAAGTTCATTTCCTACAAAATCCACGTATTTAAATTTGAAATCCTCTAAAAGGCTCTTAAATCCTTCTGGAGTAAAACGCCAGTAATCTGATGGATGTTCATGGATAGGAAAGTTCATAACTGATGTTATCAGGACGATTCCGTCTGATTTCATTATTCTGTACACTTCTTTGATGGCCTTTCTGGGATATTCAACATGTTCAAATGTGTCCAGTATCAGCACTGTGCCTGCTGATTTTGAACTTAGATCTATGTTATGAAGATCAAGAATAAGATCAACTCCAGGTCCTGATCTCATATCACAACCAAAATATGTTTTTCCAGGAAAAATATGGCGCATATCTGCAAAATCTTTTTGTTCAGGTACTTGAAATGAGCCAAATTCAAAAACAGGTTCTTTAATAGGGTATTTTTCTGAAAAAATTTTCACAAGTTCCTTCACAGATTCTCTCATAAAAATCAACTTCCGCATAATTATTGGAATACATCTTTAAATTTTATAATACCATAATTTTAATCATAAAACTCATCAATAAACTCATCAATTTCGGATGATTGAATCATATCTGCATTTTCTCTGATCTGTTCTATATCCCAATTCCACCATGCTATTTTTTTAAGTGCTTTCCTCTGTTTTTCATTAAAACGATATTTTATATGTTTTGTAGGATTACCTGCCACTATCTCATAATCTCCAACATTTTTAGTCACCATAGAACCGGCTCCAATAATTGCACCATCACCTATCTCAACACCTGGTAAAATAGTAACATTCAAACCGATCCAGACATCATTACCTATTTTAATACCCTTTCCTTTACCAAGAGGATATTTTGAACATTCTTCCTTCATAAATTTTTCTTTGAGAGGATATGTTGTTATCAAATTCATTCTATGGTTTCCATCCACTATTATAACACAATTTTTAGCTATTGAACAGAAATTCCCTATTTTAACCACATATTTATCTGTCCACATGAAAATTTTAGGATTTCCATATGTGTACTTACCTATGATTACGTTTTTCCTTTTTAATTTATCTCTTCTAACGGATTTAATGATTGTTTTCAGCATCACTAAGCTCCTTAACAGATAGCAAACCAAAGGCATAGTTTGGAATTCTGTACGTTATTTTTTGTGTGATATCCGATAGTACCCTAAACGCCATATGTGGCCTGTATCTAGGTTGACTTTTATGCCCTCTCAACATCTTCCAGCCATACATACCATAGATGTCGTAACCTAGATTCCTTAATTCCGGAACAGTCCATCCAGATCGGTGTTTCTGTAATGGATTGCTGTCATACTCATCCTGTGAAACATAACCATTGGTTGTGTATACAATAACCTTTTTTTTAGCCCACACGCCCATATTTTCCATCAATATTAAACCTTCCTTTTTCGTTAAATGCTCAATAACATCCATACATATTACTAAGTCAAAAGAATCAGGTTCAAAATTGGCGTATCTAATATCTGATTTCACGTACTGGTCATGTATCCCTTTTTCTTTACTTCTTTGAATGTAGGGTTCAAAAAGATCCAATCCAACAGAAAATGGAATATTGCAATATTGAATTGGTGAATTATCTCCACATCCAACGTCTAAAACTTTATCAAACCCTGAAATTTCTTTTTTAAAAACTTCCATAGGGTGGGGGAAGACTGAATTGTAAAAAGAATACAAACCTGATTTATTCATAAATTCATCTCCAAATATTGGTCAATATTGTAATATCGTCCTTGTTTACCACTCTGGTTACGTATAAACATGCAAAATATATAATTATGCCCGCTATAATTGGTATTAACAAATTTAAATTTTTGAAATACCACACAGATAATCCCATGACTGCACTTGATAAAATTATTTTTAACATATTATTTAAAATATTCTTTTTTATTATGGTATTACGATAAGTACCTTTACTTAAAACTAAAATGAGTAAAATTAAAACTGTGAATTCTGTAATTACCGTATTGAAACTTGCAGCTATATAACTGAATTTAGGAATGAATACTAGATTAAGTGCTATATTTTCTAGCATACACAGTCCTGTTATTTTTGTTATAACCATCTGTTTGTTTGTGGATTGGTAGAGCTGTATAATGGTTGCGTTTAAAAATGTAAAAACAGTGGCCCATATTAAAATTTGGAGTGCATTAGCAGCTCCTGAATAATTATTTCCAAATAATATATTGATTATATTACTGGATAAGATACTTACTCCTAATCCCATTGGAATACCTATAATTAACATTAATTTAAAATATTTTTCAAAAATTTTGCTGATTGGTTTATTTGATGAAACATAAAATCTGGACATTACAGGGAAAACTGCAACATTTATAACGTTGGGGATGAATAATAGGATGATTATAATTCTGTATGCTGCATTATAAAGTCCTACTGCAATGTTTCCCTGCATAAAAAATAGCATTATGGAATCTATCCAGACATACACAGTGGCAAAAACTCCTATCAATCCAAACTGCAGTGACAGTCCGATCACAGATCTCCAGAAATCCCAGTTTACCTCAAATTTTGGAAAAACAAAGTTATTAGATGATATCCTCAAATTATAAATCAATGTAAGTCCTGAAACAACAGAATAAATAAATGCAAATCCAATAACATTAAATTTAAATGCCATAGCAAGAAAAACACCTATCAACATTAATGAACTATTAAGAATAACCGCTATGGATTGGTATTTAAGGATTTCATATCCTTGGAACATTGCATAGAACATCAATGAAAATGTTGAGAAAACAAAGGACAAAACAATGAAGTAAATGACAAATACTTCTGTAGTTGAATTATATGTCAAGTTTAATATCAAAACCGTTAAAATCAGGAGTAATGTAGCAAGAACCAGTTTGATAGAAAAAATGTTGTTTATATACTCTGAGGTTTTAGATCGGTCTCTGGCTATTTCTCGTGTCATCAATGTGTTTAAACCTAAATCTGTGAATATTCCAAGCACACTTGAAAGTGCAAGGGCAAAGGAGAATATTCCAAAGTTTTCCACACCCAAATAACGGGCCATGTATATTGTATAAATAAATCCCATGGCATAACTTAGAACCTGGGAGATTAAGAGTAAACTCGTATTTTTTGCTATTTTTTTTGCCGTGCCCATATATTCCCTCTTCTTCAATGTGTAGTATATTTCTATGTAAATTTATTATTAAACTCTACTATTCAATCTGTTGGTAAAGTTAAATAAAGAACCAATGTAACCATCAAAACAGTGATTCATAGTTTGATAAGCAATGATAATTAGGTTAAATTACGTTAATTTAATATAAAAGAAAAGTTAGTGGGATACATTATTTTGCATTATATTATAAAAACTGTTATTCCTAATAATTATCAACATTCTCTCAGAAAATAGGACAGTTTATATAATAAATGATGGTAAAAGTAAAGATTAATTAATATTAATTTGTTCATGGCGGCACTCTGTGTTGCTGACGGCTGTATGGGATAATGGCGGGGAATGGGCAGCAGATAATAGTTCTTAACAGAAGTTTAATGTTAGGTGATTTTTTGAAGTTTGGAATCGGTTTCAGCTCAAAAGAAGATTCAAAATCTGCAGCAGTTGAAGCAATTAATACAGCCTTAAAAAGTTTTAGAGTTTTTGAAGACC
Source organism: Methanobacterium paludis (assembly GCF_000214725.1). Classification (NCBI taxonomy): domain Archaea; kingdom Methanobacteriati; phylum Methanobacteriota; class Methanobacteria; order Methanobacteriales; family Methanobacteriaceae; genus Methanobacterium; species Methanobacterium paludis. Next base: position 1,437,433 of record NC_015574.1, on the reverse strand, counting down.
CTGTTTTTTCAATGATATTCACAACCGCTGGTTACGACCAGGAAGCTGTGGTTAAAACAGCAAAGGAACTTCTTGGAAACTCCAAGTTTGCAGGTATCTGTGGAGGTGGTATTTTAACATCCCATGGAATGCTGGATCAGGGTGTTGGTGTCCTGACGGTTGCAGGTAAACTAAAAGCTGAAACAACCCTCCAAATATGTGGAAATACCGATCCACGGGAGGTTGGTGAGACTGCAGGAAGAGACCTTCTAAAAAGTGGTATTTCAGAGGGTACTGTTTTTATCTTTCCTGAAAGTCTTTCAAAAAATATTTCAGAAATGATAACAGGTCTCTACAACATCATGGGACCTGATTACACCTACGTTGGAGGAGGTTCAGGTGACAACTTCAACTCCAAAAATTCATACCAGTTCACAGATGAAGGTGCAGAGGAGGGAGCCCTTGCAGTTGCCCTTGTGGACGGCCTGTCCATAAAAACATGTTTGGGTCATGGATGGAAGCCCAAGATGGTGCCCCTGATTATGAACCAGGTTCACGATAAAAGAATTTTCGAAATCAACGGAAGAACAGCATGGGATATTTACTGTGAAGAAGCTGACGCATTCAATCCCTATGAACTCAAAAAGTACGGCATACCCAATCCACTGGGCTTTCCTGATCTTTCAGGTAACTACCTGATAAGGGATCCAATAGAGATAAACCCCGACGGTAGTATGGATTTCATAACAGAGATCTCAAGGTACTCTGTGGGTTACCTGATGGAGGCAGATCTTGAAGCTATTCTTCAAAACACAAGGGAAGTTGCACTACGTACACTCAAATCTGGTAAAAAGCCAAGTTTTGTACTGGTATTCAACTGTCTTTTCCGTTACAACATTGTGAACAGGGAATTTAAAGAAGAATTTGATGTTTTAAAGGATGTTTTTGGGGAAGATGTTCCGATATTTGGAGTTTTAACCTTTGGAGAGGTGGGCAGTTACTTTGATGTGCCCATACTGCAGAACAAATCATTAATAATAACCGCAGTGTACGATGATATGGGGGATTGAACTGTGGATGAACCGGACCGGCAAAGAAATCTTTCAGGGAAAAATAAGGAACAGGCGGATCTTTCGAAGCAAGATAAGCCCTCCCAGAAACAAGTTATTTCAAAGGAGGATGAACCCTCCCAGAAACAGGCTGTTTCAAATGAAGATAAGTCCCCTAAGAAATGGAATGTTTCAAAGGGGAACAAGTCATCTGGAAGGCAGATTGTTTCAGATGGGGATAATTCCTCCAAGGAACAAATTGTTTCAAAGAGGGATAAATCATCCAAAGAACAACTAACTCCTTCAGAGAGGGAATCAGGAAAAAGACTTCTTTCAGAACTCTCAGTTATCTACAGTATCTCTTCACTATCTTCTTTTCACCGGGAAGAAGAGCTGCTGCATGCAACTGTAAACATGGCAACTCTACTTCTGGGTGTTCGCTACTTTGGACTTGTCGCACTCTGCGGTGATGGATACCATGTAATGGCATCAAGCGGTTTTAAGGATCCCGCTCTGTTGATCAAAAAGATCGAGGAGGGAAAACCCAACCAGTTCCTCTTTTCATTTAACTGTGAAAAGCCCATGATACTTTTTATGGAACGTAACAACTCCATAACAGATAGGGAGAGAAGAGTTTACACAATATTTGCAAATGGCATTCAAACAGCACTTTCAAACGCTTTCACCCTTAAAGAAAAGGAGAAAGCTGAAAAAGAGCTTAAAACTTCATTAAATGAGAAAGAACTGCTTTTAAAGGAGATCCACCACCGCGTTAAAAACAACATGCAGATCATCTCAAGCATGCTCTCGCTCCAGTCCAACTACGTGGAAGGTGAAGCCGTGAACGTTCTAAAGGAGAGCCAGAACCGGGTTAAGTCCATGGCAATAATCCATGAGAAACTCTACCAATCCAACGATCTAACCCATATAAACTTCAAAGAATACATAGAAAGTTTGTTATATTACCTTTCTGATTCTTACACCGGAAATTCTGGGGCTGTAACAATTAAGCTGGGTGTTGAGGAGATCTTTCTCGGAATAGAAACTGCAGTGCCTCTGGGTTTAATAATAAATGAACTGGTATCAAACAGCTTAAAATATGCATTTCCACATGGTGAAGGTGAAATAACTTTAAAACTGCACAGAAGACCTGAAGGGTTCGAACTTCAGATATCAGATAACGGGATTGGAATGCCCGAGGAAATAGATTTCACAACAACAGAGTCCTTGGGTCTGCAGCTTGTATCGGCACTTGTGAATCAGCTTGACGGGACTGTTAAGCTTAAAAGAGAAAATGGAACATGTTACCAGATAAAGTTCAAGGAGCTGAAGTACAAGGACAGGATATGAGAAAAAACCATTTTTTAGGTTAGAACATATTATGATTAAATATTTGAATTCACTGATTATTGAGGTGGATTAGCTTAATTTGAGGGTTGATTAACTTTAATTTGAGGGTTGATTAACTTTAATTTGAGGGTTGATTAGCTTAATCCAATTGTTCACAGATAAATATTCGCTTAAAATTAAATTAAGATGCTTAAAATTGAAATAAATATTTAGATTGTAGATCTTAATTTTAACTGGAAGATGAATCTAAAACTTGTAACGGATGACTGAATTTAAACTCCGTATTAAATCATTAAATCTAAACCCAGTAGTAAATCATTAAATTTACGTATAAAACTTAATTAAATCGAATTTTTTCGAAAAACTTATTTGTATGGTTGTTAAAGTAAATTTAAGTATTTAAGTACAGCTTGATTTTATAAAGATTTGTACAAAAATAGTGGAATGTACAAAAATAGTGGAGGTAAAAACAATGAGGATAGTGATGACCCCAGCGTTAGCAGCATTGGCTTCTTTTGTAATTCCCGGACTAGGTCAGATGCTTTCTGGTAAATTCAAGAGAGGTTTAATATTCCTGGTTCCTGTAACAATACTTTATTTATTATACTACAAGTTCCCAATAGTCGGTCTTGTAATCTTTGTGCTGGTTATATACGCAACGTACGACGCATACAAGATCACCAAAGCAAAAGAATCCTTAACAACGTCTTAAACAGCTTTGCAACATTAAAATGTTGGTTTGCAACAATTATATTAAAGATATTTTCTATTCTTTTCTGACTGTAAATACATGGAATAGATCTGGATTTAAACTGGAGTAATCTTAAATAAAAAAATAGAGAAGAATCATTTATTATTCAGGTTGTAGTTGATCATTCTCGTCATGGTGTCCAGTATTATTCCTGTAAATGATATGAAAATACCGGTTATGCAGATCAAACCAGCAACAACTGTTGGTGCCAGGCTTCTGCTTTCCCCGCCCAGATAATCCCCAAAGAAGATCAGACCTGCTACTAATCCTATTAAGATCAGTATGAGTCCGGGCATTGTGAAGTAGTAGAGCGGTCTGTTGAATTCCATGTCGTTAATTACCTTAATTAAAACACCTACACCGTGGCTTATCGGGTTTCTTTTGTTGTTGGCCACGTCGTACCTGACACCTATTTCCACTTCTTTTATCCTTAGACCTGCATTTGAAGCTTCTGTTAACATCTCACTTTCAATGCCGAAACCCATTTGCCGAAACCTGAATGCGGGAATTGAATGTACTGCGAAGGCTCTGAAACCGCTTTGGCTGTCAGTTATATGGGTTCTGCCGTTTATGTTAGTTGCTATATCTAGCACGCTTTGACCCACCCTCCTGTACTTTGGAGTGTTTTTTTCTCCCCCATTAAGGTATCTACTACCGTTTACAACGTCTGCTTCCCCGTTGATTATAGGTTCTATGAGTAATGGTATCTGTGAAGGGCTGTGCTGGCCGTCGGCATCCACAGTAACAATGATATCTGAACCATTAACTGCGTCAAAACCAGTTTTGAGGGCTGCACCCTTTCCCAGGTTTTCAAGGTGCTTTATAACCTCTGCTCCTGCCATATCTGCTATGTATGCAGTATTGTCAGTACTTCCGTCATCAACCACTATTACACGGTTTACATGTTTTTTTGCACTTAAAACAGTACTTCCGATCGATACCTGTTCGTTGTATGCAGGTAATATTGCTGTTATATGTGTCATTTAATTTTGTCCTTCCATCCATTTTTGCAATCGTATTAAAAATACGATCTAATAACTTATTTAGATTATATTGACCATCTTTTATATATTTTTATAAACAAAACCCAATGATCACATGAAAACCTTTTAATTAATTTATTATATTTCATTAATTGCCCAATAATGATCTAAATCATTGTCATGCTTACTCTAATTTTTAATATTATAAATGTTACTGTTATGATCTTGTGGGGGGTATTAATTTCAAATAATAAATAATGAACTTTTTATTATCGCAGTTACTGTGTTGCTTGATGATTTTTTCAGGGGATTTTTGACGTGACGATATAATATATGACGAGATCTAATCAGATCCTGTTGTGTTGGTTGAAATTGCCTTCAAAGTCGTATCTCTATACATATCCAAAAAATAAAAAAGTTTTAAAAACCTTAAATTATATGTGCCATGATATTGTAGGGTCCTAACTTATGATAACTCTGGATCATGAAACAGGTTATATCTTTTAAACAAAAGAACATTAAATATGCCTAAATTCAAGGTTAGTTCGAGTGGGGACAATACAAACTTTGTGAGCACGGCTTCCTACAGAAAGCTTTCTAAAAAATTTCAAAGCTTAAAAATAGATAAGGGAAGAATAATCCATGTTTTAGGGGCTCCTGGAACCGGTAAATCAACCAATATTCACAGGGCCCTGGGTGAGTTAAACCTTAACGTGTTTGAATTCGAGTTTGAGCTTTCAAATGATTCAATGAGCTCAAAAGAGGTTTTTTGTGAATTTTTAAAATCACTTGAAGAACAACTGGGTGTAAATTCAAAAGAGGAAAGTTATAAACGTCTCTTGGACTTTGATGTTGTACTCTTTGCAGATAAGTTTCATGATATTCATTATATTGAACATGGTAAGGTGGGCTTCAGCATGTGGACAGACACTGTTGGATGGCGAGCTGCCCATTTTTATATTCTGTGCATTGCAGAGTACATAAGACACCGCAGGAACTTTCAGGACATGAACCTTGTATTCCAGACAGCCTGGAGAACTTATTTCAGGGGTAAGAAGTACGATATCTTTACTGATCTGGGTGTTTTATCCCGAATTATTAGGGGATTTCTTAAGTTACTCTTTGAAGTGGTTGAGATTTCATATTCTGAGGAAGAAACAATAGAAATTGTTAAAAACCATGTTGATGCCAGCGAAGCTGATATTAAAGATCTCATAAAAAAGTACGGACGTAAACCTCGTTTTATCTGCCAGGAATTGGAGAATAATTAAGAAGGAATAATCAGAATATTTTTTTAAATTAAGTCATTCAGCTTTTGATCTTTTATCTATCTAGGCTAAGAGATGTCCCTAACAAATCATAGAGTTTTTTTAAGGGAATATAATAAGATATTGCCATTTTAAAGGAATATAATCTATTTTAAGGGAGTATAATCTATTTAAAGGAATATAATTTAAAACTAATACTCTTTAAGGAAATATGGTGAAATAGTGCTCTTAAAGGGTATAGTTTAAAATACTGCTTGAAAATAATGGTAAAAAGAGTTTTTATAGAATGAGGCGTCCAAGGGCGTTTGATTGCCCTCTTTACCCCAACACAAACAAAAAATGTTTGCTACTACTGCTACCTGCCAAGTAACGTATTAAGTGGATCTAACCTTGTATTAATAGTTTGTGGTTATACTAAGATCTTTATTATCTGCCTAAACACCTCAGAAGTGTTTTAATAATCCCTACTGGTATAGATCAAATTTAAAAAGAAGAATTTAAACTTTGAAAGTCTAAAAATGTTCTAAATTTAAAAAAAATGCTTTGAATCGATCACTAGTTTAATGGACGTATTATTCTTTCTTGTTTATGAGTTCGCATAATAGAATAATGGATTGCAAAGTGGGGTAAACGTTTTTTTTTAGTAATTATCAATTTTGTATAGAAAATTTTTCATGTGGGCTACTTTTTTATTTTCATGCACTCTCTAACACAAAAATGATAGGATATATGGACTAAAACAGGGTTGGAATAAACATGGATGAGAAGTAAATAGTTGATTTTTGGTTTGAACTACAGGACCGGGCTTACTGGCGTGCTGATCATGAGAAGTTAAAAAAAGTTTACCTGAAAGCTTTACCTTACCTTTCCCTGGATGGTGCAGAAGTTAAGGATGTTAAAACTGAAGAATTGAAAAAATATGAAACTGCTATGGATGAGTTTGAAGATATAAAACGAGAAATGGAAGATTATAAAGAGTTTGCACCTTTAATAAAGGTTTTCATGGAAGATGAGGAGATTCAGAAGCGTGTTGAGGAACTTTTGAAGGAGAAATAGGATGTGTTATTTTTACTTTAAACTTTTTTAAAATCCTTTTTTGACCGACTGTTTTAAAAAAAATAAAAGGGTTAAAATGTTTTTATTGTTTCCTTCGTGGTAGCATTCCACTGAATATGGCTAAGATTGCTAGTGCTAATCCTGCTAATGGTGCACCTGTGTGTTGCATGCTGATTGTTTGTGTTGCTGCGTTTACTGTGCTTGGAATGTTGTTTCCATTAGTGTTATTATTATTGTTAGATTTGTTAATTATGATTAATGTTGATTCAAGTTGATTGTCAATTGTCGCTGTAACATTTTCATTACCACTGTTAGCTGCTGTGAACATTGTTATGGCTGTGCCGTTTGTCAATGTGGTTGATATTGTGTTTAAACTGCCTAACCTGGTATTTAACAGGTTAAAGGTTACCACGGTTCCATCAGGCACATGACCGTTTACTGGGTCATGGTATCCTCCCTTGGAATCGTGTTGTAAGTCAGCAGTTACAATAGACTTACCCCCAATAAGTATGGAGGAATTATCATTTGTAACAGTCAAAACAAGCCAAGGAGAAACATTCACATCATTACTAACATGGTTTGAAGGATTGTCGTTAGATCCCCACCAATTATACCTGGCATCTACCATTCCATGATCATTGTAGATTTCGTTTGAACCGTTGTTTATGATCCCGCTGAATGATATTGTTGCGTTACCTCCGGAATTATGGAATATTCCACCGTTAGGGGCTGTGTTACCTGTGAATGTGCTGTTTGTTACTGTTATTGTGCTGTTTGAGTTTCCGCTTAAGTAGTTGTAGAGAACTCCTCCTTTTTCTTGTGCTGTGTTGTTTGTGAATGTACTGTTGTTTACGTTTAATGTTCCTTGGTCATTGCAGATGGCTCCTCCTGCGTTGGTTACGTTGTTATCTGTGAAGTTAGAGTTAGTAATGTTTGCTATTCCTGAGTTACAGATGGCTCCCCCATATTCTGCATGGTTCCGTGTGAATTTGGAATTACTCACAGTGAGTGTGGTTCCACTACCGTTATTGCGAATAGCACCGCCGCCCGTTTTAGAAGTGTTCTGTGTGAATTTGGAGTTACTCACAGTAATTGTAGTCCCACTGTAACTGTAGATAGCTCCACCAGCGTTGTCAGTTGCAGCATTTCCAGTGAACTCAGATTTATTAATATTCAAGATTGCACCGTCATTGTAGATAGCTCCGCCTCCAGTACCTGTACCAATAGCAGTAGCAGTATTACCACTGAAATTAGATGAGTCTATATCCAATATTCCCTCATTGTAAATAGCTCCACCATTAAGCGCAGCGTTATCTGTGAATGTACTGTTTTCCACAGTCAAACTACTATTATAGTTGAAAATGGCTCCACCACCGTAATTTGCGGTGTTACCTGTGAATGTACTGTTTTCCACAGTCGAACTACCACTATTGTTGCATATGGCTCCACCAGCAGTTGCGATGTTGTTTGTGAATGTACTGTTCTCCACAGTCATATCCCCATCATTTTTGGAGATGGCTCCACCATTGTTTGCTGCGTTGCCTGTGAATGTACTGTTCTCCACAGTTAAACTACCACCATTATTGTAGATGGCTCCACCATCAACGTTTGCGATGTTGTTTGTGAATGTACTGTTCTCCACAGTCAAACTACCAACATTGTTGAAGATAGCTCCACCATACTCATTTACGGTGTTGTTTGTGAATTTAATGTTCCTCACAGTTAAAGTTCCATGATCGTTGAAGATGGCTCCACCATCGATTGTGGTTGCGTTTGTTAGTGTTAAGTTGGTTATAGTGACTGTTACTCCTGATGCTATTGTGAATATACTGTTTCCGGATTTTTGTCCGTTTATTATAGTCCCACTTTGGCTTTCACCTACTATGTTCATATTTTTGTCAATGATAATGTTGGATTCATTGTAGATTCCATTTGCAATGTATACATTTCCACCAGTGGTTACTGTACCTGTTGCGTTTTTTATTGTTGCTTTAGGCCCGCTTCCCGTTGTACTATTATAGGTTGTTGATTGTCCATCCCAGATATCATTACCCGTTGTACTGACATACATGGTTGAATTATCACCTGGAGTAGCAGCGCTTGCTGCTCCTAATCCGAAACTGATGAAAATCATGAGACCTAAAAGTAACAACGGAATTTTTAAGTGTTTACTTGTTTTCATAAGCCTTTTTCACCTCCTTTTATAATTGATAAATTATTTTTTTTTGGAAATTAAATACTAGAAAAATGGGTGAAAATGAAATGAAAACTTCTGGAAAACTTCTGTAAATCACTTAAATTCCACAAAACAAAATATATATGAATTGGAAATACTGTTTTTAATGTTGAATCCTGTTAATATCACCCTTAATATAATATTTTAAGTCCTAATTAAGAGCTATCACAGATAGCTCAATATAAAACTTACTATTTGCTCCTAAAAAATAATATATAAATACCAAATTCCATTTAACATAAGTTATTCTAATTTTAAATCAAAAAACGCTAATAAAATCTCTAAAACTAGATATGACTTCAAAAAAGCGAGTTTATAAAAGTGGACCTTAATTCTCTCAAGACTTTTCATGGATCTGTCCATATTCCTCTTTTTTAATAACTTATTATATTAAATTAATAATATTTTATATGGTCAGTATTATGTTAACTTCGATAGATAAAATCGAAATAACCTTTCGAGAGTTAAATCAGCCAATAAAAAAGGACTTCAGCAAATTTCTTATACCAATTATCTTTATTGTCTTTTGGAAGCTTATTTCTTTCATTCTCACATTTAGATATGGCATCCACTATTGCAATTTTACCAATTTCTGTGAACTCTTCATCATCTTGATACTTTAAAAAAGAGTCTATAGAAGGTTGTGGAGCCTTGAAAAATATGTGTTAAAGTCTGAAACAGAGTTTGTGTCTAATCCCAGTTCATTAACCCAACCGGAATCAGTACGTACCATTTTGTCTAAATTTTCAATTATAATATTTTTTATTGACTCCTATAGGATACCCATATGGAGCACTAGCCCCCGCTCCTAAAACCAAAACAGTTGATTCTTCAAACATGAAATAAAATAAGATTGTTAAATATAAAACATTATTCAATTAATGATTAAGTAACTTTTGCACATGAATATTTAACACAAAAAAAGAGATCAAACAAAGAAATTAACATGTCTGAATCTATTGAGAAAATGTTTAAAATTGTTCTCAACTCCAAAAATAAGAACAAAAAAATCAACATAACTCCTAGAAAATATTGTTTAAAATAATAACTCCTATTTTTAGGAGAAAATACTTTTTTAATAAAATTTTTAAGATTATCTAATCTAATTTTTTCTCTTATTTTTAAAGTATTATAAAATTTATTCAGAGTGGGTGTGGAGAGATCCCAAAGATAAGTAAATAATTCAATTAATAAATAAAAAATCAAGGTATCCTGGAAGCTGCATATACTGTTTAGAAAGATAATTTCCTCTTCAATTGAATTTATAGTGAGAAAAAAAGATTTAAAAATAAGAGTATATTTGGAAGTTAGTGGATGAATCCAATTAAGCCAAGTTTATTGTTCAGAGTAGTTCCAGTAATAACATATTCAGCTGTCTCATCAGATGTGTTATCATAGATCAATTCTCTGTTGGCCAAGTTATCTTTTCCTGCTACAACGAAAACTTTTAATTTAATATGGGTTCCGTTCGGAATAGCAAAGTCCCCTGGATCGACTTTTTTTGTAGCACCTACTGTTATATCTCTACTTTTGGTTGAATCCTTCCAATCAGCACCATCATAATATTTAAACTGTATTTTAGCAACGAAGCCTCCGCCATTATGAAGAGAAACGCTTCCAACTTTTTCTAAGTCCATACTAAATCACTCCTGTTCAAATATGTTTAATATCATAGTATTTCCTAGATTAATGAGTATTAGTTTATTTAGATTCAATTAAGCCAAGTTTATTGTTCAAAGTAGTTCCAGTAATAAGGTAATTTGCAGTCTCAGAGTAACTTTTATCATAAATAAACTGTTGATTAGCTAAGTTATCATACCCTGCTACAACGAAAACTTTTAATCTAGTAGGAACTCCATTTGGAACACCATATTCCCCTGGATCAGCTTTTTTCGTAACCCCCAGTGTGATATCACTTCCCTTTTTGGAATATTTCCAAGCACCATCTTCCAAGTATTTAAACTGTATTTTAGCAACGAAGCCTCCCCCATTATGGAGGGAAAAACTTCCAACTTTTTCTAAGTCCATATTAAATCACCTCTGTTTAAGTATCCTGATATTATATTAAGTGAATATTTTAATAACATATAAAGGTTTTGATAATATAATAAACTATTTACAAAAAATGTTAATTATAACTGAAAAATGTTAATTAATAATTAATTAATAAATAAGTAAAAAATCAAGGGTATCCTGGAAGCTGTATATACCGTATATTTGTATATACCGTATATACCAAAATTCAGTTAGCTTTGATCTCAAGGTCAATAATAATTCGTTTTTTTGAAAAATTATTTCTGTTAACATGTCCCAATTATATACAAGAGTGGATAGTTGCCCATGTGGTGGATTTTATATAGGAAAGCGTTTAAAAAGTTGATTATTGACTTTATAAAGTTCTTTTTTTTAATCGATAAGTACAATTTTTCATATAGAAAAAAATTATCCATAAATTATGTTTAATTTGTTGATGTATTATTGGTCTTGACTATTTTATCGCTGGCGGGCACATCTTCGGCGGCCAGTTATACTGTAAATAACAGTAGTTATCTTACTATTTTTACTCCTACTGGAATTGCAAGTGAATTTAGTTTGGATGGTGCTAATTATACCTTTGAAGATGGAGATACTTTCACATTCATGGATGGTGTCTATGATGATGTGAAAATCATTTTAGATAAACCTGTGACTCTTTTAGCCAATGGAAGTGTTAATCTCATTATGATGGCAGTAGCCATATTATACAGATTTTAAACACGTCTAAAAATACATTTGTTTCTGGATTTTATATTAATGGGTCTTTAGCTGTAGCAGCAGATAATGTAACTATAACTAATAACAGCATAGTGTCTTCCACAAGAGATGGCATTTTAGTTTCAGGAGCCAATGTTATTGTTTCCAATAATATAATTAATGGCAGTAACTTATTTGGAGTGAAATCTTATGGAGACAATACACGTATTGAAAATAATACCATTAATTCCAGTGGAGAAGATGGTATAAACTCTGCTGGAACTAATGTTGTCATGAAAAATAATACCATCCACTACAGCAAGTCTAATGGAATAAATTCCACTGGAAATAATGCTTATTTGGATACTAATACTGCAACATATAACACTGCCAACGGAATCAGTTCATCCGGAGCCAACGTTACTATATATAACAGCACAGCCAGCTACAATAACAAATCCGGAATTTATTCTGAAGGGAATAAAGCCACCATATCTCAAGATTATACCCACTATAACAGTAATGGAATATACATCTCAGGAAACAATAATTCAGTTAATAACTCATATGCGTATTCCAATTATATGAATGGAATATATGTTTCAGGAAACAACAATACTGTTACCAATTCAGCTACTTATTTAAATAGTTACTCAGGTTTTAATTCTGCAGGACAGGGAAATACTTTTGAATCTGTACAGTCCGCATATAATTCCAGGGATGGTATTCATATAACTGGTGAAAAAAATACAGTATCATCTGCAACACTTAGTTACAACACCATGAATGGAATTTACACTACCGGGATCAATGCTTATTTGTTTGGTATTAATGCAACCAGCAACAAGCAGAATGGAATCTATTCTACAGGAAACAATGTCCGTATTGTATGGGTATCATCTGCTAATTCCAATTCCTTGAATGGTATTTATACTACAGGGAATAACGCTTATTTAGACTATGTTGTAGCTGATAAAAATGGACAAAACGGAATATACAGCACAGGCGATTCTTCCTATATATATATTACGTACCCAGTGCCAGTAACAACACAGGAAATGGAATATACACTGTAGGTAAAAATGCAACAATATATGTGGCTACAGCATCTTCCAATTCACAAAATGGTGTACGTTCCACAGGTTCAAATGCTAATATTGTAAGTGTTAAAGCAAATTCCAATAAAAATAATGGAATTTTATCTTCAGGATACAAGGTTTATATAGGTTATGCAAATACAAACTACAACTTATTAAATGGAATTTATTCTTCTGGAAGTAGTGCTTTCATTAGGAATTCAACATCTAATTCCAATAAACAACAAGGTATTCTATCCTTGGGTAATGCAGCTGTTATATATTATTGTAACGCTACAAAAAATGCTAATGGAATTTATTCTACAGGTTCTGCTGCTGAAATCCTAAATAGTAATGTCCACTCAAATTCTAATTGTGGTATCAGTTCCACGGGATACAAGGCTTATATAGAAATCAATACCGTATATGCTAATAAATATGGAGTTTATTCTAAAGGATCAAAATCAGTTATTTATGGAAATAATATTTATTCCAATAAACTGAACGGAATATATTCAGTGGGGTCATATGCCACCATAACCCGAAATACTGTACTTTCAAATAAAGGTCATGGGATGTTCCACAGGATTGTCAGCATACATCTATCAAAATACAGTAAAAAACAACTACCAAACCGGTGTTTATTCTACAGGCAAATTAGCATCCATATACTACAACACCGCTTCTTACAACAAACAAAATGGAATATATTCTTCAGGTGCCAAGGCTAAAATTGCCAAAAACACAGCTAGGAATAATAAATTATACGGTATTTACTCAAAAGGTAAAGGATCAAAGGTGGCCAGTAACACAGCCTCGGGAAATACAAAAAGGAATATTAAAAGTTAAATAAAATTCTTTTCTTATTTTTTTTATATCCATTGTTAATATTAAAGACAAATCACCAGACGTTTAAAAAATAAGTGAATTCATGCTTCCTGTGTACGGTTTAAGAGCATAAAAGAAAGTAAGCAAAACATTTTACCTTTGGTACTCATCAATTTAATAAGGGAAACGTGTTTAAAAAGTTGATTTAAAGTATAACTCGGCGTCGTTCCATTAATATCCTTCTTATCCCATTAGATGATCTTTCAATTAATTTAAATTCTATTTTATGGGTTAATATTTCTAGATCATCCCTAGTTTTTAACCATTTTTATAAGACATGTTTGGCTGAACTTAATAATAATCTTAAATTTATCTTTTTTTTGTTTTACCTTAAAAATAAATAAATTTTTACACCATATATTAATACTTTTTGCTTTGTTCGTGCATCGATAGTATTATTATATTTGATTTAGTAATACGTTACTTGTAAAAATTGGAGGATCATTACTTCCGATGATGGGACATGATTACTTCAAAAATTACTTGAAAAATAGTTAGGAGGTGAATTAATGCCTTACAGAAGTGGACAAAAACCAGGAAGGGGCACCTACGTTTGTACGGGTTGTGGTGAATGCCGGGATCTCAACTACGATACGGACCCTTTACCTTCCTGTGATCGGTGCAACAACAATCTTTTCACGAGATATTAACAGAAAACAGTTTAAATTAAGAGAAAACAGTTAAATTAACAGTTAAATTAACAGAAGACAGTTACAAATGAATTTATGATTTCCCCGTTTTGAAACTTTTTTTTAGAACAAAAGAGGATTTTTTTTTAAAAAAAGGAGTTTAAATCTTATCTCCTTTTTTATAAACAAGCTTCATTTTCTCAAATCTTAATCAAAGGTTTTTTAAATCTAATATACTTAAGGAAATAACTTATTAAACTTGTTGAGATTAAGTCCAATTAAACTGTTTTTTTAGTCTGATTAAACTGCTTTTTTCAGGTTTATTCAGATAGATAGTGTAAAACTTTTGGATACTTAACTATAATTTAGAAAATTTTCTGTAGAATTACAATAAAAAAAACTTTAAATGAAATAGATTGATTTTAAATGAAAATTGAGTTTTTATCCCATCATTTTTTCTGCTCTTTGTTTTAAATTTTGATTCATCATTTCAAATCCAGATTTAGTATTTTTTAATAGTTTAGAGAAAAATGGGACGAATATTCCGGTAAATCTTTCTTTTTGGATGAATAAAACGGTGTTATCATCAATTTGATTAATAATCCAACTATGTTCTCCATCGATCAATTTTGGAATCCATACTTTTCCAAGCCATTTAATTTTTTTTTCCATTTCAACTTTCTTTAAAGTTGGTTTGAATTCCATACCCTTTGAATTTGGAGGTTCAATGAATATTCTAAGTTCAGATCCTTCTTTTAGGGTTCCTGAAATTTCCTTAATGAATGGGTTCCATTCTCCAAACTTATCAAAATCTGTAAGTATACCCCATACAACACTTGCTGAAGCATTTATCTGAATTTCACTATAAATTTCTTTCATAGTAGTATTATATTCTTAATAATTAAAAATATTGTATTGGATCTTTGAGTAAATTGGGTAATGTTAGTAAATCCAATTATACTTAAGGAAATAACTTATTAAAGTTGTTGAGATACTAAGTCCAATTAAACTGTTTTTTTAGTCTGATTAAACTGCTTTTTTCAGGTTTATTTGAATAATGGTGTAAAACTTTTGGTACTTAATTATAGTTAGGTCCGGTTTTTGTCAGTGTATCTTCCCACCAAATAAACTCCAAGGGCCAGGGCCAAAACAACAGCTGTAACGTTGTAATCAGCACTTGTGGTTAAGCCCAACTGCCATGAACCCCAGTTGAATGGGTAAAATAGGTAGATGCCGTTGTTGACATTTTCCAGGGTTAAATCCAGGATGTAATGGGTGACCACTCCGAAGCTTAACATGAGAAATGCAGTTTTTTTGTTGTGAAAGAGCAGGGATAGCAGACCTGCAATTGTGAAGGATCCTACAGGTAGGTGTATGGGTTCTATGAAGTTCCAGATGTTCCAGCCCATTGCCTGAAACAGCATGGCAAATTTCACAATGTCCGGTACCAGAGCTCCTATCATTACCAGCACGGTGTTTTCAGGTCCGAAGCTCGTATATTTAAAGCGTAAAAGTCTGCAGATTATCCATGCTGCAGCGATGTGGGTTACCCAGTCTGGCATTATTTCCGCCTCCTGAATTCCATTTTCTTGGGGTTAAAATACCAGTAACGGTTGAAAAGCCAGGCTAAAAATAGGATTGCCAGAAATGAACGTATGAGCATGAATTGGTAGCTCCAATTGGAAATTACAATTATTTTATACTCCTTAACATGATATGAAGGTTCTAAAACTCCCATTACACCTACATTATCTCCGACAGATACAGAGGTGGATGATTCAACACTGTAATTTACCTTCTGGTTCATTCCTGTGTCTTCCAGCTCAAAACCGCAGGGGTATACAGATTTAACCTCTCCAGAGACTGATACATATTCTCCGAGGGGGTAGTGTGCCAGTATCATTGTGGTATCTGGATAGTTGGTATGTTTCTGGTAATTTTCTTGATAGTAAAGGCAGAGTCCTGCAAGTAGAATGATGAGAATTACTGCAGTTGCCAACCTTTTTTTTGATGATGATCTCATTTTAAATAAACCTTTATACGTTGTGTGGCTTTAGATTATCCTTTTATCCATTTATAAATATCTATTCCTGGTGAAATGGTTTGTCCATATACATTTTGATTTATACAAAAAAAATTAGAATTTGTAATTACATTTTTTTTATCATGACACTTTTAGGGCTATTCCAGCACCATCAGGACTATTCCAATCTTTATGGCTATTTCAGCACCATAAATTTCAGCATCATAGTGCTTTAAAGGGAATACAATCATTCACTGGAAAAAACGTTTTAATTCGTGTGCGACGCGTTCTGGCTTGCCATAGTTTTGTGCTGAGTCATGGTCAAGTCCTTGAAGTTCAACACGATTAACGTGTGGCAATACTTTGTTCAAAGCATCGAGGCTATCTTTCAATAACGTTGAGCTCTTGCTGCCGTTGAGTAGTAACACTTCTGCAGGTACATCTTTGAAATTTTCAAGTTTTCCCTTTGTCTCGTTGACCAGTTGTACGCCGAATTTCAGTGTGGGCATAAGATCTTTGATGGTTACATCATCACCTTTGACTCTCATGGCATCTATCCACAATATGAGAGTGAAAATTATTGCCATTAAAAAATCTGGTAGTTTATAAAACACTGAAGGTGGGTTTTCGTTAGCTTTTGTTATGTCTACCATTGCTGCAATCCATTTGCCCTCAGATATCTTCTTGTCATAACGCTGTACAGTGGCGTTAAATTTATTCATCTTTGACTTGTTAACGTAAAGGAGCGGTTCATAGAGGGCAATTTCATGGATATCTGGCAAAGTAAGTGTTGATTGCAATATGATAAGAGCACCTGATGAGGCACCGAAGAGATAGTGTGCATCTGTTTTTTTTAGGAGAGCATCCAAATCTTCAACTTTCCTTTGTAAGCTGTAGTTATCGCCAAACGGTCCACTCAAACCACGGCCACGACGGTCTGGAATATATACCGTAAAATCATCGGAAAGTACCATGGCAAGCTTCATAAAGTATTGAGATGAACTTATACCTCCGTGCATGATAATAAGACCCGGGCCACTACCCATTTGCCGATAACCAATAATGGTGCCGTCATAAGATGTTACAGAGCTCTTTGTGTACAATTTATTCCGGTTACTCATACAAAATACCCCTCATTTATCTATAAAATCATTATCATCTGCATCTAATGAACATATGTAATTCAAAAGCCTAAAAAATATGAAGTTGTTATTTTTCCTAAAATTTAAAATACCCTTTTAAACAGATATAATAAATAAATAGGATATTGTTCGTATTTGAAAATGAAATACGTCTTTAGAGTAGATAAACAAGGGCTTATTGGTAAAAATATAAGGGGAGAAGACGTAAAAATGGTTTCTGAAAAATTTTATAAAAAATTGATGGAAATAACCCAGTTAATGGAAAGAGAGGGTGAGGGAATTGGCTACATTCACAATGAAGTTGATACTTACACTATTGGAACGAAGATTTACAGTGAAAAAATAGCCAAATACTTGGACGAGACATTAGGAACCTGGGAAGGTAGTGAGGCTCAGGTCAAAAAAAAGAAGGGAAAAAATAAACAGGAAAGAGGAAGTAAGGTTGGTTATCTTTGGAAGATTCCCGTAAAAGAAAGCAAATGAAGTTTATTGAGGAATGAATTATCTTTACCAGCTTTTTTTTAATCAGCTTGTTAATTATCCATAATTTTTTAGTTTAAGACTCTTTTTAGATAAATCCATGGTGGATTTATGAAATTTTTAACTTTGTAAATGTGTGTTAACTATCAAAAATTCATTTCAACCTTGAACTTAAACCAGAACTTAAACCAAATAATCATTAACCTAAATCATTCATTTAGGTTTTAGGTATAGAGGTTTACAAAGAACATGAATAATAAAAAAACATCATTCTTGTCATTTATTATAGGAGCTCCTATTGGTTGTTTAGGAGGTTTAATAGGTTTAGGAGGGGCTGAATTTAGGCTGCCTTTCTTATTAAAAACTTTTAACAAAACTGCTAAAAAAGCAGTGGCACTAAATATGTTAATAAGTTTAATCACAGTTGTATCTGCCATTTATTTTAGAATGAATAATTTTGATATCTCTCTTATCTATCCTCAAGTACTTTTAATGATTGGAATAATTGTAGGCTCTACTATAGGTGCTTACTTTGGAATAGGGCTATTCAATAAAATATCTGACGTTTTGTTTAAAAAGGTATTATTAACCCTACTTATGGTTATGGGATTGCTTCTTATCAGTGAAAGCTTCCTCACCTTTGGATCAATGGGAGTAACATTTGGCAGTATCTATATAGAACTAATTGTAGCCATATTATGTGGATTACTAATTGGGATTATTAGCAGCCTCTTAGGAGTTGCTGGAGGAGAAGTTATAATACCCATATTAATCTTAATATTTGGAATAGACATAAAACTAGCAGGAACACTAAGCCTGATCATTAGCTTACCCACAATGATGGTTGGAATCACAAGACACAAAAACAACAAAATGTACACTGAAAAATCAGAACTCAAAGCTCTAGTCTTACCAATGGGTATAGGATCCATAATAGGTGCCTCAATTGGAGCATTCTTAGTCATATATGCCCCTTCAGAACTACTGAAAATCATACTAGGTGCACTACTAATATTCACATCCCTCAAAATACTAACGGAAAAAGACTAATTTAACCATGTTGATTTAATGCGATCTGTTGAGGACAGAAACTTCCATAAATTTCGCAGTGATTAAATGAAAACTAAAGAAGAACTTTACACGGATCTTGTAGACAAAAGAAAGAAATTTAAGTTTCCAGAAGGGCTTAAAAATCCATCAGAAATTGAATCAGGCATCTATGATAAAGAAGACCATATTGGGCCTTGGTCTAAGTGGCAGGGAAACCTCAATGCTGAAATTATGCTTATTGGACAGGACTGGGGTAGTGAAAAATATTATCTGGATAATAAAGGAGATCACGACGATTATGGCATAACCAATTCTCGCATGAAAGAAGTATTCGGTTTATTGGGGATAGATGTGGGTCTTCTGAATACCCCGAATAAGGATGCGTCCTGTTCACAAACGTCGTTTTAGGACTTAAAAATGGCAATAAGAGCGCAACAAATTAAAAATAAATGGGTTAAAGAACATTCAAAAGAATTTTTAAAACCAACACTGGAGATTGTAGACCCTAAAATCATCATAACCCTTGGAAAACCTGCTTATGATTCTGTTGCTGACATTTATGGACTTAACAAAGACAAAATGAGTAAATTAATTAAAAAAAATCCCATTAAACTTTCCAATGACAGAATTCTTTTTGCAATGTATCACTGCAGCCCTCTAGGATGTATAAACCGAAAATGGGAACTACAAAAGCAGGACTGGATAAAAATCAAAGAGTATCTAAACTAATAAAATTATTATATTTGTTTATAATTTTACCCAAGGTAAATGGGGGTTAGTTAATATTATGTACTTTAGAGTCATTATGTTATTTTTCAAGAATAAGGATTTTTAATAAGATTAACATACTTTTTTTTAAATACCTGGAAGTTGGGTCAAAATAGTTGATTAGATGTATATCTGGCGTTTGAAATACATGCTTTTTTACTGGTTTTATAAATGAAAATGATTTGCAATTCAAAAAATTTTTACTTCGCCATACAAGACTATAACGAAGTTTTGAAATTTATTAGTTTTCAAGAAAGATTTTTTTTATAAATAGTTAATTTAATGAGTTTGAATTAATGAGTTTTTTTGGATTACATTCCGGGCAGTCCCAATTATTAAAAAACCATTCACAGTCATTATTGCATTTATCCAACGGTATAAAATATTTATACTCTCTTCCGGGACCTACATAATCTTCATTTATTTTCCTGTGTACTAATCCTGCCCTCCAAAGATTATTTAAAGCTGTATTTATACAGGATTCCGTTTCATTAAATATTTTTCTAATATCTTTGACTATTAACCCCTTATCAGAATTTGAAGGTAAAATCTCTTTAAATAGTTCATAACGTTTTCTTGTTGTTGGGCTGTACTTAATTAAACAATTTCCACAACGCTTAGTACTATAAGTTATAAAATTTGTTTCTTTTCCACATTTACTGCATTTTCGTTCAAACATGTTAAACCCTCTGTTATTTAATGATCTTTTTATAGGATTTAGCTGCCTGTCTTATTTTTCTTTTCTTTATATACAAAAGAAACTCTTTGCTCCCAGTTTAGATTCAAAGAAATTCCCTAAAATTTTCTTTATTTAATAATCTAAATATTTATCTAACCATTTATTATATTTCCAAACAGTATTAGAAAAAAGACTTAATGGTAAATTTTAAAACTAATTTAATAATCACGAAATTTAAATATAAAAGCATGGAAAACAAACAGTTCTGGAGCGAACTAACTATAATAACTTCGAATCTATTTTTAATATGAATGTTTAGATAATAACGTCCATGGAATTCCTGAAAACCATGTGTATTTCAAATGTTTGGTGTATATGGAATGGTCTATTCTTCCTAATTTCAAAAGATTTAGTTTTTGGGTATGAAAATCATTTTTTTATCCTTGGGTTTCTTATTTTTTGAGAATTCTGCATAAATAATTGATATCCTAATGTGGAACAATATAAGTTATTGAACTGATTCCCATGGAATAAGTATAACCTGTTGAATTTATGCTGTGAAAGTATAAACTTTGAACTTAAGTATATTCATTAAAATATACTAGTCTAACTTATTAGACCTAGATAAATGTCTGAAAAGAAGATGTTGAATCAGAACTTGCCAGTTAAATTCAGAATATGCTTTTGGTTTTAAACTGGATACTCGTAGCTCACTAAATTAGAAATAAGTACCACCCTTTTGTAGGGTTCGCCCCTGTAGGAGTTCCTGCTGTAGGTTATGGTTATCTTCCTGGTTCCAAGGTTTATGAGGCTTATGGTTTTGTCAACACGTTTATCAATGGTTATTGCCTTACCAGCTTCTAATTCCAGACTTACCCATTCAACGTCCATTTATATCACCACTTTCTATTTGTGTCCTGCCACTGCATTATTTTTTTCCATCCTTTGATTGTAATCAAATCGTTTAATTTATTTGATAAATGTGAAGTAAGTACGCAATCACAATTAATTAAATATGTTAGTACTGCAATCATAATTAATAAAATATATCTGTAATGTAAGACAGATATAAAAGTAGAAAGCATGTTAAAATATCAAAGGGGAGTGAGGTACGATACATGACAATAAAGGTAAGAAATTTAAATACGTGGAAAGGTGAAGAAGGTGAATTTGTTGAGTATGTGGGTAAAGGATCCGTACTTGAAAACCCATACACCAAAGGCTGCAAAAGGAAGCTAAATGATCAATATAAGGAATATTTAAAGGGTCTTCCTGTGGATAGCCCCCAGTGGCAAAGAATTGACGACTTGAAGAAGCTGCATGAAGAAGGAAAAAACCTAAATTTACTTTGTTCTTGTTATCCTGACCCCTGCCACTCAAATATTATCAGTGATGCTATAACCGGGCGCATAAAACCTAAAAAGATAAAACCTAAAAAAATCTGATTATCTACAATTACTTTTTTATTTATAGTGTTTATTCTAAAGATAACTTTTTTTTTAAATAAATCCAATATTTCCATAAATATTTCATTTTTCAAATTTATAATTTAAATTATTTGAATTCTTTAAAAGTTAGATATATGTTTAATTCAATGATCATGACAAAAATTAGGATTAAAACACGAAAGGAAGCGCAAATATAGCGTTTTTACCCATGGTCAACTAGTGCGAAAATATGATGAGATTTTTGATTGTATTTTAATTTCCACAAAAAAAGATAAAGAAAAGTCTAAAATACCTTTAATCTGCGCTCCCTATTCTTAAAGCGTTTAAGATTACTGCAAGGGTTAATCCCATATCTCCAAATGCTACAGCCATCCATAATGAAACAAATCCAAGCACTGCGAAGAATGCGAAGGACCCTTTAACTAAAATGGATACTGAAACATTTTGTTTAACAACAGACATGGTTTTTTTGCTTAAATTGATCAGATAATTAACTTTGGAAATGTCATCATGCATTAAAGCTATATCTGCGGTTTCTATTGCCACATCTGAACCAGCAGTGCCCATTGCAATACCTACATTGGATACTGCAAGTGCAGGAGCATCATTTACACCATCACCAACCATAGCAACTTGTTCCCCATTTTCAAGTAACTCATTAATTATTCTAACCTTATCTTCAGGTAAAAGACCAGCATAATAATTGTCAATACCTATTTTAGATGATACTGCTTTTGCTGTGCCTTCATTATCACCAGTAAGCATTACGGTTTTAATATTGCTTTCTTTAAGTTCCTGAATTGTGCTTCTTGAAAGTGGGCGTATTTTATCCATTAAACTTATCAATCCAATAATATGTTCATCATTACCGATAATAACAATAGTTTTACCTTCATTTTCATGCTTCCGTATGAGGTCATCTGGTAAATCAGGGCTACCTTTAAAAAGGCTTCTTTTACCGATGTAAAACATTTTTTCATTAATTAATCCTTTAACACCTTTTCCAGTAATAGATTCAAAATTATCTACTTCTTTTAGGTCCATATCTGATTTTTCAATGCATTGTATAACTGCTTCAGCAAGAGGATGTTTGGATTTTGATTCCAGTGAACCCGCTATCTGAAGAATTTCTTTTTCAGAATAGTTATTTAATGATATAATGTCTGTTACTTCTAATTTTCCTTCTGTAAGTGTTCCAGTTTTATCAAAAACCATTGTTTTGATTTTTTGCATTGCTTCAACGTATTCCCCGCCTTTAATTAACACACCATTGTTTGTACCTGCTGTTATTCCTGAAACTATGGAAACCGGAGTTGACATGGCTAATGCACATGGACAAGATACTACAAGCAATACTAAAGCTCTGTAAAACCATGTGTCAAAATTTAAGCCAAAAATAAATGGTGGTACTGTCGCTACTATTATTGCAAGTCCTATTACTGCAGGAGTGTAATAATTGGAGAATCTGTCTATAAATGCTTCAGTTTTTGATTTCTTTTGTTGGGATGCTTTAACAAGCGCTATAATTTTAGATAATACTGTTTCATTTGATTTTTTTGTTACTCTTACTTCAAGATAACCTTCTTCATTTAAGGTACCTGCAAAAACTGTGTCTCCTTCTTTTTTCGTTTCAGGTATACTTTCACCAGTTATTGCAGCTTGATTTACTGATGAAGTACCGTTAACTACAATTCCATCTAATGGAATTTTATCTCCAGGCTTAACAACCACAATTTCATTTATATCAACTGCATGAGCATGTAATTCAATATTTTTACCATCTCTTTTGACCACTGCGTTTTGTGGGGTGAGCTTTATTAACGCTCCAACTGACCTTCTGGCTCTTTCTCCAGCATAGTCTTCTAAATACTCTGCAATAAAGAATAGAAATATTACTGCTGCACCTTCAGCTCCTTCACCTATTATGAATGCCCCTGCAGCAGCAATGGTAATTAAAAAACTTATATTAAATTTTCCTTGAAAAAGCTTTTTTATTCCATTTGGTATTATTTCATATCCTGAAATTACTGCAACTGCAAGAAAAAGGATTTCTGCAAATAATTTTTTGCCTGCAAAGAAGTTAAGATACAAACCAACAGCTAAGATTATAGCTGATATTCCTATAATATAACTTGGTTTGATTTTGTTCTCTTCCTCTTCTTTTTCCTCAAATAAGTTTGCATCACAATATTTACATGTATCTACAGTGGTTTCTTCGGTTTTATTGTTATTCTGTGACATGTTCGACTCCAATCTCCATTATTTTTACTACGTGTTCATCTGCAAGGGAATAATAAGCTACTTTACCTTCTTTTCGGAATTTAACCAAATTTTTATTCCTTAATAAACGTAATTGGTGAGATATTGTTGATTGATTCGCATCAAGCACTGCAGCTAAATCACACACACATAACTCTTTGTGATATAAAGCTTGTAAAATTTTAAGTCTTGTAAGGTCACCGAATATCTTAAAAGTCTCTGATACTTCTAAGAGGACACTTTCATCCATCATATTAGATTTAGCTTGTTTCACTGCTTCTTCATGGATACATTCAATTTCACAAATATCATTTTCTTTCATATGTATAACAGTACATATGACCATATATAAACATTATGATCTAGAAAAATAGTTACTAAATTCATTACTTGACAAGATAGCAAAAGAAAAAAAAACTGAGTATTTTTTTTAAAATTATTTAAAATGTCTTCTATGTTTCGTTGATTCCATAAGTTGTTGGAATATTTTCAATAAACCTTGAATTTTGTTTATAATGGTTTTAGAAGTTTGGATATGACAAATTAACCTTAAAATCCACTAAAATATTAAAAAAGAGGAATTTTTGAAACTAATCATATAATCACTAATTATAAAAATTTATTAAATAGAACTTATAAATAGTTAGCTGGTGTTTATGATGAAAAAAACGTTGGAAAACTTAAGCAAGGCATTCATTGGTGAAAGTCAGGCCAGGAATCGATACAGTTTTTATTCTAAAATCGCTAAGAAAGAAGGTTATGAACAGATAGCTGAAATATTCCTCGTAACGGCTGAAAATGAACGTCAACATGCTAAATGGATTTTTAAGTTGATACAAGAGCTTAGAGAGGAGTCCAGTGAAGATTTAGATGCTGTAACTGTGGAAGCAGAAGCACCTCTAATAATGGGTGACACGGTTGAGAACCTCAAAGCAGCAATAGCTGGTGAACACTACGAAAACAGCCAGATGTATCCTGAATTTGCAGATGCTGCTGATGAAGAAGGGTACGATATTATAGCTGTCAGGCTGCGCGCAATCGGACGTGCAGAGGAACATCATGAAGAACGCTACACAAAACTTTTAGGTGAAGTTGAGGCAGGAACAGTGTTCAAAAAAGAGCAGGAAGTTAAATGGCTCTGCCGTAAATGTGGATACGTTCATACAGGAAATGAACCGATACCAAAATGTCCTGCATGCGGCCATTCAAGCAAATACTTCGAAATTCTTTGTGAAACTTACTGATGAACGTCAGTAAAACTAAAAGATTAATGAGAATTTTCTTTAATTTATTTTTCTTTGAAGTTACAATATGAGTTTGAAAAGTATTTGGTTAAAAATATTTAGTTAAATAGTAAAAGAGTTAACCAGATGGATTAAATTAGATCATATTACATGGATTAAATTAGATCATCTTACTAGATCAAATTTAGATCATATTAAAATTAGAGGGATACTATGGTTGAAAGAGGACAAATTTACAGGTGCAATGTTTGTGGAAACATTATTGAAGTGATACATGTAGGGGGAGGAAGTTTAAATTGCTGTGGAAACGGTATGGAACTTCTGGATGACACACCACAGGAAACAGGGGCTGAAAAACATATCCCAATAATAGAAAAAACAGATAAAGGTGTTAAAGTTAAAGTCAGTACATTAAAACATCCAATGGAAGAAAAACACTTCATAGAATGGATTTCAATAACAACAGATGGTGGGGTATACAGGAAATTCCTCAAACCTGGTGATGCTCCTGAGGCTGAGTTTGAAATAGAATTTAATGACGTTATCAAAGCCAGGGAGTACTGTACTGTTCATGGGTTATGGCGATCCCAATCTATTTAAATGAACTACACATATATATGATATTATACTTCTTTTAAATTTTATTTAATTTAAAACGTCAATAGTTCCTTGTTTTTAGGAAAATTAAACCTATTAATGTAAATTCTTTTAAACTTAAACAACATATAAAGAAATCAGAGATTAATATATAAGTTAAGATAAAATTAATCTAAAGGATGATCTATAATTTAAAGATAAAACTAATTTAGAAGAGTAATTATAACTTAAATTAAAAAATTGATTAATTAATATCAGTTAATTAGAAAGTGGATTGATATGAAGAATAAAATCTTAATTCTGTCTATCGTTGTTCTCGTTGTATTCTTGAGCGGATGTATAGGTTCAAGTACATCTAACATTGATGCGACTTCCATAAATAGCCATCTTAAAAGCGGTGATGCTAGCTTTAATCAGGCAGCGAATGCTACAAATAAATTTCAATATGATGAAGCACTTACAGACTGTAACAACGCTTTATCTGATTTCAACCTAGCTGAATCCTCTGCAAAGACTGGTTTGAAATATGCGCAGGATTCCAACGATAATATATACGTAAATTATATGCAGTACGTTATTTCAGAGTTAGATACAAAAATAAATGCAACAACGGAACTTAAAACTGCGATTCCATATCTACAAGAAAACGACACTGTAAATGCAAATACCCATATCAGTCTTTCAAATGGATATATGGATAAAGCAATAGAATTTAAAACGGATAGAGACAATTTAGTGTTACAAAATCCTTCTAAATTTAAGTGATCGTGTTATGAGGTTAATAAATGATAAAAAGATGTTTAGAATGTAAAGGTAAAGGATATAAAGTAATAAGTTACAAGGAATGTGAAACCTGTAATGGTACAGGTGTTAAAAGTGAAGTGGACCTTAAAAAACACTTCAAAGGCGTAGCAACCAAAGCAGTGAAACACTTCCAGCTCGATGGGGAAGAAGAAGTTCCCTGTGATGTTTGTGGCGGTAAAGGTGAAGTAGAAGTCCATGAAACATGCCCTGTCTGCAACGGCAAAGGAGAAAAGAATGTTTGCAAAAAATGCGGCAAAGAAATAGATTCTGGCGACTTCTGTGACGGTTGTGAAGTTAAAGAAACAGTTTATGCCCTTCACCCATCCTGTGACATAGACGACCTTGAGGTTGGATCAAACTACAAAGGTAAAATCACACGAGTTGAAAACTACGGAGTCTTTGTAAGCCTCAGTAAAAAGGCATACGGTCTTCTCAGAATGAGATCACCTGGCTACAGAGTTGGTGATGAACTTTTTGTTAAGATAATTGAGATTAAAAGGGGTAAAGGCGAAGTAGACCTTACACAGTCCAATATCAAAGGTGGATATGAACTTGTAAACCTTAGAAAAAATGTACCAAGGGTTAAAATAGGTGATGTAACCACAAAATCTATGGGAAAAACAGTAAAACTTGTTGGTGAAATTGTTCAGATACAGCAGACCTCAGGACCCACCATATTCACGGTTTCTGATGAAACATCAACAACATGGGCAGCAGCCTTTGACGAACCTGGTGTAAGGGTTTATCCAAGCATAAACACCGGAGACATTGTGGAAATCATTGGAGAAGTTTCTCTTCATGGTGGAAAGATACAGATAGAATCTGAATCAGTAGAAGCGGTTGACGGAGACGAAGCTTCAGAGGCAAGAAGGCTTATAAATGAAGCAATAGACGAAAAAGCCAAGCCCGAGGACACAGAATTCTTGATTCAAAGTGAAACCCTTGAAAAACTCAAACCAAAAATGATGGCGGCTGCAAAAGCCATAAGAAGAGCAATCCTTGACGGTAGATCAGTTCTGGTAAGGCACCATGCAGATGCAGACGGAATATGTGCTGGAGTTGCCATTGAAAAGGCCGTTGTACCATTGTTAAAGGAAATCAACAACGACAGCGATGCAGAATGGCATTTCTTTAAAAGAGCACCAAGTAAAGCTCCTTTCTATGAGATAGAAGATGTTGTAAAGGATCTATCATTTTCCCTTGAAGATACAGAAAGACACGGCCAGAAACTTCCACTTTTAGTTTTACTGGACAACGGATCCACCGAAGAGGATATCCTTGCCATTATGCAGGTTAAAATCTACGATATTGAAGTAGTGGTTATAGATCACCACTTCCCCGGTGAAGTGAACGATGGAAAGGTTGCTGTAGATGAATACGTTGACACACACGTTAACCCATACCTTGTTGGTGGCGATTCACAGATAACAGCCGGTGCACTTGCAGTTGAAGTTGCAAAGATGATAAATCCTGAAGTTGAAGACAAACTGATGCATCTACCAGGTATTGCTGCAGTAGGTGACCATGCAAGGTCCACAGAGGCAAAAGCTTACATAAAACTTGCAGAAGAGAAAGGATACACTGAAGAAGACCTTGATAAAGTTGCAACATGCATAGACTTTGAAGCCTTTTTCTTGAGGTTCATGAATGGTAGAGGACTTATAGACACTATTCTCGGCCTTGGAAACAAGGAAAAACACGAAAAACTTGTGGATGCCCTTTACAATGAATCCCAAAAGAGGGTTGCAACCCAGATGAAGGCAGCTCTTCCAAACCTCAAAACCAAAGAACTTCCAAACGGACTGGTTTTCAGCATATTGGATGTTGAGAAATTTGCCCACAAGTTCACGTACCCTGCCCCGGGTAAAACATGCGGATTTGTGCACGATAACATAGTTCAAAGTTACGGTGAGCAGAGACCTATAATCACACTGGCATTTGGGCCTGACTTTTCAGTTATAAGGGCAACTGATGCTGTAAATGAGATGTACGGTTTCAACCTCAATAACATCGTATCAAAACTTGCAGTTGAAATTCCAGAAGCTGGTATAGATGGTGGAGGACACGAATGTGCGGGTTCCCTGAAATTTGTGGAAGGTTTGTCTGAACAGGTTTTAGGATCCTTTGCAGATGAAGTTGCAAATCTCAGTAAATTGAATACTAAATAAAATCCAGATTTTATTTACAGGACTGACATGACCTCCCAGAGGTTCATGTAAACTTTTCTGGATGAATTTGATGTAAAACTAATAAAACAGGGTTTATTTGACAACTTTTGTTTTAATTACTTTTTATTGAGTCAATCTAAGATTTTTCACCTTTTTTTGTAGTTTTTTTTATTAATTTCTAGTTATTTGACTGTTTTATTTGATTGGTTTATTATGATGAGGTAAAATTACAGATTAACTGATATTTTAGATTAACTAATATTTTAATTTACAAATATGTTTTAACTTCACACCCGCCGTTTATATTCCAGTTCCCTGAACTTTATGATGAAAGATGTGCCATGTTCAGTGTTAACCTCTATTTTCCCATTTATCTGTTCAACTAAACCGTTAACAAGTTTTAAACCTAGTGTTGAGGTTTTTTCTAATTGGAAATCATCTGGAAGTCCAGCACCGTTATCAATCAATTTTAAGATAATTTGATCGTCTTTTTTCTTCATTTTAACCCAGATCTTTCCATTGATACCATCTTTGAAGGCATGTTTTAATGAGTTGCTTACCAGTTCGTTTATGATGAGTCCGCAGGGTATTGACGTTTCAATGTTTAGTTTAACTTCTTCATCAACATCCACATCCAATTCAATTTGCGAAACAGTTGAGTAAGTTTGGAAGAGGTTTTTTACGAGGCCGTTAACGTAGCTACTGAAATCAATTTTTACAAGGTCTTCTGATTGATAAAGTTGTTCATGTATCATTGACATTGATTTAACCCTGTTCTGGCTCTCTTCGAGAATATCCTTCATTTTTTTGTTGTCAATGGTGCTGGACTGCAGGCTGAGGAGGCTTGAGATGATCTGCATGTTGTTTTTAACACGGTGATGAACCTCCCGAATCAGAACCTCTTTCTCTTCCAAGGAATTGATAATTTGTTTTTGTGCCTTTTCCCGTTTGGAAGCTTCTAATGAGAGAGATATCATGTATGAAATGGATGCAGCAAAGTCCTGCTCTTCCAAGGTCCATTCTCTCAGGTTTCTTGTTTGCTCATGAGCTAAAATACCAATCATTTCTCCTTGAAGCCATATTGGAACATTCATCACTGAAAGGATCCTGTTTGGTTTCAGGTACGAATCTGAAAATTCTGATGTGACAGGGTGTTTCTGTGCGTTTCTTGCAGTGATGTTGTGGGATTTTTTAAGGGCCTCTAAGTACTTAGGATAATCCTCTTTTTTAAATGTTAATCCTACTTCATGGCGGTCTTCATTTAAAATGTAAATGTCAGAACATTCTATAAGTGTTTTATCCTTTTTGAAAAACCAGACACCGACCCGATCCACATCAAGAGTCCTGGAATCTGTTTTTGTAAGCTTTTTCAGGGTTGTTTCAAGATCAAATATATCTTCCCTGTAAAGTTCAAGCAGAACACCTTGCCTGACAATGGTTTGTTTGGAAAGGGCCTTTTTCTTCCTTTCAACAGCTTTTCTTTCCCTTATATCAGTTCCCATATATAAAATGCCCAGCAAACTTGATTTTTTTGATATAACTGAAGTTGATAGTAATATGGGAATGTCCTCTCCATTTCTATCCCTTAAAATGGTTTCAGAGATGTTTATAGAACTATTTAAACTCTTTGAATCCAGACTTCCGTGCTTTGGAAGAATTGTTTTAAGATTTTTACCCTCTATCTCTTCATAACGATATTCTAAAAGCTTTAAACCCGCTGGATTTATGTATTTAATCTCATGGTTGTCATCTGTTATTACGAGGAAGTTGGTTATTGTTGAAACAATTTCATCGGCTGCAATTGCCGGTGTTAAAGCTGGCAATTTGTACTGACTTACTCCATATGAAACAAGAAGGAGTCCCAATGCAGCTGCGAAGTAGGTAATACCTGGAAATTCTATTGAACTTAAGGGTAAAATTGCCTCGGTAATTAGAGATAAAATTATCACAACAGTTAAACCCATTAGTATATAGAATGTTTGTTGTTTTTCAAGACCCTTACTTTTCCTGTAGTGCAAATAAGACAAAGTTATTGATGTAATTCCCAAAAGGGTGATCCATAACATGCTCAAATATAAAACTGGAGAATTAAAAGCTGTAGGACTTGTCCAGCCCCAGTACTCCATTACCATAATGTTGCTTGTGATCTGGTTGGTTGTAAATTGTAATATGGAAATTATAATCGATGGAATGTACAGCAACACTAAGAATATCCTGTTTTTCAAAAGATCATTCTTTGTAGCCATTAAAACTATGGTTAAAATAAGTGGCGTCATCAAAGGCCAGAGAACACTTGCCTTTAACCATAAGTAGGCAGTATAGTAACTTTCAGCATTCCTCAAACTAAAGTTAACAAATGAAAGGTAAGCTACTAAAAAGCATAAAATGGCTATTAACTGGTTCAATCTGTTTTTTGGATTTTTGTAATAAATGAAATTACCAAGGAAGATGGTTAAAATCGATGCAAAAATGGATATGAATGCATATAGATTCATTGCAGTTCTCCATGGCTTAATCCTTATTAAATCTGAATATTAGATTTATATTCCATCTATTTCCATAAAAAATATTTTGAAATACTAATACTCAATTTTCCTGTTT
Source organism: Methanobacterium paludis (assembly GCF_000214725.1). Lineage (NCBI taxonomy): Archaea > Methanobacteriati > Methanobacteriota > Methanobacteria > Methanobacteriales > Methanobacteriaceae > Methanobacterium > Methanobacterium paludis. The sequence goes on along the minus strand of NC_015574.1, from coordinate 1,406,172 downwards.
TATTATCTATCTATTTGATATTAATAGTTTTATGGTAATTTCTAAGTTCCAAATAAAAAAGGAACACAGCAGAAACCTCAAAAGTTATTATGGAGGTTGAGTTTAAGTAATTAATTAATACTGAACTGAATTAACTTTTAAAGTAGATTAAAATTAAATTCTAATAGTAAGTAAATTAATTCTAAATTAAGTTTTTGTATAAATAATATCTAAATAAAAACAGTTATTGAAACTTTATTCTTTTTCCAAGTTATTGTAGTAGTCGCAGAGATCTGCTATCGGGCAAATTTCATGCTTCGGTCCAATTGGTCTGCAGATGGTCTGCCCGAACTGCACCAAGAGGTCGTTTAATGGAAGCCAGTACTTCCTGGGCACGGTTTTCATGAGCTCAACTTCAGTCTGTTCTGGAGTTTTGGTGTCAACAAGCCCGATCCGGTTTGATATCCTGTGCACGTGCACATCCACGGGTATGGCATCTTTGTGGAATCCATAAACCAGAACGCAGTTTGCAGTTTTCCGTCCAACCCCCGGAAGCGATAAAAGTTCCTTCATATCATCTGGAACCACGTCATCATATTCTTCGTGGATAATTTTAGATACTTCCTTCACCCTTTTGGCTTTAACATGATAAAAACCGGATTTTTTAATCAAAATTTCAATATTTTCAATTGGTGCATCTGCAATCAACCTGGCGGTAGGGTATCTCGCAAATAAAGATGCTGATGCAGCGTCTGTGTTCTCATCCCTTGTCCTCTGGGATAGAATAGTTCGTATAAGAACTCTAAAAGGGTCGCTGTCTTCAAAGATCCTGAGGGTGTACTCTTCCTGTAGACGCTTTACTATCTCTTCAATTCTTTTTGGAATCTGTACCACCTCATTTTCTTCTTTTTAGTAATAGTAAATAATTGTTTTAAAGATTTATTAAATTATTTCAATTGTAATCTAATTGGGTTAACCTAATTAGGATTAATCTAATCCTGGATTGTAAGTTAATTGGAGCCTGAAAATAGAGTTTAACAGATGATTTAAGCTTCATTGTTTATCATGTCAAGAAGCAGGTTCAAGCCCTCGTTTATACCCTTCCCTTTAAGGGCCACAGTTGGTATAACAGGAACCTCCTTATTTATACCTTCAAATTCAGGAAATCCTGGATTTAAATCCTGTTTATTGGCAAATACAACGTAAGGAATGTTTCTATTAATTAAGTTTTCCAGTATAACCTCTTCTGCACTTGTAATCCCTTTTGAGTTGTCTATGACAAGAATTGCACCGTTGAGGCCGTTTGAGAGTATTTCACGCATAAATTCAAATCTTTCCTGGCCTGGAGTTCCGAAGATATGAACTTTCTCGCCGTTGATTACGGTGTTCCCATAGTCAAGGGCTACAGTTGTGCCTTTATATTCAACTTTGGCTTTTTTCTCGCATATGTTCTCAAGGGTGGTTGTCTTTCCAGAATTGTAAGACCCGAAGATAACGATTTTAGTATCCTTTTTTTGTGTCATTTTCCTGCCTGCAAAGTTTTTTCATGATCTCGGGGAATTTGGGGAATGAAACGTCGTAGACAGATGCATTTTTAATTGTAACATTTCCAACCTTCAGCCCGATTATGTAAAGCGCCATAACAAGCCTGTGGTCCATATGTGAGTCAACAACACCACCATGAACCCCTCCTTCAATCAGAAGGCCGTCTTTTTCTTCCTGAACATTTACTCCCAATTTTGAAAGCTCAGATGCGCAGGTCTGGATCCGGTCTGTTTCCTTGTAACGTGCATGTTCAACTCCAGTTATCCTGGTTTTGCCATGGGATATACTTCCAAGGGCTGCAACTGTGGGCAGAAGATCCGGGGCATTTTGCAGATCCACATCCACTCCTTTTAACTTCCCATGTCCAGATATCTTAACCTCATCCCTTTTAACTTTAACATCACAACCCATATCCTGGACAATGTCAACTATCAATTTATCGCCCTGTTTTGAATCATGTAGAAGATTTTTAATAGTAACATCTGATTTGAGGGCAGCTGCAGCTGCAATTATATAAGAAGCTGAAGAGTAATCTCCTTCAACGGTGTAATTGCGTTTTTTATAGCTTTGAGGTTCAATGTGAAATGAACTTTCGGATCTTTCATATTCTGCCTGTACTCCAAACTTCCTCATAATGTCCAGGGTCATGTCAACGTAGGGTTTTGATATGAATTTTCCTTTAACATGGAGGTTTACAGCATTTTCTGCATAGGGTGAGGCTATAAGGATTGAAGATATGAATTGAGAGCTTACATTACCTTTTATTTCAGTTTTACCACCTTTAAAACCGCCTTTAACAATCACAGGTGGCATTCCATTGTTTCTGGTTGAAAAAGCAGATACTTCAAGTTGTTTAAGTGAATCTAAAAGGTCCTGCATTGGACGTTTCCTTAAAGATTTATCTCCTGTTAAAACAGTGTACCCCGGAGCAAGTGCAGAGACACTGGTCATTATTCTCAGGGTTGTACCGGAGTTTTTAACATTTAAAACATTTTCAGGGGTTTTAAGCTGTCCCCCAACTCCTTTGATTGTACAGTGACCATCATCTTCATCAACCTGAACTTCAGATCCGAAGGCCCTACATGCGTCCAGAGATGCGTTGGTATCCTCTGAGTAGAGAGGATCCCTGATTATGGACTTTCCTTCTGCAAGGGCAGCTATTATAAATGCCCTGTGGGTGTAACTTTTAGATGGAGGAGCTTTAACAATTCCTTCAATTCTCTCTGCCTGTTGGACTGTAAGTTCCATTGAATCACTATCTCCTATGATAACACTGTTTTGATCGGGTAATCCGGTTTTTACTTAAATACAACCCCGCTTTTACTCAATTTTTTGCCTAGATTCAGTTTTTAGCTCAACTTTTACTCCGATATAATCAAGTTACTTAAACTCTTTTACTTAATTAACTCAAATAAATCAGTTTCTTACTACTTCCAGCACTGCATCAAGTTCCTCTGACTGCAGTATTTCAACTTTTTCACCGGTTCGCCCAATAACTTCTTTTCTGGATTCTATGTAATCCCATGTCAAAACAGAACCTTCAATTGAAATCTGACCATCCCTATCAAGGACCTCTGCAACCTCCTGCGGATCAGCAGACTGTAAATATTTGACGATTTTAGGAGCATCTCCTCTAAATTCCGGCCCTATCTTTGCCATAACTGGTTCTAATTCAACAACCTTTTCCTGGACATCAGGTTTTCCCATCTCTATTTTAAGGTCTTTAATCCTCATTGTACCCATTATATCCTCTTTTAAACCACTTAATTTATCATATAACTCCTTTTTGGATGTATAAATGGTTGTGGATTTTATTGGAGTGTTCAACGGCATTCCAGAAGATGATTTAAATCTCCTTACATCCCCTATTAATGTTACACCAGTTTTACCAGTTTCTTCCGATTCATCACTAACTAAATCTTTTTTAACTGCAGGCCATGATGTTGTATGGATACTAACATTCTCATCTCGTTCATCACCTATGTACTGGTAAATTTCATCGGTGAAGTGGGGTGTCAAAGGTGACATAATTTTCAGGGAGGTTTCTATGACTGTTTTAAGGGTGTACTGAGCTGCCTCTTTTGAGAGTGCCATTTCCTCAGAATCTGTGTATAAACGGTATTTCACAGCTTCTATGTACTCATCACAGAAATCATGCCATACAAATGCTTGTATCCTATTTCTGGCTTCTGCAAAGTTGTAGGTTTCAAGTGCGACAGTCACATCATCCACCAGACGGTTCAGTTTGGATAGAACCCACTTATCAAGTGGTTTGAGATTTTCTATAATCATTTCTTCGGATCCTTCCACTTCAAACTCTGCTATGTGCATGTTTATGAACCTGAAGGCGTTCCAGAATTTCCTTAAGAACTTGTAACCGTGTTTAACATCTTTCCAGGCGAATGGAACATCTGAACCAGGCACGCTGTTTGCAGCCCAGAGTCTCAGGGCGTCTGCACCGTACTCTTCAATAACTTCTTCTGGAGCTATGACGTTGCCCAGGGATTTACTCATTTTATGGCCGTCTTCTCCGAAAACCATACCGTTTACAACTATGCTTTCAAATGGTTTTTCACCTGTGAGTGCCTTACAGCGCAAGATTGTGTAAAATGCCCATGTCCTTATGATATCGTGTCCCTGCGGCCTTAAATCTGCAGGATAAAATTTTTTGAAGTCGGGTTCAGGCCAGCCTGCATTCACAAGGGGTGTTATGGAACTGTCCATCCATGTGTCCAGAACATCGGCTTCACCTATAAATTCGCTGCATCCGCATTCACATGCTTCTTTTGGTTTGTCAACTGTTGGGTCAATTGGAAGGTTCTCAGGGGATGGTAACTGCACTTTTCCACAGTCTTTACAGTACCAAATTGGTATTGGGGTTGCAAACAGTCTCTGACGGGATATGCACCAGTCCCAGTCCATGGAACCTGTCCAGTTTAAAAGCCGGGTTTTCATGTGCTCGGGCATCCAGGTCATTTCATCTGTTGCCTCTTTAATTTGACTTGTAAGCTCTTTTACTGCCACGAACCACTGTTTTTTTACCAGTATTTCTATTGGTGTTTTGCATCTCCAGCAGAGGCCGACGTTCTGGTCTACCTTTTCCTGTTTGGTGAGGTATCCTGCAGATTTAAGGTCTTCAATTATGGCTTTTTTACACTCTGGAATTGTGAGCCCGGTGTATTTCCCTGAAACTTCTTTCATTACTCCCTGCTCATCAATTCCTTCAATTATATCTAAGTCGTACCTGTTTACCCATGATACATCTGTTTTATCACCGAAGGTACAGATCATAACGGCTCCAGTACCGAATTCAGGATCAACGTCCCTGTCTGTAATTATCTTAACGTTACGTTTGTACAAGGGCAGTTCTACGTATTTACCTTCAAGGTGTTTGTACCTTTCATCTTCAGGATGTACAACAACGGCAACGCAGGCACAGAGAAGTTCTGGCCTTGTTGTTGCTATCAGAACATTTCCCTCCCCATCAGTTTCAGGGAATTCGAGGTAGTTGAGGTAGGTCTGGTTTTCATTGTATTCGACCTCTGCAAATGCAATTGCAGTTTCGCAGCGAGGACACCAGTTTACAGGGTGAACTGCCCTGTATATAAGGCCCTGATTATAGAGTTTAAGGAAAGATAACTGTGTTTTTCTCTTGTACTCCGGGGTCATGGTTACAAATTCCCTTGACCAATCCTGTGAGAATCCCAGTGACTGCATCTGGGTTCGCATCTTTGCAATGTTCTCCTGTGTGAGTTCTATGCACATCTTCCTGAATTCATCCCTCGGAACGTCGTTTTTTCGTATTCCCTGGGTTTCTTCCACTTTAACCTCAGTTGGAAGACCGTGACAGTCCCATCCCTGTGGGAACAGCACGTCAAATCCGTTCATGCGTTTGTATCGTGCTATCATGTCTATGTAAGCCCAGTTAAGGACGTGACCCATGTGTATTGAACCTGTTGGATATGGTGGTGGAGTGTCTATGATGTACCTTGGTCTGGTTCCATCACCTGTGAACTTGTGTAAATTGGCTTTCTGCCACTGGGTTTGCCATTCAACCTCTTTTTTGTGATCGTAGTCCTTTGGAATGTCGTCTTTGGTCATTTCATTTCTCCTTTTTAAATTATAAGCTTATTATAAGTTTAAGAATAAAGATAAACTAATTTATATGGTTTTAGATAAGTAATTCACTACTATCCTATATGTTTTAAGATAAAATATGTTACAGATAAAATCATTTGCTAACAATTTTATAGTTCTTAATATTATACTCTAAATTAATGGATATGCTTAATAGTATTTCTGCAGATAAATATGTTTCTAAGTGGACTCATGGGCTTGTTGAAAGTTCAAAAGAGCAATATTTATATGCTATAATTGATTTTTACGTTGATCTAAATAAATTTAAAAGGAAAAATTATGAAAATGTGATGCCATAAATAAATTATTGTATATACAAATGATTTAAAGTGGTTTTATGGCTTAATTTGGGATATTATCAAAAATAAAGTTTTTTCATAAAAATGTTAAATTTGTAACAAATGAGAAAAAATTACTGTTATTTAACATAATAATTACAGAATTATCCTCCCATCCATTGATACTGTAAGAAAACTGATAATGTGTAGAAAGATTTACGATAACTTATTTTAGGATGAAAACCACTTCCATATGTAAAGAATATTTAATGAGTTGGTACATACTTAGCAACAAGGTAAATACTTAACAATAATTGTATAAATTGAATCATTTGTTGCTAATAAAAATCTATAAAGTTTATGTATTTATGGTGATACCGAATGGAAATCTTGTGGTTTTACATAGCAGTTGTTCTTGCAATAAGCGACGAAGTACACAGCAGGATAATGTGGAATGTATTTTTTGATTTTTATATAGTACTTGCAGGGCTGGTTAAGAAAACCGTTGTTTCCAACATAAGGATGTGGATAGTTCACGAGGCTCTGGAAGCTGTATTTCACTGTATTGTGCTTTCAATTGTGTTTTTCTCGCTTGAAATTGGAATACTCGGTGCTGCAATTCATATGGTTATAGATCTTTACCACGAGTTTTCAGGGCTTGAATTGAAACCTCTTTACCATAGATGTCTGCACTTCGTAATAGAGTCAATATTCTTTATCTTGATCCTGTCTGCAGGATCTCTGGGATAAAATGTATCATTAATCCAATTTTTTATTTAAATTTTCTTTTTTTTTAGATCTCAAACATCCTTTCCTAAAATTTTCAATTATTGAAACTAACTAAATTTTTAGTTTTTTAGTTAAATATTGAGGCTGTCTTATGATTACGTTTGACATTTATAATTTTGCTTATTTTTGAATTTAAAGCTTTATTTGCCTTATTTTTTTGTAAATTCGGGACTATGGGACAGCCTTGTATTAAGTAAAAAGAAATACTGTAAGAAGAGTACAATTGAATTTAAAATAATTTTTAAAGAAGAATACAGGATTAAATCCAGAAATTGATCAACAACATTCGATCATTCAAGATATATGTAAAAAATATGGAACAATAATCCATAATATGTATATAAAGATGTTTTATGGTTGTTTTATATGTATAAAGAGGGGTTTAAATTAAAGGATATGGTAAAACTATAAGTTAATCACCAAATATCAGGGGAACCTCAAACATTGGTAATTTAACTGTTTGTGTAAAGACCATTTTGTTCAATATCCTCTGGTAATTTAGGAGAGAATGATTTTAGATTTTGGATTAACTCATTTTCATACTGTGGGGAAGTTGCATAGAATGAAACTGTACTGCCTCCCAAAATTACATTATGAGGAGTTGTCCATTCCCCAACTTTGATCCAACTTGAAGGTACATCTCCAGTCCACCATTCATCATAAATTATGGCTATTTTAACATCATGCTGGTTGGCTAGTTTATACACTTCGCTTGCATCAAAAGTATCGTTTTCATGTGCCTGTGCTATATCATTACTACTTAAACCCACTAAATCCAAACATTTAATATTTGTATCATAGTTAATGAGCCCAATATCATTTGCTGCAACTGACTCATTTGGATAGTATTCTTTTAAAAATAAAGCCATTTGGTACTGCTGCTCATAAATGTTATTTGTGGCTTGTGGTGTGATTGCTAGATCATACATTTTAATTGCAAATGGCGATAATAAAAGGATTAGAAGTAGGATAATTCCTAAATATTTGGTCATAGATTTCTTGTTAAATTTGAAATATAATTTTTCTGGTATGTAATCGGATACTCCTAATGTTATTGCTATTAATCCTAAAACCACTAAATAAGCTGTGTATCTCAACATCCAGTCATTGTTAACAAATATAAGTTGTATAAACATCAATGTTCCTGTGATTACCAACCAAAGAGTTGGGACTTCCCATATGGTTTTGCTTTTCTTAAAACGGAATGTGGCGAGTGTTAAGAAAAGAATAGCAGAGATAATTGCCATTGAATAAGTTATAAGACTGGTGATTGTTTTGGGGATATAATTAGAGTAAGATTTAGTTAAATCAGGAGCAGTATTAGATATGGTATTAATGGAACTTTTGATTATTGAACTTTTGATTATTAAGGAATTTGGTAGAAAAGACCATCCATTTAAAACTGAAATTAGCCCATATATTGCTAAAGGAAGAACTGCAAATCCTACAATTAGAAAAGCATATTTGAATCTTCTTTTTAAAATAAATAAAAATGCTACAATAACAATTAGGAATAAACTTTCATAGCGAACCAATGCTAAAGGAACCGTTAATAGTAATAATAAGTAATCATTTAAAGGTTTCGAGTTTGAATTTGTTAAAATTTGAACTGAAAGATAAAGGTAGGAAGTTACCAAAATTATTTGTAGAATGTGTTCCATTCCAATAAAGATCAGGTAGGGGATCGGTGCAAAAAATATAATGCCAAGTAAAACTATTAAAGTATAAATAGGGCGAATTTTTAGGGATTTAAGGATATAGTAAACTATACAGATCGTGAGTGAGCCTAGAATAATGTTTACTATGAAAGGAATTAAATTATTTACACCTGTTAAATAGTAAATAACAGATATTATAAGAGTCCATAGAAGAGAAGATGAAGAAGAAGTGAATCCATATTCAGTTACACCCCAAACACCATGAATTGCAAAATTTTTCGCAATTGACATGTGTATATACGCATCATCAAGACCGTAAACAAAATGGCCGTGATTCATTTTAAGAGAAATAACAGATAACAATATAATGGTAATCCAGAATATGGATAAAGCTATAAATAGTGGCCAGTTTTTATTAAGTTTTGTGCTTAATTTATGTATAAACTCTCTATAAAGCTCCATAGGCGATTATATAAGAAATTAACTATATTTAAACTTAGTGTATCTGAAGTAATTTATAATTTGAATTTTTATAATTAATTTTAAGTTTTAAATGGAATTTTAAGGAGTTTTTGTAAAAGAGTTCCCATATGGGCTACATATAATTAATTCATTTTTATCAATTACGTAGAATACTTATTTTATGACTGACGCAAAGTATTTATAACGTAATATGAACTATGTTTACCTTACCTTAAATTCATTAAAAATCCACAGTATTGATTAATTTGTGATAAAATGGAAATTACCAAAAAGTTCAAAAGTTTGATTTTTATTATACCTGCTGTAATAGCATTTTTTTTGGTCTTGATTCCAACTTTGAAATATCAATGGCCTTTAAGCTGGGATGCAATTTACCAAGTACAATATGCTCAAGTTTATGCACAATATGGATTTGTTTTAACAAATCCATTATTAAACGCACCTTTGGGTCAAAAAATAAGTTATCCTCCGCTTTTTGACTTTTTAATAGCTTCAATAGGTATGGTAACAAAAGCTGATCTATTCCAGGTTGCCAGGTTTATTCAACCATTTTTAGTTATGTTCATTGTACTGGCAGTTTCTTATGTAAGTCGCAAATTTTATGGAACCATTGCAGGAATATCCACGGGCTTTTTGATTTTATCCAGTTTGCTTCTAGGAAATCGTCTCATTTTTCCCCTGCCAGAAAATTTGGCGTTAATATTTTTTCCTTTAGCAGTTTATTTCTATTATCATTCCTTAAAAGAAAAATCACTCAAGTATTCAGTCCTGGCAGGATCTTTGTTGATAATCATCCTTTTAATCCATCAAAGTGCTCCTTTAATCTTATTTTTAGTAATATCTGCAATTACAGTGGTTGAATTGATTTTTTACAGAAATATTCATAGTTTTAAAAATTATGGTGTATTTCTTGTCATTCCCTTAATCCTACTTATCCTAACTTTACTGATATTTCTATTAGGACTAATTCCAGGGTTAACAAATATTTTCTCCAACATTTTAAACCACGGAGTTCAAGAAGCATTTTCCACTTCGTCTGTTGCTTCTAGTCAACCTTTAAAAATATCAAGCTATGGAAATCTTGGTGTTTTAACTTTGATATTTGGTTTAATTGGGGCCGTTGCTGCAATTAAAAGAAGACAAAAAAGAGATATAGTTATCCTTACATGGATTTTTACAATTATTCTATTGATCAATGCATACATATTTGGTATAAACGGTATAAACAGCATATCCTATCGTTTACTGGTCTATCTTCTAATCCCTGTTTCCATTCTGGGAGGTTTTGGTATAAGCAGTGTTTACCATAAACTCAAGGATTACAAAAGATTCTCTTCCAAAAACTTCAGAACTGCATTTTTAATATCAATTTTTGTATTGGCCACATTTGATGGAGTTTTGACTGTAGAAAATCCATTAATAAGTTCTTTTGAAATTACAAATCAATATGGCTCATTTCAGATTGCACCACCCTCTTCTTCAGAGGAGGATCTTGTAAATTGGTTCAATGAAAACGGTGACAAAAATAAAAGTATACTGTCCAATGATCTTTTTCCACTCACCTATGTAACTTCCCAGACTGGAATGTCTCTTGCTAGTGATACAAAATTTAAATATTTCAATAAAAACCTTTCTGAATCTTTCTTTGAAAAAAATAAAATTGGTTATGTTGTTTTGGATAAAAGACTATCCTTTAATTCAGATAACGGAACACTTTATAAAGTAGAATATGATGGCAAATTTTATAAGCTGTTTTATTACAGTGAAGATATTTCATCTAATATCAATAACATACTTCCTAGTTATATGACGGTTGTATATGAAAATAATTACTTTATAATTTGTAAAGTCCAATAATCTTTAGAGTTGTAGGTTTTACTACAATGAAAATTATTTTATATATGTTATAAATCTGTAAGGTGGAAACTTTTATAGAAATTTTCAATCTGATAATTGTTTTAAGGTATTAAAATGATTCTAAATTTTTATTCAATACTCTTATTTGGGATCATTTTTTATAATATCAAAATAGATATTCAAAATAGTTAATTAAACTAAATTAAACAAAAAGACAATTTTTATCAATTTAATTTTTCAATTGAAGTAGGAGATTGAAATGCCAGTTATAAACTTTACCTATAAGGATCTTAACGAAATTTTAGGAAGAGAAATTCCAAAAGAAGAGCTTATAAATATGCTTCCAATGATTGGAAGTGACATAGAAGATTACGGTGATGAAGAATTGAAGGTTGAGTTTTTCCCTAACAGACCAGACCACTACAGTGTGGAGGGAATAGCAAGAACTCTTAAAGGATTCCTTGATATAGATGGAGGAATGCCTGAATACAGTACTTCACCTTCAGGCATGAGCATGACTGTGGACCCTGAACTTGAAAATATAAGACCTTACACGGTCTGTTGTGTAGTTGAAGATATTGAAATAACTGAAGAAAAGCTCAGGCAGCTTATGGACTTCCAGGAGGACCTTCACTGGGTTCTTGGAAGGGACAGGAAGAAGGTTGCAATTGGAATTCATAACCTGGATGTTTTAAAACCTCCTTTCTTCTACAAAGCTGCAGACCCTGATAAAGAATCATTTGTGGCCCTTGAAATGACTGAGAAGATGACACTGCGTGAGATACTCAATAGCCACAAAAAAGGAGTTAAATACGCAAGATTACTTCAGAAATTCGATAAATATCCCCTCATAGTTGATTCTGAGGGTAATGTACTTTCAATGCCACCTATAATAAATGGTGACCTTACAAAACTTTCACAAGACACTAAAAACGTTTTGATTGATGTAACTGGAACTGATGAAAGGGCTGTAAACAACGCACTCAACATCATTGCAACATCCTTTGCAGAAGTTGGGGGTAAAATAAAAACTGTGGATGTTATATATGAGGATCATAAGGTTCAAACACCGGATCTCACTCCAAAAGAAATCTACGTAAGTGTTAAAAATGCAGAAAGATTGATAGGTGAGGATCTTACAGCTTCTGACGTTGTAAAAATGCTTCGCCGTGTCAGACTTGATGCCAAAGCTGAAGATGAGGATAAAATCCATGTTCTTGTCCCTGCCTACAGAATAGACATCTTACATGAGGTTGATGTCATTGAAAATATTGCAATTGGCTACGGATTTCGAAAGATCGGGTCAGAACTTCCAGATATTGCAACCATAGCCAATGAAAATAAAGCAAATGCTTTTGAAAACAAAGTACGGGAAATCATGATAGGTATGGGCTTCAACGAATTTATGAGTCTGATGTTGACCAACGAGGAACATCACTACGAATATATGGGACTTCCAGAAGATGAAAGGGTGATGGTGGCCCAGCCAATATCCCAGGACAGAACCATGATAAGAAAAAGCCTATTAAATGGTTTAATGGAGTTTCTGGAGGATAATAAACATGAAGAACTTCCTCAAAAGATTTTTGAGATTGGGGATGTTGTATATCTGGATGGAAATGCTGAAACGTACACAAAAGTCGTTAAAAAGCTTGCAGGGGCTGTGGTGCATTCAAGTGCAAATTTCACAGAAATAAAATCTATTGCTGATGCTCTGGTTGTAAATCTGGGACTTAAAATGGAAATAGAACCTGTTGATCATCCTTCATTTATAAGTGGAAGATGTGCAAGTATCAGGGGAATCCATAACAAAGAACTGGACGAGAAAAATCTTTCCGAGATCTCTGCAAACGGTTCCATTACAGGATTTTTCGGAGAGGTCAATCCGAAGGTTATAACCAACTTTGAGCTTGAATATCCTGTTGTGGCATTTGAAGTTGAATTTAAAAGCAACTGAGTGTTTTTACATTTGATGGCTTTAATCCATCATTTATCTTATTTTATTTTTAATTTCATCTAATTCTCTATTTTATCCACTAATTATTATCTTATTATTTTCTCTGAAAGCCAAATACTCTTCAATACGAATCTATTTTTTAATATGAACCTATTTTTCAATACGGAACCTATTTTTCAATATGAATTATTCCTCAATAAATGTAAGAGTTACCTTCCTATTCCTCGGACCGTCCAATTCTACAAAGAAAACACTCTGCCATGTGCCAAGACCAAGAGATCTGCTTTCTATGGGGATCGTCTCGCTGCTGCCTATGATAAATGATCTTATATGGGAATCTGCGTTGTTGTCTATCTTGTTGTGCTTGTAACTTTTGCTTGTTGGGACAAGAGATTCTAAAGCATTCTTAAAGTCTTCAACAAGTCCGGATTCATTCTCATTTATAACAATTCCTGAGGTTGAATGCCTGCTGAAAATAGTTACAAGTCCAGTTTTTATTCCAGTTTTAGTGAGGGCAGCTTTCAGTTGGGGTGTTATATCTAGAATTTCAACTCTTTCATTGGTTTTTACATCCAAAATATCCTTTACCATATTCATAGGACCACTTATTTTTTTGATAAATTTTTGATAAATTTTTTAAAGAGTTCTATGTTTATAATATCTTTTATCGCTGTAATAAAATTGTGTAACTATGGAATAATGTAAAAGATGAATGTGCAAATGGATATGCTAAATGGATTAACTTTATTAAAAATTATTTAAGTTTGATTGTAGTTTGATTGTAGTTTGATTGTAGTTTGATTGTAGTTTGATTGTAGTTTGATTGTAGTTTGATTGTAGTTTGATTGTAGTTTGATTGTAGTTTGATTGTAGTTTGATTGTAGTTTGATTGTAGTTTGATTGTAGTTTGATTGTAGTTTGATTGTAGTTTGATTGTAGTTTGATTGTAGTTTGATTGTTGGTATTAACTAGGGAATAGCAAAAAAAGCATCAAAAAGGAGTTATTATCAATAGAATTATCAATACAGTTCATAGAAGTACCCTAACAAAAAATAGAACGGTTAAAATAACAAAATCATCTAAAAAATGAGATTTTATTGAAATATTCAATTTAATATAAATCTGATTCAATGTCTTCTTTATTCATGATCCTTTCGCAGTGGTAACATCTGAGGGTTACTGGTTTCTTTTCAATCACGTAAAATTTTGTTTTTACGGGTTCGTTTGTGTTGGTTATACAGTTTGGGTTGGGGCATTCTAGAATATTGTTTATTTCATCTAATAGATTTACCTTACCCTTTTCAACAATTTCATAGTCCCTAACTATGTTTATGGTGGCGTTGGGTGCTATCAAAGCTATTTTATCAACTTCTCTCTGCTTTAGTTCGCGTCCCTCTATTTTAACTATGTCCTTGCTTCCCATCTGTGAAGAGTGAACATTCATGGCAATGGTTACTGCAGATTTTTTGCTCGGTAATTTGAGTATTTTAAGAACGTTTAAAGCTTTATTAGCTGTTATATGATCAATAACTGTCCCATTTTTTATCGGTTTGACCTTGAGTTCTTTTGGAGTTTTCATGTATATCCTTAAATCTCCCTTTTATTTTAAGAAGCTTATCTAAGAAGTTTATCCAATGAATATATCCATTATTTATACTTTATAAAATTTTACATTTCAAAAGATGTATAATATTTATTTTGTTAACCTGAAATAATGTGAATTCACATCTTATTTTAAAATTTGATAGATTTAGACTAAAAATTTGATTTAGAAAAAATTTAAAAATAGATCAAAATTTAAAATTTAAATTAAAATTAAATAGAAAAAAAATATTGAAAAAGAGGAAAAAGAAGGTTTTTTAGGAAATTCTTCCCTAAATTTTAGTTTTTTAGTTTTTCCTACCTTTTTTACCTTTCTTATCCTTACCTTTTTTACCGGGCTTTGCTGCTTTTTTCCTTGCATATGTTGGTTCAGGTTGGTCTTTTAGCAGTAACTGTTCTATGAATTTAGCGAACACAGGTCTTGTTATAAAGACTCCTATTACCACACCAACTATGGTGGTAAATGCGAAACCAGATAGAACTCCTATTCCGGTGGTTCCTCTTGCGAAGCCTATGTATGCTAATGGAAGCATTGCTGCAACTAATGTACCTGCTGAAGCGAATACAATGAAGAATGCATGTTGAATCTTCACTTTTATACCTGTAGCTTTTCTTCTGGATTTTTCACTTAAACTGCCCTTTAAAACTTCATCTGTTATAATTATCTGATCGTCCACACCGGTACCTATGGCCGCCAGTATACCCGCTATTGCAGGAAGGTCTATGTTCCACTTGATTATTGAAGCCACTCCCAAGATCAGGAGAACCTCTGCGAGGCTTGTGAATATGATTGGCAGCACGAGTTTAGGGGTTCTGTACCTTATGAAGATTATTGTAGATATTACAATTATCGCAATAAGACCAGCTATTATAGCCCCATCTTTAAACTGGCTTCCCAATTCAGCAGATATGCTACTTATACCTACAATACTCACTTTAACAGGTAAAGCACCTGATTGTAAAACTGTTTGAATCTGTTTGGCCTGTACCTCTGCATCCGCCTTTGTTGAGGCAGTTCCTGAAACTTGAACCTCAGTTGTAGCCACTCCATTTGCAAGTTCATCACTTAACTCCGGACTTGACACCAACTTGTCATCAAGGTACATTTCAACAGTTGCTCCTCCTTTACCCTTTGCAACCTGTGCAAACTTGTTTGCACCGTCAACAGATATTTTGAATGGAACACTCCATGTTGTGCCTGTAACTGAGGAAGTTTCGACCGTGGTTATATCTGAACCCTGGAGGGCTGTTTGATTGTCTATTTTTGCTTCAAATTTACCGGGCGTTCCAACAATATTGGCAACATCCTGGGGTTGCACACCTGCTATTTCTGCAATAACATCCTGATCACCGCTTTGTCTCACTTTAACATCTTTAACACCGTATAAGTTTAGACGTTTATCAAGTACCGCTGTAACGGTGTTCATGGTGCTTTGATCAACCGGCTGATCAAGGTGTATCTGGATGAGGGATCCTCCTTTTAGGTCCAAACCTTGTTGTATTCCGAATGTTGAGATCGCACCTATGCTTACAACTATGAGCACTGCAAGCAGTATCACACGATAATCTTTGAGGAAATTTATCCATCCTTCCTTCATTTGCGACCCTCCAAATGCCATCTTAGTAATCCAAGGTTCATAAGCCACGTCGCCATTAGATCCGCAACAAGACCAATTATCAAGACAGAAGCTATCTGACTCAAGGTCTGTGCAGAGGGTATTAGGAATACTACCACAAGGTAAAGGGTAACCATTGAACCAATGGCGGCTCCTGTCATTGTGAAACCTGTTTTCATAGCATCAATTGCCCTTTCATTTATGGTTCCTTCCTTCCTTTTAAGGAGTCGCGTTGTAAGAAGGATATCCGTATCCACACTGTAACCTATGAGCATCAGTATTGCACCAACGGATGCAACTGAAAGAGGTATTCCAAAAAGGGACATTCCACCGACTGCCACAATTATATCCACAAAAGCAGAAAGTATAACTGCAATAGACGGAACAAAATCCCTGAATATTATGAAAACAGTTATGGACATGAAAATAAATGCAAATGCAATTGCCCAGTAAACCTGGGTCAGTGCTTGTTTACTTAGCAAGGCCCCTACTGATCTAAAACTATTTATTGTTGCTATCCCGTTAATGGAGTCTGCAAATTTCACAACATCTGCAGCGCCCCCTACCTCGACTGTGGCCTGGTTACCACTTTCAGAGACCGTCACATCACTTATTCCTATCCCATTTTGAATTGTAGTTTTTAAGTCACCTTGACTTATGGATTTTTCAAGCTGTAATGAAACTATAGACCCTCCTTTAAGATCTATACCCTCATTCAAACCGTTTGTTGCTATCAATGCCAAGGCCAGTATTGTGATTATTACTGGAATTAATATTAAGGGTTTGTAAGACTCTAAAATCTTCTCTTTCGTTACCATTGAATCACCAGATTATTCCACGTATTAGTTTCATATTATATCTCGTATTCATATTAATCATGTTCTTTTATAATATTCTTAAATGAACTTCACATATTCATTTATCCATATATCATTCACATATCATTTATATTCCATATATCTCTAGGTCCATTTCTTCAATTACTGTATCTACTTCTTCTTTTATCTCTTCAAGTTCCCGATTACCGCTTTTGATTATAAATGAGTTTACCATCCTTCCACCTCTGGCCTCTACCTTTTCCTTCATCCTCTCGATAACGTTCCTTCCACCTCTACCACCCATTGTGGTGAAAAGGATCACATCTTTACCCTTTAGGTCACATTTGTCGATTAATGTGATGATAGCTGGGGCGGGTTTACTGGCCCATGTTGGAGTGCCGATGTAGACCAGGCCATATTCAGTAAGGTCGACAGAAGATGGTTTAATATCGGTTTTATTTTCTCGCAAAGCGTCCATGGAAGCAGCCATATAATTCAAAGCTCCCATTCTATTTTTTAGATCTATAATCTCAACAGTATCAGCTTGAACTTTTTCTGCAAGGATTTTTGCAACTACAGCAGTTTTCCGGGTTCTTGAATAGTACAAGATTACGGTCTTCATGGAGGCACCTCATCTCTATATTATTTATATGAATTATATTCCCTTATGGAATTATTAGAGTTATAATGTGTGAATTTACAAGTTTTAAATTAATTTATTGATAATTAAAGATATTTACTAATAATCCCAGAGTAAATGGTAATTCATAAATGTTAATTTAAATATTTATATACTTTATATATTTACAAATTTGGTTGATATAACTTAATATGACTTTATTTAGTATAATTACTTTATTTTTTATATCGTTAATAATATTAGTATACATATTAAAGAGTTTTTTGATAAAAGTTTTTTATGATTTAACTTATATCATAAATCCATTTTATCGAGAAGATATTATCATTTGATCATCATTTAATGGGCTATTTTGAATTATTTACGTTCTTTAACATTTATGTAATTGTATTTTGGTTTTTCCGATATGATAATGCTGATAAATGGTATTAATTTAGCAGATAAGGTTAATTTATCAGATAAAAAAAAATTAGCAAATTGTTCAAGATCCAATTTTTTAATCTTTATAATTATTTCTTTATAATAATCCAGACCTATTATAAAGAAATTAGGGGTGCAGTCCCACCGTTTCAATGGATTCTGTTTCTGGGAATCTGAACATTAAATTCATATTTTGAATGGCCTGACCTGAAGCACCTTTAACCAGATTATCAATGGCAGATACTAAAACAATCCTTCCATTTTCATCTATATCAAAGCAACCAATGTGGCAGTAGTTTGATCCCCTGACAGAACTTAATCTTGGTATTTCGCTTGTATCAAGGACTCTCACAAATGGTTCACCCTCATAGAATTTATCATAAATCTCTTTCACATAATCAGAACTTACATCTTCTTTGAGGAAGCTGTGGGCAGTTGTTAAGATACCTCTTGTAACTGGTACAAGGTGAGGAGTGAAAGATACTTTTACATCCCCAAATTTTCTGAGCTTCTCCTGGATCTCAGGCATGTGCCTGTGGCTTGTAACAGCGTAAGGGGCAACATTATCACTGCAGTTTGGATAATGACTAGCTTCAGTTGGTTTCACACCTGCTCCACTTACACCACTTTTTGAATCCACTATAATTGTATCAACAAGTTTTTCAGCTACAATAGGCAGACAGGCCAGTATTGCTCCTGTTGGGAAACATCCTGGGTTTGCAATTAGATCTGCTTTTTTTATCTCAGCCCTGTTGATCTCAGGAAGTCCGTAGACTGCATCTAAAGGGTTTGTGTGTTTGAAACCGTACCACTTTTCATAGACATCAGTGTCTTCGAAACGGTAGTCTCCGCTGAGGTCCACCACCTTTACTCCTTCTTCAATGAGTTCTGGCACGATCTTCATGGAAGCCCCATGAGGTGTTGCGGTAAAAACAAGGTCCGCATCAATTTCACTGGGCTTCAGGTTTTCAAATTTAAGATCAATATCCCTTAAATGTGGATGAACTTTGTGAATTGGAATGCCATCGAACTTTCTTGATGTTGCAGCAACAACTTCTGCATTAGAATGATTTTTTAAGAATCTCAGGAGTTCTCCTCCTGTGTAGCCACTTGCTCCTACTATACCTACTTTGATCATATTTTCACCTTAACTTTTCTTTGATTTTGTTTCTATTAAAAATTAATGTTTTAAATAAAGTTAGGAGAAAATTAGGAAGTATGTTACTCCTAAAATTTTGTTTAAACTCAATGAGAATAAATGGTTTTTAAACCTTTTTTAATCAAAAAATTCAATTTAATTCTATTAAAATTTATTTCAAGTTCAAAATTAACTTTATAAGTTAATTAAAAGTTTTTTTAATTTTAAATAGGAATTTAAAATTATTTTAAATGATATTTGTGAGATTTAATGGAACATATTCTTGAAATTTAGATTCAATACTCAGTTAATAAGTTATTAATTGAAAAAATACATTTATATCTTTCTTTTTTCCCGTTTTAGGTAGAAATTCATTGGTATTAGATTTTAAAATGGTATTGGAGAATGAAAAAGCGTTTGATATCTCTTTTTTCATTAAAAATGGTTTTAGATAAGGAGATATGTTAAAAGTAGGAATGGAGCGGGCTTATCCGTATTAACTCATTTCAATACCCTCATAGAGCTTCTTAAATCAAAAAAACAGGTTAATAATGCCTCTTTTTTGGATTTTAAAACCAAAAATTTTATATAGTAAATAAATTAACGATCTTACGTCTACAACGTTTAAGATTGATAATCTTTAGCGTTTTATTGGACACGGAGGCGGTATAATTAAGTGGAAATTATTCATGACGAGGCGGTATAATTAGATGGAAATTATTCATGGCAATGTTCCTCTTATGTGGAGTAGCATTGTACAATCTAAGTGATGCATCGGCCTTAAGTTTAAATTCAACCAATTCTAGTGTAGTAAACAATTCTAGTGTAATAAATACTACAAATACTTCTAGTCCAAATACTTCTAGTCAATTGAAAACCAGTCAATTGAAAACCAATCTTATTAGTTCTAGTGTTCAGAGTACTGACAGTGTTGCACCTACTGTGAAAACAGTGGATCCTACAAACAATGCTGTGAACGTTGCAGTGGATAAGGTGATTAATGTTACATTCACAGAGCCAATCCAAGCGGGTACTGGTTGGATAGAACTTGTAACTAGTAGCGGCACGGTTGTGCCTATCACATGGTCTATCAATGGTACTGTGTTGACTGTAACGCCTAGCAGTGTTTTAAGTAAAGGAGTTAAGTATCTTCTGCTTATTCACACAGGTAGTGTGACTGATTTGACCGGTAATAATGTGACTGGTTATGTGTCTCGATTCACCAGCAGCACGGATAGTGTTGCACCTACTGTGAAAACAGTGGATCCTACAAACAATGCTGTGAACGTTGCAGCGGATAAGGTGATTAAGGTTACCTTCAGTGAATCGATCAAAGCTGGTACTGGTTGGATAGAGCTTGTAACTAGTGATGGTACAATTGTGCCTACTAATTGGTCTATCAGTGGTAATGTGTTGACTGTAACTCCCAACAGTACCTTAAGTAAAGGAGTTAAGTATCTTCTGCTTATTCACACGGGTAGTGTGAAGGATCTGGCCGGTAATAATGTAGCTGGTTATGTATCCAGATTCACTGCTGATGCTACTGCACCTACTGTGAAAGTTGTGGATCCTGCAAACAACGCAATGGAAGTCGTGCTGAGCAAGGTGATTAAGGTTACCTTCAATGAATCGATCAAAGCTGGTACTGGTTGGATAGAGCTTGTAACTAGTGATGGTACGGTTGTGCCTAGTAATTGGTCTATCAGTGGTAATGTGTTGACTGTAACTCCCAACAGTACCTTAAGTAAAGGAGTTAACTATCTTCTACTTGTTCACACGGGTAGTGTGACTGATTTGGCTGGTAATAATGTGGCTGGTTATGTATCCAGATTCACTGCTGATGCTACTGCACCTACTGTGAAAACAGTGGATCCTGCAAACAATGCTGTGAACGTTGCAGTGGATAAGGTGATTAAAGTTACCTTCAGTGAACCGATCCAAGCAAATAACGGTTGGATAGAACTTCAAAGCAGCAATGGTACAGTGATACCTATTACTTGGTCTATTAATGGCAATGTGTTGACCATAACACCTAACAGTACCTTAAGTAAAGGTATTAAATATACTTTACTTATTCATACAGGTAGTGTGACGGATTTAGCAGGCAACAATGTGGCTGGTTACGTATCCAGATTCACCACAGTCAGTCCCAGCCCTTATCTTCAAGCGACTAAGAATTGCCAGTCTACTAATGCTCAGATAATAGCTTTATCTAAATCTATTATTGCTAATGCAAGTGCAACTACTACGTATACTAAGGCAGTGGCAATATTTAACTGGGTGAGGGATAACATTGGTTATTCGTTCTATTCCAACACCAAGTATGGTGCAGTTGGAACGTTGAATGCTAAAACAGGAAACTGTGTTGACACAACCCATTTATTGATAGCACTTGAAAGGGCTGCAGGTATTCAGGCACGTTATGTGCATGGTTACTGTAAGTTTTCAACTGCTTGGTACGGCCATGTCTGGGCGCAGGTTTATGTCAATGGAAAATGGTATGCGGCAGATGCTGTAAGCTCTCGAAACACATTTGGAGTTATAAACAACTGGAACACGGCAACGGCAACGATATACGGTACATATGCGGAACTAACATTTTAATTTCCAATTTTTCTTTTTTTTGAACAGTTTTAAATAAATTAATTAATTCCATGAATATTTATCCAACTGTTGAATGTTATTAGCATGATTTTTTCAGGATACTTATGTAAAATTCAACATATCTAAAATTCAATGTTTATGATATTTGAATAATAAAAACTAATTTCTAGAAAATGAAGCTTTATTCCAGATTATAATCCTTCAACTATCTCGTATATCAAATTTACAGAATTAATGAAATATTTTAGCTTTAATTAGATTTATAATTTACAAAAATAGATTTTTAAACCTTTTAATCAAATTTAGTGTAATCATATTACAATTTTTTAAGTTTAAAATTAACTTTATAAGTTAATTAAAACTTTTTTTAGTTTTAAATAGAATTTTAAAACAGTTTTAAGTGATATTTACAAGATTTAATGGAACATACTATTAAAATTTACATTCAATACTCGTTTAATAAGTTTTTAATCAGAAAAATACATTTATATCTTTCTTTTTTCTTGATTTAGATAGAAATCCATTGATATTAAATTTTAAAATGGTATTGGAGAATGAAAAAGCGTTTGATATTTCTTTTTTCATTAAAAATGGTTTTAGATAAGGAGATATGATAAAAATAGGAATGGAGCGGGCTTATCCGTATTAACTCATTTCAATACCCTCATAGAGCTTCTTAAATCAAAAAAACAGGTTAATACTGCCTTTTTTTTGGATTTTTAAATCAAAAATTTTATATAGTAAAGGAATTAACGATCCTATGTCTATAACGTTTAAGAGTGATAATTTTTAGCGTTATTGGACACGGAGGCGGTATAATTAAGTGGAAATTATTCATGACAATGTTTCTCCTATGTGGAGTGGCATTGTACGGTCTAAGTGGTGCATCAGCCTCAATCTTAAATTCAACCAATTCTAGTGCAGAAAACACTACAAATATCACTAGCCAGTTGACGATCAACGCTACTAACTCTAGTATTAACCAGACTAGCGTTAATCAGAGTAGTAACTTGATAACAAGTACTACCAAAAACAGTATTGTTAATCAAACTCAATCTGAGAATACAACGCAAGCTGCTGCTGGTGATGTTTATAGCAACATCCATGCATTATGGATTAATACCAACGATTACAAAAATATAAACGTAACTGAATTGGAAGAGGCAAACATCACTGACGTATTTGTGAAATCGAATATTTATTCAACTCCCACATATCAAACCGTTTTATCTAGTGTGTTAGCTCAGCTTAACGGCACAGGAATAGGGGTTCATGCTTGGATCACTTGTTTTAAGGATGCCAGTGGAAACTGGATTGATCCTCAATCATCTACAGGACAGTCTCATGAGGCAGAGGTGATCGCTGCTATTGAAAACATCGTTAAAAACTACGATGTTGCAGGAATTCATCTTGACTACGTCAGGTATCCCGGAACAGCCTACAAAAACAATGCATCATTGAATGAGACTGCGAATATTCAAGCATCAACGAATGCTGTGACTTCTTTTGTTGAGAGGGTTTATAGTGCTGTGAAGGCTATAAAACAAGATGTGGCTGTTTCTGCGGCTGTTATGCCTGAAGGATCTGTGAATGCTAAGTATTATGGGCAGGATTACAGTGCGCTTGCGCAGTATCTTGATTTCATGGTTGCAATGGTCTATAAAGGGAACTACAATGCGACTAGTGCTTGGGTAGGTACAACCACTGCTTATATTGTAGCTCATGCAAATGGAACGCCTGTTGTGACGGGTCTTCAAACCTACAAAAACGACACTGATACTACGCCTTTATCAGCCAGTGAGCTTATAAATGACACACAAGTTGCCATTGGTAATGGTTCATCAGGTTATGCTTTGTTCAGATACGGGCTGATTGATGAGAACTTTTATAATGAGGTTGCCAAGCTAACGGTGACAGCAGTAGATCCTGTCAACAACGCTGTGAGCATTGCAGTGGATAAAGTAATCACAGTCACATTCAGCAAACCCATACAAGCAGGAAACAAGTGGATCGAACTTGTAAACAGTAAAGGCGCACTTATACCCATTACATGGTCTATCAATGGTAATATATTGACCATAACGCCTAGCAGCGTTTTGAGTCATGGTGTTAAGTACACTCTACTTATTCATACGGGTAGTGTGACGGATCTGGCTGGTAACAATATTGCTGGTTATGTGTCTCGTTTCACCACCAGCACGGATAGTACTGCACCTACAGTGAAAACTGTGGATCCTGCAAACAACGCAGTGAACGTTGCAGCTGATAAGGTGATTAATGTCACTTTCAGTGAAGCAATTAAAGCAGGTACTGGCTGGATAGAGCTTGTAACTAGTAACGGTACAATCGTACCAAGTACCTGGTCTACCAATGGTAAAGTTTTGACTGTAACGCCTAGCAGTGTTTTAAGTCATGGTGTTAAGTATCTTTTACTTATCCATACAGGTAGTGTGACTGATCTAGCTGGTAATAAGATTGCTGGTTATGTGTCTCGATTCACTGTTGAGACTGTTGCACCTACTGTGAAAGCTGTGGATCCTGCAAACAACGCAGTGAATGTTGCAGTGAGTAAGGTGATTAAGGTCACTTTCAGTGAATCAATCAAAGCTGGCACGGGCTGGATCGAGCTTCAAAACAGTAACGGTACGATTGTGCCTACTACTTGGTCTATCAATGGTAATATATTGACAGTGACGCCCAGCAGTGCTCTAAGTGAAGATACTAAATATCTTTTACTTATCCACACGGGTAGTGTGACAGATTTAGCAGGCAACAATGTAGCAGGTTACGTATCCAGATTTACCACAGACAGCAGTACAGTGACATTCACCAGGGCTCAGATACTTGATGCATCTGCAAGGGTGAAGGCTTATGTTGAAGCAAATTATGGTTTGCCTAACTACGTGACGATAAGTACTACGCAAGTTTCAATGGCTCAGTTTTTACAGATGATGAGTGTTTGTTTGTTGCAGATAAAAAATGGAACAACATCAAATATTGCGCTGCCAAATGTGAGTGCACCTGCAAATCCAACGGACACTGTTAAGTCTGGAAACATCAACAAAACAGAGTATCTTGACATGGCTCAAAGGATCGTTAATTTTTCTTTGAATGGAACGGCTCCTAACTATGTTTCAAGTTCTCTAGGGAATATTCAGTTCGAATCAGCGGTATACATTTACTCCAAAATACTGAACTTCTACTACACAAACAGTAGTACACTACCAAACTACGTAACAGTAAGCCCATGGACAACAATAACCAACAAAACAAGTACATCAACAATACCAGCAGAATTAAAGGAGTATCTACAGGCTACAGCTAATTGTCAGTCTACTAATGCTCAGATAATCGCGCTATCTAAATCTATTATTGCTAATGCCGGTGCAACTACTACGTATGCTAAGGCAGTGGCAATCTTCAATTGGGTGAGGGATAACATTGGTTATTCATTCTATTACAACACCAATTATGGTGCAGTTGGAACGTTGAATGCTAAAACAGGAAACTGTGTTGACACCTCTCATTTACTAATCGCACTTGAGAGGGCGGCAGGTATTCCAGCTCGTTATGAGCATGGTTACTGCAAGTTTTCAACTGCCTGGTACGGTCACGTCTGGGCACAGGTGTATGTTGATGGAAAATGGTATAGTGCAGATGCTATAAGCTCTCGAAACACATTTGGAGTTATAAACAACTGGAACACGGCAACGGCAACGATATACGGTACATATGCGGAACTACCATTTTAATTTTCCAATTTTTTTTATTTTTTTTTTGAACAGTTTTAAAGGATTTTATTTAATTTTATGAAAATTTATTTAAATTAAAATGAGCCATTTCAATACTCTTTTGCCATTTCAATACTATTTTAAAACTGCTTAAATTCAAAAATAGTTCTATTAATGTCTTTTTTGAGAATTAATGAAAGATTTGTATTTGGGGTAATGATCATTATTTTCCAAATCCGTCTGAATGAACATATTGGACACAAGATGGTATACTTAAAGGGAAATAGGTAGGTGCATGGTTTGTTGGGTATACTGCAATGCAATGCATTTTATTATCTCTGCGCAGACTTCAAATGTTAATCCAAATGGTTTTAAATAACTTTAAAATCGTCTTAAATACAGTAAACCTCCTATACTTTTTAAATTTTTTAAATTTTTTTTAAAATTTGTTAACTTTTAGGAGTTAATATCTTTTTAAACATTTCAAAAAAGCAAATTTAAATAGAAATTAGATGTTTTTTTAATTAAGATGTTTTTTTAAATGTTTTTCAAAAAAATCAACGTAAGAAAAATCATCGTTAAAAAATTCTTAGGATTTTTAAGAATATGAATTAAAACGGTGAACAGAGAATAAAAATTAAAAAAGCTGAAAATTAAAAAGTTAAAACAGAAAATTAAAATTGTTAATTAAAAAATAAAGAATAAAAAAGTTAAAATTAAAAATGCACAAAAACTAACTATTTGGTTATCATGGTTCCTATACCCTTTTTGGTGAATATCTCAAGGAGGACTGAGTGCTTGATCCTTCCATCAATTATATGGGCTGAAGAAACTCCGTTTTGAATTGCATTAACGCAGGTTGTAACTTTAGGGATCATCCCATCTTTAACAATACCGTTGTCAATTAACTCTTTAACTTCATCTACTTTTACCCTTTTTATAAGTGTTTCAGGGTCTTTTGGATCTTCAAGAATGCCAGGTACATCTGTTAAGATTATTAACTTTTCAGCATCCACAGAAGATGCTACATCACCCGCTACAGTATCAGCGTTCAAGTTCAAAGTGCTTCCTTTGTCATCAACACCGATTGGGGAAATTATAGGGATATAATCATTTGAAGTAAGCATATCAATTACTTCAGGGTTCACAGAATCTATTTCACCCACAAGTCCCAAGTCAACGGTTTTTTCTTCACCGGTTGTACCATCCAGTATCACTTGAGGAGCCTGTTTACGTGCTTTTAGAAGAATATTATCTTTTCCAGAGATCCCAATTCCTTTTCCACCGTGTAAACACACCTTTGAAACTATATCTGTATTTATCTTTCCAACAAGAACCATTTTAATGATTTCCATTGTTTCTGTGTCAGTTATCCTGAGGCCGCCTATGAATTTAGGTTGTTTCCCAAGTTTGGTCATTGATCTTGATATTTCAGGACCGCCGCCATGCACAACTATTGGTTTCATGCCCACATATTTCAAAAGAACGGTATCACGTGCTGTTGATTCCATGGCATTTTGATCTATCATGGCGTGTCCGCCATACTTTATGAGAATCTTTTTCTTATGAAATTTCTTTATGTAAGGAAGTGCTTCAACTAAAATATTAACTGTTTCCATTTCAAATTCCTCAAAAACCATTTCAAATTCCTCAAAAACCATTTCAAATTCCTCAAAAATATTTGAATATATTATTTACTCTTGAAAATATTTTTTGCAATTTAGTAAGTTGAATCTTGTAACTTTGTAAGTGCATTTTTTGTAAGTTGCTATGCATTCTGGCTGTTACCTAGTGGAATACTCAGAATTTATGTTACTTATGTGGAATACTCAGAATTTATTCTCACATAATCGTAGCTTAAGTCGCATCCATATGCTGTTGCAGAATTATTTCCCAGGTTTATATCGACAACTATTTTAATTTCAGGTTTTTCCATTATTTCTTCTGCAGTTACAAGCTCTTGGGAACCATCATAAGCTTTAACGTTCCCGTTGTCCACAATTTTAACATTTTTGTCTTCAGATTGAAGGGTCACTGTTATCCTGTTTTCATCCATATCCGCACTAGAATATCCCACAGCAGCAACTATACGTCCCCAGTTGGGATCTGCACCAAATAGCGCTGTTTTAACGAGTGGTGATGATACAACAGATTTTGCAGCAGACCGTGCATCGTCAATTGATGCGGCCCCATTAACTTCAACTTCCATGAACTTGGTTGCACCTTCCCCATCTTTTGCAATCATCTTTGCAAGGCTTGCACATAGATAATCAAGGGCTTCCTGGAAGTTTTCGTCTATATGACCAGATTTTCCGTTTGCCATCAATACAACCATGTCGTTGGTGCTTGTATCACCATCGATAACAACCATGTTGAAACTTTTATCAACGGCCGATTTTAAGGCTTCCTGAAGTTCGGAAGGTGATGCTTCAACGTCTGTTGTTATGAAACAGAGCATTGTGCCCATGTTAGGTGCTATCATCCCGGATCCTTTGGTTATACCACCAATTTTAACATTTTTACCATCTTTGAGTGTTGTCTCAACTGCAAATTCCTTTGGAAATGTGTCAGTGGTCATTAAAGCTTCTGCAGCGTTTTTTGAAGATTTTGGTGAATTTTGAAGATTTTGGATAGCTTCATCTATTAAGCTACTTATAATGGGCATTGGCATTTTTCTACCAATTATTCCGGTAGATGCAACTGCAACATCATCCACTTTAAGTTGAAGATGTTCTGCAACCTTTTTGACCATTTTCATCCCATCCTCCATGCCTTCAGGGCCTGTGAAACAGTTTGCATTTCCACTGTTTGCAACTATTGCGGATAGTTTTCCATTTGAAACAGCTTCTTTGGTGATGATTACAGGTGCTGCAACCACTTTGTTAGATGTAAATACTGCAGATGTGCTGCTTCCTTTACTAACTACCAAAGAAACACCATAATCACCTTCACATGTTCCTGAAGCTGTTACTCCATTTACAGCACATATTCCCCCTTCGATTATTTTCATGGGAATTTCTCCTTTTTGTTATTTAGATCTATGCTACTCCATTAATCTGCATTATTCCGTTAATTAGCTTTAGTTAAAGGTAAATTAATTTTCATTAATTTGTTAGAGTAATTCTTAATTATTGACTTATTTAATTTCAAAAACATTCAAAGTCCATAACTAGGTTACTAACTCTTAATCTAGCTACTTATTACTACTACTATTTTTTGAGGTGTTATTTGGAGTAGAACTAGAACCGGAATTAGAACTGGTAGAACCTGAAGTGTTTTTAGTGGTCTGTGTAGTTCCTGTCTGTGATACCGGAGATGTATACTGAGTATTATTTTGAGTTGTAGTGATGTTATCATTTGATGTTGAATACGGTATAGATGGGAACTCTCCCTGTGTAAGATTAAAATTGGTGAAAGTGCTGTTGGAGTTAATACCCACAATCAGTGCAGCACCTGTTCCAAATCCAAATGCAATCATGGAAATAATCATTGAAATTGCAATCTTTCCCTTAACTTTTGGTTTCATTCTGGCACCTTTGATTAGTTTAATATTTTTGAGAGGTTGATTTTTTTTGAGAGGTTTGATTTTGCATTGTTTACAATCATACCAAAAAATTTAATGGACAAAATCGTATGAATTCAGTTTGTAAGTGCGTATATTACAGCTAAGACTATTGCAACAAGGCCGAATTCAGGATGTCCAACGTTCCACCCTATGAGTGTGGCAAAGAATACGAAAATGAATATTACAGCTATCCGTGATTTTTTATCCATTAAAAAGTCCAGTATAGACCTTGTGAATTCTGAGGGTATGTAATAGGAGTATATTCCATCAGCCAGGTCAAACACCACAACTGGACTGTTTTTCCATATCTTTATGTTATCTGCCATCTGGGCCCGTTCCCCTGCTTCACGTCGGCTTTTACCTATACCTGCCCTTAATCTTAACCCATTGTTGAGAGAATGCCATGAAGAATCTATTCCTGCCCGAAGTGCAGCGTCTTTTGTTGGCATGGTGGCGATAAGGTCGTCTCCACCTTCCCTGTAACCCTCGATCTTACCTTCGCAGTCATTTTCTATGAAATTTGTCACATCGTTCATTATTTCAACGAGCTTGTCCCTGCCGTTTTCTGCTATGAACTGAGTAGAATCTACTGCATCAATGAAAAGATAATTATCATAAGAAGTAGGGTTCCCCTCTAAACTACCAAATGCTGATGAGAATACAACTGCAAACTCTCCACCGAGTTTTGTGAATCCTACACCTGATGTTTCACCAATCTGTTTGTTCAAATTTATTGATCTTTCTATTGATGCTGCCCCTGTCATTCCAACAGCAGCTCTTACATCAGTTCCCTTCTCCATACCAAGAGATATGAGTTTGACAGCAATTCTTATAGCATCATTTTTGGATAATAAACGGGAAACGATTTCACTATTACTTTGCTCTATGATCTGGCCTTTACCCTTCTTTATGATGTCAACGAATTCGTTTATAAGAGTTCTATCACTTCTGAAGACTTCAACGTAAAGGAATCTGTCGCTTCCCATGATTATGTTACTCAAAAGAGCGTATTCATTTATTTCATTTTCAGCTGGTTTTATCTCAATGAATTTCCTGTTTTGGGGAATGTTCCCGTTTCCTACCTCATTTACAAGGTTGTGAAAGATATTTTGGGTTGTTATATGTGCCGGTTCAATTTCAAGGAGCATGGTCCTGGTGTAGTTGATCATATCCACGTAATCCCTTTCCATGTCATTGGTTGGGTAGTACTTGGTTCCTATGCTTATAACCCTGTGTTTTATTAGAAATCCAAAGATGGCTCTTGAGATGTAATCCATGACCATTTACTTTTCTCCTCCCTTCTCTAATGTTATATCGAAGTGTCCTGGTTTTTCCATGAGCATACTAGGTTTTACTGACACAATAGGGAACTTCCATGTTCCAAGTCTTGCAGCCACTGTGCTGGCGATGTTTCTTGAATTTTTCTTTACAAATGCGTAGTCGTGGTCGTTAATGGTTATGTTAACATTGTAGGGAGATTCTTCAAGTACTTCATCGGAATAAATAATATTAAGCTCAAAGGATCCGGGTTTAGTGAAAAGATCATTTCTAACAGCGACAAGTGGGGCATGTTCAAGTTTTAACCTATCTCCAACTGTAACTGCAATGTTTCCTGCATTTTTAACCGCATCCTTGTAGTCCCTTGGACTTACAAGTACAAATATGATAAAATCGCTGGTTTCTTCAGCATCTTCAACCATGTTGAGAAACTTATCAAATAATGGAATTTTCATGAATATATCTTCTATCTTAGAATCAATACTCTCTTCCTTGCTCTTACTTATCCTGTCGATAGCTTCTTTTGCAACTGCGATACCACTTAACTTCTTGTTTTTCTTCTGTTTGTAGCTGTCGAGTCCTTTCTTTTCAAAGTCTGTCATTATTTGAGAGCATATCTTTTGCAGTATGTTTTTAACCTTTTTTGGTTTGGATGAGGTTCCAATTGACACTGTACCATCATTTATACTGTAAGGAATTCTTCTGCTGCTGATATCCCGGAACTCATCGTAATATTCCCTGAAAACATCGTTTGATAGTATTTTGGCATCTTCTTCTTCTGCTATTTTGAGTATGAAGTGGTCTGCTGTTGTGCCTGAGGGAACCTGTTTTACTTTCTCTTCATCAAGAAGTTTGTTAAATTCCTCTTTTTGATCTATTTCGTGTCTAAGCGATGCATCCGCTATTAAAACAGGTTCATAGCCTAATTCTTTAAGGGCCTTCACAGCATTCAAAATGTTTTCTAATATGGGTTTTCCATCCTTAACTTTCCCGTAATGGGCTACATTGGATGCATCAACAATTGCTTTCAATCGATCACCTTACAAGTGTTTTCATATTTTGCAAGACATCTCCGTGTTCCATCAGCACGGTTTAGAATAATTTCAATGAAATCTTCTTCTATATTTATGGTGTTAAAGGAAGAAAGTTCTTTTCCCCTCAGTCTCAATGATGAAACTGTACCTGCTGTTACAAAGGCTGTGTTTTCCATCATCCATACATGAGGCATGTGTTTATGGCCAGAAAGCACAAGGTCTGCGTTTCCGTTTATCACAGACTGTAAAATATCTCCTGCATCGCTCAAAACGTTCCTTTCACGTCCGGTTCTTGGTACCGGTATTATATGGTGGTGCAGAGCTATTATTTTGTAGAGATGATCTCCTCCGGCATTTTCAAGCTCATTTTCCATCCATCTCTGCTGTGATCTTCCTACCTTTCCAAAGTCCAGGTCTGGTTCACTGCTGTCAAGTCCAATAACCTTTAAACCATGTTTTTTGACGTTTAAAACGCCGTATCTTTCTTTTATAAGTTCTTCGAAGCATTCATCTCCAACATGTCTTGCATCGTGGTTTCCAGGAACGACTAACATTGGAGATTTTATCATGTCAAGATATTTA
Source organism: Methanobacterium paludis (assembly GCF_000214725.1). Taxonomy (NCBI): domain Archaea; kingdom Methanobacteriati; phylum Methanobacteriota; class Methanobacteria; order Methanobacteriales; family Methanobacteriaceae; genus Methanobacterium; species Methanobacterium paludis. The sequence goes on along the minus strand of NC_015574.1, from coordinate 1,374,461 downwards.
GCAGCCTTTTCAAACTCAAGGTAATAACCGTTTTCAGTTATATCCCCTGTAACTATTGTTACATCTGGGTGCATATCATTGATGTCATATAATGCTTTTATGAGAAGATCTTCTTCGAAGTTAACAGATCCGACGTGTAAATCAGATATATGAGCGATGAATACCATTTAACTTAACCTCAAAATGGCCTCTGCAAGGTCACCACCTGTATCCTTCAGAGCTTTCAAAGCTTCCTCCTTCGTTACACCAGTTTGATTTGATACCAGTTCAATGTCATCAGTAGGGATCTCCAGTTCGGCTTCAATTTCTCTTTCCTTTATTTTACCGCTTATCTGGTATGTTTTTTGACCCATGAAGTCCATGAGATTTACTTTGGGGTTTTTAATTAAGATCTCCTTGTTTTTAAATTTAAGGATGACCTCTATTACACCCTTTACGTCCTTCATGTCCATTCCCATTTGCTTCATTGACCTCTGCATCTGTTTTAACTGTTTTGGGTTCATGCCTGCACCAGGTAACATTATAATCCTCCTTTTCTTGTCTTTACAGCTTGACCTGTGTTAAAATTCATTATTTCACGACCGCATAAAATTGCCTTACCAAAGGCTATCAAATCATCGTTTTGATTTACTATCAAAACTTCTTCATTAGATTTTATATTTATATCACAATCTATAACAAATTTAGCAAATATACTTTTTCCTTCTTTGGCAAATGGTTCAGCATCCGCATTCACAGCAACCCTATTTTTAGGATATTCAAGGTGGGAATGCAGTCTCCTGGCACCTTCTCTGTCAAGGACGAAAACACCATCACTTGCACGCAGAGTTGCAATAAGAGTTTCTCCATCGTACACGTGTCTGATTTTCCCGGTTTTTTTGCTTTTAATTATCTTAATATCTCCCTTGAATAACGCATTTCCGGATCCACTCCCAAACTGATAATCTGCTATATATTTCACTTTATCCTTGTCATTTATATTTATTTTTAATGGATCTAGATCATAATATTCAGTTTTAAAATCAAGATCAAAGGTTTTTAAAACTTTTTCATTAATTATAACATTATTAAAACCTTCAATATATTTTTTTACTTGATTTTTCACGAATTTTAAGGAATCTAAATCATTTACAAGGGGTGATTCATTTTGAGCCAGAGGATACACCTCATCGATCTCTAGGGGTATCACTGCAAATGGTACATCAACTACAGCTACCTGGAGGTTGTCCCAAATATTTTCAGTTGACCCATCTTTTTGAACCTTATAAAAATCCCCTAGATCGTTGCGAATACTTTTTGAGTACGGTTTTCGGGATCTTGGGAGCAGCAAAAGATTTTCCTTTGGTGGAAGCCTTTCCATCTTTTTAAGATGTCTGTATATCTCAGATCTGGCCAGTGATTCAGGGCCGGAATAGAAGAATGCAGAATTTTTAGAGGCAGGATCATACTCCTCAAAGTTTGAAGTGTATTTTTTGAAGTTTCTGAGGCCGTCAAGGAGGTAAGGATGAGATCTGCATCTCTGCTCCACAAGTTCCATGAGGTTACCGTCGACAATGGCTTGTCTTATTGTCCTGATCTCTGCTAAACTAATGTGAAGGTTGTGCTGGGCTATTAATTTCATTCTCTTGTCTTTTTCCATGCCCCTTAAGTCTTCAGGAGTGTAACTGTTGCAAACAGGACATGAACACGGCATTTCAACAAGATTTTCAAGTTTGTAGGTGCCTGTGGGCATCATGAACCTGTCACCTTTGGCATAGAGAATGTAAGCTGCTGAGTCAAATAGGTCGCAGCCCATGGCAACTGCAAATGCAAAAACCATAGGGTGCCCGGCACCCATGAGATGTCTTGGTTGTGATTCAGGTAAATGGGTTACAGAAGCCATTACAACATCCAGGAGGTCTGAATATTTGTAAGATTCCATTAAAGGAACAACAGCCCCTATTGGATAAACATCGAAGCCCATACTTCCTATTTCATCTGCACATCGGGATCGAAGGTCAGGAAATGTGGAACCCTGCACAACAGAGTTCAACAAGAGTTTATCCCTAACATCCAAAGCTTCTTTAGCCCTTTCAAGGGTTATTTCAAGTTCTCTCTCAGCACGTTCCCTTTTTACATATGGTGGTGTTGGTATGTCCAGAGAAGTACCTATATCGGTGCCTATTGCTTCCTGGAACTCTATGATCTCCCTGTTTGTGACATCAATATCACCGTAAACAGAAAGCTGGAATGAACCGGAATCTGTAACAATAGGGCCTGGGAAGTCTATGAACTTATGAACACCCTCTTCAAGCACTTTAGCCCTGAGATCTTCGTTTTTATACATTATGTAAGCATTTGTTATGACTATTTCTGCCCCAAATTTTTTAACGTCCAGAGTTTGCTTCCCTGGATGGATTACAGGCATTAAAGCCGGTGTTTTAATGTTTCCATGGGGTGTTTTGAGTATTCCAACTCTTCCCATTGCATCTTTGTATTTTATCTCGAAATTCAACTTTTTCCACCTTTTATAATGAATATGAATTCTGTAACTAATATAAATCGTTATTTTTTATTATTAAATATAAAAATTATCCACTAAAATGCTAAAAATTATTCAACAAGTTCAGAAAGCCTTTTTACCATCTCTTTAACCCTATCACGGGAATTTGCTATTTTTTGACAGTTAGAACCGCAGATGCAACTATCAAATTGAGGACAGATAATATATTTTAATTTTTCACAGTTTAACTCTTCAAAACCAAGTTTTTTAACGTTTTTAAGAACCCTACGTTTTAATCGCGGATCATCAATATCTTCCATATTTCTACCTAAATATAAGGGTGTTTTGACACTCGATGCAAATTTAGATGAACCCCTCACAATTTTTCGTTTATTTGCACGTTTTTCAGCTATTTCAAATCCTGAACTATTTAATTCATGGTCCCTGAATGGTAATCCTGCATCACTTAATGCTATCATACGTTCATCTTTCATTGATAATGGGGTGTCAATATTTTGGAGTGAAGGTGACGCAATTGTGCCTCCAGTTCTTCCGAAGCGCGGTCCTTCCCCTACATGGAAACCTACTTCTATGAGGCCGGAACGTACAGGTGCTGCAGATGTGTACGTTAAAATCATTCCGTCTTCTTTCAGGATAGTTTTGAGGGCATTGAAAAATTCAACGGTGCAAAGTTCTGGAGATTTAGAAGGACTGAATGGAGCTAGGAATATTGCATCATAATTTTCGCAATTTTCACCATAATCATGTTCGTTAACCTGATTTTTGGATTTATCATGGGTTTTAACTATTTTTTTAATTAAATCCCGTGCATCTTCACAGTATATATTTATATCCAGGTTTTTAGAGATTTTATCAGGTTTTTCTTTTGCCTCATACTTTTTACAGATTTTATTCTGTGTTTCTTTTATTTCAGGCTTTTCATTGATTATATCTGAATTTTCGCTTATTTTGAGGTTTTCTGGAATGTTTTTATTCAAAACATCTGATTTTTTAAATTCATCTTGGAGTTGAAATTCATCCTGAAATTTAAATTTAAGGACCCCTTCGTCATAAAGTTTGTTTTCTACTGCTTTTTTAATAATTTCATGGGATTTTACTGGACTTGGAATAAGTAAATTAGCTGCAATGGTTTCTATTGAAATTTCAACCATGTCAATTCTAATTTTGGGATAAATTTTTGGATGATCTTTAATTAATGGATGTTCAGATTTGTTTTCATTATTTAAATTTCTATCATTTAAACTATCATTTAAAAATTCGATACATGCAGCTGAATGGTATCCAAGACCGCTGCAGATGTCCAGCACATGTAAATTCCTTCCATCAGCCATTTTTTCTTTGAGTTTTGACGGCTTAACATATTTTTCAATTGATTCTGTTATTGCACCGTGGTGAGTGTGCATTGTTTCAGATTTTCCATTGAAATCATCTGATCTGAGTGTATAAGATCCATCATCAGTTTCTATTAAAAATTCGTTTAATTCATATGCAGCACGGGATCTTGCATTTTTGTCCCCTAATTTTTCGGCTTTAAACCAGTTTTCAACTATTTTCAAGACGTTTTCTGTGACTGTAAGTGTATTATAGTGTTTTTGGGTATTCATACTTTAAATCAACTTTTATTCATTAATCTTTTTATCAATTAGGTTTTATAATTTAGTAAATTCCTATATTAAATTACAAATCAATTACTTGTTATTTAACTGCTTTTCAGATATACAACTTTTTCATTTTTAACTATTAGTAAAAAAATAATATTCTAATTACTCTAATCTTATTAAATTAGCTTTATTTATTTTTATCCAGAAAGACCACATGAGTTATTTACTCCATCAATTTTTGGATTTTTCACAAGAAATAATAACTCTTGTAGTTTTGCATCCGTATTTATGAATGTATTGGAAGCAAACTTCAAATTTTTCAGGATTTGCTAATAGCTAATAGATTTGCTAATATATATGCTGCCAATTATATTAAAGTAGAAACTGATATTAAAATAGATTAAATACATGGAGGTATCAACTTGGTTAAGATAATTGGTATTGTAGGAAGTCCAAGAAAAGATGGGAACACAGCATATCTTGTTAAAACTGCCTTAAAGTCTGCAGAAGAAATGGGAGCGGCTACTGAGCTAATAAACATAGCTTTGATGGATGTTGAGCCATGCATTGCCTGTGACATATGTAAAACTATGGGTGAATGTGGAATATACGATGATATGAGGGAGGTCATGGAAAAACTCATGGATGCAGATGGGATAATCATGGGAAGCCCTGTTTACTTTGGAGGGGTCACATCCCAGATGAAAATGCTCATGGACAGATCAAGACCTTTAAGGATTGATTTCAAACTTAGAAATAAAGTTGGTGGTGCCATAGCTGTAGGGGGTTCAAGAAACGGTGGCCAGGAGACAACAATATCTGCAATACATGAATTCATGCTTATTCAAGATATGATAATTGTGGGAGATGGGGCACCACTTGCCCATTACGGTGGGACTGGAGTTGGAGGACCTAAAGGCGACACAGAAAATGATGATTTTGGTGTTAAAACATCTAAAAATCTTGGAAAACGTGTTGCTGAACTTGCAATGAAGTTAACAGATTAAAGAATGTTAGGTAGATATTAACTGGGGGAATATTGGAACATTGTATTAATTATTTCCATTTAATGAAAAATCAATACAATAAATTGCCTCCTAATTTAAATAAGTTCATTTATGTCCATTTTAATAGAATTTACATTAAAATTAAATCATTTTAAAAAACCAGAATTAAATCTTTATATAAACTAAATAATATAAACATCTGACAAGTAAATTATTACAACGTTACTTTATGCTACTTTATCTTATGCTACTTTATCCAAGGAGATTATATGAAGATAGTCGTCGTTCTACCTGCTTACAATGAAGAAAAAACTGTAGCCGAGGTCATGGAAGAACTTTTTAATAGAGGATTTGAGTTATTTGTGGTTGATGACGGTTCTGTTGATGGTACATACAACATAGCAAAAAATATCATTGATAAAAAGGGAAACCATGGATTTATTTACAAACATCTTTTAAACAGGGGTTTAGGAGCTTCCTTAAAGACAGGTATGGATGCAGCTCTTCTGCACGATCCAGACATCATAGTGACATTCGATGCAGATGGACAGCACGACCCTGAGGATATAATCCAGGTTTCCAGGCCCTTAATAAAGGGTGAGGCGGATGTGGTTATTGGAAAAAGGGACTTTAATGAAATGCCCCTTGCAAAAAAACTTGCAAATCAAATCATGAATATGATAACATGGATTTTTTATGGAGTTCGAGTGAATGATTCTCAATCGGGTCTTAGAGCTTTTAAGAGAGAAGCTGCAGAGGTAATTGATTTTAACTCCAGGGATTACGGTGTTTCATCTGAAATAGTCAATGAGATCAAAAAAAATCATCTTAAACTTGAAGAAGTGCCAATTAAAACAATTTATACACCTTATGCCCTGTCAAAAGGGACTAATCTTAAAGTGGGACTTAAAATACTGCTTAAATTAATAATAAATGTCTTAAAATAATAAAAATTTTATAAGGTTATGAATGTTTTATAATTTATAAATTTTGAGGGTTCTAACTCTTTGTAAAAGAGCTCTTAAAATTGTGAAAAACTTGAAAACTAAATTTCGTGAAGTGAAGGTGTTAAAATGATATTGATATACCAGGTAATTGGAATTTTACTAGGAATTGTAGCCTTACTACTGACTATTCTCCGATTTAAAGATGGTAAAATGTCCCTGGGAATGTTTGTCGGTTGGATTTTAATTTGGCTCATTGTTATATTTGTCTCCATATATCCTGAATCAACATCATTTCTGGCAAAATCTGCTGGAATAGGAAGAGGACTGGATTTTGTTTTGATACTGGGTATTTTATCCTGTTTCTATCTTATCTTCAAGTTATACAATAAACTAGAAACTATGGAAGAAGAGATCACGGATCTTGTGAGGAAGATCGCCATTCAAAATGAGAATTCAGGTGTTTCAGATGAAGATAATGAGAAAGATAAACCTTAAGAAACTATCTTCAAATTTTATTTATGCTTCTCAGATGCTTTGGTAACTTCTTTATCCTTGCAGGTGTACCTATTGCCAGGTAAAAAGGAGGAACATCATGTGTTACTATGGATCCTGCAGCTACCATGGCACCCTCACCAATTTCAATATCTGATAAAAAAGTAGAATTTGCTCCAATTGAAGCTCCTTTACGAATTGTGGGGCCTTTAAGTTCGTAATCAACTCTTATTGGATATTTATCGTTAGTGAAGCAGACACAGGGCCCAATAAATACATAATCTTCGATTAAAACATTTTTAGGGATGTAAACGTTTGATTGGATGCTGACGTTGCTTCCAATCTTACAGTGACCTTCAATAACTGTATTTGTTCCGAGAAGTACATCGTCCCCTATTGTTGTTTTTTCACGTATTACCACGTTGTGGCCTGTATTAAAATTGTTCCCGATTTCAACATCATTATATATTATTGTGTTTGAACGAATAAGAGGATTTTTCCCAATAAGAGGATATTTAGATGTTTTTTTGTATTTTACCCCAATTGTAAAGTTTTCAGCCACTTGTGGACCGCATGGGTGGGTGTATACTTCATGAAACTCAGTTCCAAAAAGATCTTTAAATCTCTTCATTTTTTCCTGTCCATTAAAAATTTTACGCTACTAAATTAACAACCCTTAAATCAAATTTTAAATCAAATTAATTCTACTACTGATTTATCTTTAGCAGATTTCATTGAAGCTAGAACAACTTTAAGGGCATGTATCCCATCTGCTCCTGTAATCTGGGGCTTTTCATCCATGGTAACTGCTGATAAAAATGATTTCAGTTCTTCTTTCAACGGTTCTTTATGCTCCAATTTCACTTTCTGTGAATTTTTCCCGTAAACATCAACGCTTTGATCTATATAATCTATGGATATAATCCCTTCAACACCAGTTATCTCAAGCTGTCTTTTTTTGTAGGGAGTGAGCCAGTTAGTTTCTAAAATGCCTATTACACCATTTTTGAATCTCATCATTATTTCTGCATGGTCTTCGTATTCACATTTTTCAAGTTTACTACCCATGTTGGCATATACCCTAGATATTGGGCTGTTAAGCAAGTAAAACATAATGTCAATATCGTGTATGGCGAGATCTGTTGTAACACCGACGTCTTTTATCCGGGGAGGAAAGGGCCCTACCCTTTTTGTTGATGCAGATACAATGTCCCCTATTGCACGATCGTTTATGAGTTTTTTAGCCTCCAAAACCGCAGGGTTGAATCTTTCAACGTGTCCTGTTGCGAGTTTAACTCCTGCTTTATCTGCAGCTTTTACCATTTCTTCTGCTTCTTTTAGGGTGAATGCTATCGGTTTCTCGACTAAAACATCTTTGCCATGTTCGATAGCATCCATCACAACTTCATGGTGGTATGTTGTGGGTACACAGACACTTACAACATCTACATCTTGCATTTTAAGTATGTTATCATAATCAACAAAACCAATAGTATTAAATTTCTGGGAAACTTCATTCAAAGTTCCCTTCATAATATCGGAAATTGCCATTAAGTTGGCATTTTCAAGCTCAGAATAAACCCTAACATGGTTGTAACCCATAGCTCCAACTCCGATTACTCCAACGTTAACGTTCTTCAAAGTTAACCTCCAATCATTTGTCAATTAATTTTTTTTTATAATTTAATTCCATTGGTTAATTAGAATTTGTGCTATTTAAGAATAAATTCAATTTGAAATTTATTTAAGCAGATTCATTAAGGATTTGATAAGTTATGAGAAGATTTGAGACTCTTTTAATCATCAATATTAATTATTGTGCTTATTATACAGTATTTTATAAATTATAACCACAATTTAAAATTTTAGTTTATTTTCTAAGAATTAATCGTAAAGACTTATAATGAAAATGTGCATATATAACTTGAAAAGTGTGTGATAATTTTTAGATGTTTATATTATAAAATTTAATTGCTAAATAATTATCTAAATAAATAAAACGGCAATAAACTGTTAAATGATTATTTAAATCTGTAAGAGCAGTGATAAACATGAATGTAGGATATTTTATCGGTCATTTTCCTTATATTGATCTTCTTGATGATCCTGATTATGTTAAAAAGTATGCGCATGGTGGTACAGAGATGGCAGCCTACAATTTAGCCATTAATATGGTAAATATGGGCCATGAAATAGATGTTTTTACAACATCCATAGATTCAAAAGATTCCCTTGAAACTTATCCTCACATGAAGGTTCATCGTTATGGAACAACTATGAAGATTGCCAGTGCTAATCCATCATTTAAATTGATTTTTAAACCTTTAAATCATGATGTGGACATTATACATGCACATTCACCAATTCCTTACTCTGATATCCCGGCTTTAATCTATGCAAAACGTAAAAAAGTTCCATTCATTTTAACATATCAGTATGATGGTCAAGAGACAGGTGGAAGTTTTATTCGTAATGCTGGAGTCTTTTTATACAACAAAGTTTTTATTAATAAAGTCCTGGATTATGCAGACGTCATAATAGCCACTACAAATTCGTATGCGAATGAATCAAAGTTTTTAAAGGGATATAAAGATAAAATAGTTGTAATACCCAATGGAATAAACATAGAAGAGGTTACAACCAGCTATTCAAAAGAAGAATGCAGAAATAAATTGAAATTGCCTGATAATGAAAATTTAATACTGTTTTTGGGAAGTTTGGTTCCATACAAAGGGCCAGACATATTATTAAAAGCTCTTCATAGGGTTAAAAAAGAAATTCCTGATGTTAAATTAATTTTGGCAGGTAGAGGGCCAATGTTAACTGAACTTGAAGAGTTATCTAAAAAATTGGGTTTAGATGAAAATATTGAATTTTTGGGATTTGTTGATGAATCTTTGAAACCCCTGTACTTTAAAGCATCAAATGTTTTTTGCTTACCCTCAACCACAATGGCAGAATCTTTTGGTATTGTGAATTTAGAAGCCATGGCTTCAGGCATTCCAATTGTATCATCTAAACTGGGAGGGATCCCAGATATTGTTAAAGATGGAGAAAATGGATTACTTGTTAAACCAGGGGATGTTGAAGGCCTGGCAGATGCATTGATTTACCTGCTAAAAAATGAAGATGTTAGGGGAAAAATGGGTGATGACGGGCTAAAAAAGGTTAAGAGATATTCATGGGAAAAAATTGCTGAAGAAACTGAGAAGATTTATAAGAAATTACTTGAAAAGTATTGAAATCTTAGATCAATGCCAAAAATAAATACTAATTTTCCGATGTATCCAAATTGCGCATTTATCCAAATAGTATGAAAAGACATGAATACTTTTAATGGTGAAATTAATGGAAATCGATTATATAAACGGGCCCAGAACAGATAAAATATTTGGGGTATCCAAGTACCAGATGGAAATCTTCAGAAGAATTGAAGGTGTTGGGTGGAATATTATTGAATATGATTCGTTAATGCAAATTCTTGAAAAAAAATATAATGCGAATTCCAAGTCCGGATCACACTCACAGACTACTGGCAACAGATCAATATATGAAATCAAATCACTAAAATTTATTGAGGATATGGGAAAAAAAACTTTAAAAACCCTTGATAAACATAGATATATTCATACAGTCAAGAATGAAGTTAAAGAAGGTAACATTAAACATATAACATCACAGGAACTTGCATATATTCTGAATTCAGTTAAACTTGAAAATAGCATTGTAACATGTTACGATCTTATTCCATGGGCATATGACAAAAACAGATCTTCCATATGGAAAGAAAATATGAAGGGTTTAAGGCTTGCAGATTGTATTATTACAATCTCTGAGTTTTCTAAAGAGGAGATTATGAAATATTTGGATTATCCTGCGGAAAGGATTAAAATTGTTTACCCTGCTGCTGATCATTCTGTTTATTATGAAAATCGGAATAAAGAGATTTTAAGTAAACTTAATATTTCAAATGACCAGAAAGTTGTGCTTTATGTGGGTTCTGAAATGCCAAGACAGAATGTTCCAGTTTTAATAAAGGCCTTTGCAGAACTTAAGAAAAAATTTCCTGACATTAAACTGGTAAAGATAGGCGAATCACAGAGTTATAGGGAACGTGAAAATATTTTAAAGTTGATAAAGGACCTTCATTTACATGAAGACGTTATTTTTGCAGGATACGTACCTGAGGAAGACATGCCCAAATGGTATAATGCCGCTGACATCTTGGTTTATCCCTGTGCTTATGCAGGTTTTGGTCTTCCACCATTAGAAGCTATGGCCTGCGGAACACCAGTAATCACATCAAACACCACATCACTGCCTGAAGTGGTGGGTGATGCAGGCATAATGATAGATCCACAAGATGTTGATTTAATGGCTGATAAAATGTATGAAGTCTTTACAAACAATAGTTTAAAAGAGGAATTAGTTAAAAAGGGACTTGAACAATCAAAACGTTTCAACTGGGAAGACAGTGCAAAAAAAACCCTGGAAATATATGAAGAAATATAATTGATTGTTATTGGTATAACAGTGATTCTATGAAAATTGATTACATAAATGGGCCAAAAACCGATAAAATATTTGGAAGATCTAAATATCAAGGGGAAATATTTAAAAGACTGGATAAAGTTGAATTCAATATCATTGAATACAAACCTCTAGCTGAAATTATAAAGAAAAAATTTCATCTTACTCCAAAACAAGAAAAATTCACAAATGATGTAATTGAAACCAAAACACAAAAAGATAATAAATTAATCAGTTTTATAGTTAACACTGGAAAAAAAACACTTGACAAAAGTGATCGATACAGGTACAGTCAAATCATTAAAAAACAGATTAAAAAAGGATTTATTAATCATATCACTTCGCAGGAATTTGCTTTTGTTTTGAATTTGGTTAAGCTTGAAAAAAGTATTGTAACATGTTATGATCTTATTCCATGGATATATGAAGGGGATCGTTCTCCTTTGTGGCGAAGTATTATGGATGGTTTGAGGGTTGCGGATTGTATTATTACAATCTCTGAGTTTTCTAAAGAAGAGATTATGAAATATTTGGATTATCCTGAGGAAAGGATTAGAATTGTTTATCCTGCTGTTGATCATTCTGTTTATTATGAGAATAGAAATAAAGATATTTTAAGTAAAATTGATGTTTCAGAGGATGAGAAGGTTGTGCTTTATGTGGGTTCTGAAATGCCGAGACAGAATGTTCCAGTTTTAATAAAAGCTTTTGCAGAACTTAAGAAAAGATTTTCTGATGTTAAATTGGTAAAGATAGGCGAATCACAGAGTATTAAGGCACGTGAGAATATTTTAAATCTAATTAATGATTTGAATTTGCAGGAAGATGTTATTTTTGCGGGGTATGTGCCGGAGGAGGATATGCCCAGATGGTACAATGCCGCTGACATTTTGGTTTATCCATGCGCCTATGCAGGATTTGGTCTTCCCCCATTGGAGGCAATGGCTTGTGGAACACCTGTAATTACCTCAAACACTACTTCATTGCCGGAAGTGGTGGGTGATGCGGGTATAATGATAGACCCACAAGACTATGATCTAATGGCTGATAAAATGTATGAAGTCCTAACAAACAATAATTTAAAAGAAGAATTAGCTAAAAAAGGACTTGAACAATCAAAACGTTTCAACTGGGAAGACAGCGCAAAAAAAACCTTCAAAACATATAAAATGATTAATTTAAATTAATTTTGAATAAAATCAAAAACTGAATAAATGTAGGTTTGATAATATGGATATTGGAATTGTGCATCCGGAATTAATATATCCGAGGGGTGCTGAAAAACAGGTCTGTGAATTAAGTTATCATTTAAATAAAATGGGTCATGAAGTTACAATTTATACATTTGAAAAAGAAGAAAATTATATTTTTGATTCATTGCTTAAAAATGTGAATATAATATCGTTAGATACAAAATGGGTTATAAATTGTATTTTTGGATTTAACCAATTTAGATGGGTTCATTTAATTAAAAAAATCAGCTCAAAAATTGGAGATCATGATATAGTAAATGCACATAATCACCCTGCACAATGGATATCTAAATTTACAGATATACCTACAGTATGGACGTGCAATGAACCCTATAGGTATGGTTCGTCAGCTTTAAATAAATTAAACTTTTACAGCATGGATAAATCTTTAACTTCAAATGTCAATTTAACACTTGCGTTCAATTCCAGAATGCAAGAAATGATCCAGGAAATTTATCCTGAAAACAAAGTAGCAATCAATGTATCTGGAGTTAATTTGTACAGACCTATCAAACACAGTGATGATGGATATTTTAATTCTATTTTCGTTGGACCTTTGCACCCTCGAAAAAGGCAACTTGATATTATAAAAGCGTTTTCTTTGATTGAAAGTGAAATTCCAAATATAAGAATGCACTTCGTTGGGGGGAACGTTGGTATTTCTTCAAAGACTCTAAAAAAATCTATGATTGATTTGGCTGATAAAAATGGTTTGGAAATACTTTTTTATGATTCCATTTCAGATGAAGAGCTATATAATTTATATGATATTGCTGACATCTCAGTTTTTGTGCCAGAATCTGAACCGTGGGGTATTTTTCCATTAGAAACTATACTGGGAGGAATACCTACTATAATTTCTGATCAGTGTGGAGTTAAGGATATACTTCCAGATGATCATTTTGTTGTTGAAACTGGGAACATCAAACAATTGGTTGATAAAATAGTGGAAATTAAAGATAACTACGACGAGTACAAGGATAAAACACTGAAAACTTCAGAAACAATATCGGAAAATTATTCATGGGAAGCCTACAGCAAAAGAATGGAAAATATTTTCAATAAAATTATTGAGTAATGGTCTAAACATAATTAGATTATTCACATTTTTTATAGTTAAAGAAGTAACTTATTAAACTTGTTGAATTACTGAGTCCAACTAAACTGTTTTTTAATCTGAAAACTGCTTTTTTCAGGTTTATTTGGACTGAGGATGCAAAACTTTTGGTACTTAACTATAATTATAAAATTCCTTTAAAGATTTTTATATCATCTTTTGTAACTATTTTCATAGCGTAAAGGAGTAACACATATGCAAATAATCCGAAAACGGCTGATGTTATCCAGTTTACATTAATTTTCAAGTAATAAACGGATATTAAAACTAAAATACTGCTAAATATAGTTTTCAAAATATTTTGAGTCAGAGAAATTTTGAAAAAATATTTAGATAAATATGTGAACATTAAAATAAATCCTAACCCTTCGGTTGCAACTGTTGCGGCAGAAGCACCAATATAACTAAATTTTGGGATTAAAATTAAGTTTAAAGTTATATTAATCAATGCATTTGCACCTGTAACAATTGTAATTGCTTTTTGTCTGTTAATCGCTCCTAATATATTGCCAAATAAATTTGTTATGAAGATTATTGGCACAACGAATATCAATGCTTGTAAAGCTGCTATGGATGCTGTATAATTTCCTCCATAAATAATCAAAATTATTTTGTCTGCAAATACAAAACCGTACACAAATATGAACATGGCAATTGCAAATAGATATTTAACAGATTTTTCGTATTCTAATTTCAATAGATTTTTGGCGGATTCAAAATGTTGTGACATTAACGGGAAAATAGACGTTACAAAAACACTGGGTATGAATAGTAAGACAAAAATCAGTTTGTATGCTGCGTTATAGATTCCCACTGCAGAATTACCAACCATGATCGACAGCATAACAGAATCTATATAGAAATAAATAACAACTAAAATACTGGATAATCCAAAAAATGATGCCTCATTAAGGGTTGGTTTCCAGAAATTTAGATCTAAATGGATTTTAGGTAAAAAGAATTTCCATGAATAAATAAAGAAAGTTAAAATTAGAATTATCCCACTGGAAATAAAATAAACTGATGCTAATGCTATGATGTCAAATCCATAATATATTACAGTTAAAACGCCTGCAAGCATTAAAACAGCATTCAATATAATGTTTAAAGACATATACTCCATTTTTTCAAATGCCTGAAATATTGAGTTGAATATTCCAGTAAATGCTCCGAATATAACAGACAACGTAATAAGGTATACAACGTTTTTAACAGTTTGAGGATAATTTAAGATGTACACTGCCAGAGCAATGAGTCCAAAGGTTAAAAAAGCCAAAAATACTTTCATCACAGCAGTATTTCCAATATATCTGTTCGCCTGAGATTTATCCCTTGAAACCTCTCTAGTAGTTAAAGTTCCTAAACCTAAGTCTGTAAAAACTCCAAAAATTCCTGTAAGAGATAAGGCCAGGGATAAAACTCCAAAACCTTCAACTCCTAAATATCGGGCAGTATACAACGTTGTGAAAAAGCCCAATAAGTAACTTATCACATTTGCTACGAACAACATAGTCGTATTTTTTGCTAAAGTTCTTATTCTACTCATAAAACACCCTTGATTTGTCTTTTTGGGTAATACCCTCAAACTATACTAAAATAATTTTTTGAGTATAAATTCTAAAATTTTCAACTTTAAGAATTTCTTATTAATATTAATATTAATTGAAAATATAATTTACTAAATCCTTATATCTTAAAAGTATTTTTAATCAACTTTAAATCATTTTCTACAGATTATTTGAATGTTCGAGAGTTTTCGTATTTTTATGCTTAAAATATACCCTCAAAATTTTTACTCCAAAATTTCCTAGTTTTATTCATTTTTAGATAAGATCAAAATTTAAAATTAGAAATACATTGAAAGAAAAGTATTTTGGTTAATACATTTTTAATATAAAACATGGGAAATAAAGGAACCAAATGGAGTACTTATAATTTAGAATATGCGAAAGATCATGAAAAGAGAAATCCAAATGATTATTGGGAGTTCAAGGCAATTTTCAAGCTTTATGAACCTAAATCTACAGATAAAATTTTAGAAATAGGTTGTAACACAGGAGAATTTTGTAATTTACTGAAAGAAAAGTATAATAACGAAACTTATGGAGTAGATATTAATAAAAATGCTATAATAGTAGCAACTGATAAATATCCAAATCTAAAGTTTCAGAGTAAAGATATTTTTGAATTAAAAAAAGAAAAATATGATATTATATATATGCAACATGTTATTGAGCACCTTAAAGAACCTGAAAGAGCATTGATTAAATTAAGAGAAGATAATTTGAACTGTGGAGGCAAGTTAATTATCACCTGTCCCAATAAATGGGCTTACTTCCTAAAGGCATATACATGGTGTAAAAAAATAAAATTTTGTTATGACCCCACACATGTTTCAGAATTTTCTCCTTTAACACTATCTAAACTTATAAAAAATGCAGGTTACCAAAAGGTTAAAATATTTACTAAGCCTTTAGGTTTTCCATTTAGTTCTCTTATTTCACCTAATTTCTACTATTCTTTACCTTCATGGGTGTTTGGAGGACATATTTTTTTGTTGTGTCAAATGTAATTATTTTTGTTAAAAAAGTTTAAAAAGAGAGTTTTCATTAAACCCTATTCCCTTCTTTTATGTAATAGTTCAACTGGTCCTTTATTATATCATCCAGTTTATAATCTGTTTTTGCACCGATCTTCTGTATTTTTTCTGTGTTAGATAAAAGAATTGGAACTTCAGCGGGTCTGAATCTGTCCGGATTAAATTCAACAGAAACTGTGCCTTTTTCTGTATCCAGGAGGATTCCTTTATCTTCAATGGAATATTCCAGGTTTCCTTCCAGCATCATTTTGTCAACTTTGGTTTTGTCAAATTTAATTCCATAAATTTTATCGTTATCATTTTCTGTTGGATCTGTGATAGATTTTTCACCATTAAATGTTTCTATTTTATTTATATTCCAACCTGCATGTTCCAAACTTAAAAGTATATAACTTAAAATGGAATTTGTTCTCATGGATCCCTGATTGTAAACTTCTCCAGATTTACCGTTTTCCGCAAGCACCATATAACCCTTTATTATGTCTTTCACATGCGACCAATCTCTAAAAGCATTCACATTTCCAATGGTTATTTTATCTGTTTCTTCAAACTTCAGTTTCATAACCTGATTTGTTATAACTGATGTTACAAACATTGAACCTCTACCTGCCCCTTCATGATTAAATGCCCTGGAAACAACTGTATTCAAACCATAAGAATGGTAATAATTTCTCATCAGGTAATCTCCATAGACTTTGGAAACTGCATATGGTGACATGGGTCTTAAAGGATTGGTTTCTTTTATAGGTACCTCTGGAATTTTTTCGGGTTCAGGAAATATGGTGCCGTACTGTGTTTGTGCCTGTTGATACTGGGTTGGGGAAGATATCACAAGCCCATATTCTTCGCTTGAACCTGCAAAAACTATTTTAGGGTCATAATTTTTTATTCTAATTGCATCCAATAAATTTGCTGTTCCTATGGAATTTATCATCTGTGTTTCCATGGGATTTTTGAATGAGCGCGGTACAAAAGATTGTGCTGCAAGGTGGAATATATAATCTGGTTGTGATTCATCTAAAGCATTTGCAAGGGATGTTATATCAGTTAAATCTCCTTCTAAAAGCTTTAAATCATTGTCAATACCATGATCAACCAGATTTTTGGCTTTCGTCCCATCCGCCCGGCGTTTGATCAATCCAAAAACATTTGAATCATTTTTAAGAAGCTCTTCTGCTAAATAAGAACCAACAAAACCACTTATACCTGTTATCAAAACATTTTTATTATTCCAGTTCATTTTATCACCAATAAAATAATTCTTGAGTTTATACCATGTACTTTGATATACTTTTAAACATTCATGTAATAAATATAAAAATTATTCCTTAATATTTATTTTGCTAATTAGATGGTTTACAATCCTCTCTCTAGAACTTGATAATGTATTTTTGGACTCCACTCAGTTTTGAGATCTTCTGATAACACTATAAATAAACCCAATACTCGCCGAGGCGTATAAAGCGAATATATATATTGCAAGACCCAAAAAAAGACGTTTATCATTTTTAAAAGCGTTTTTAAAAGCATCGGTTAAATGTATCCTTCCTGCGGGAGAATATTGTTTTGCCCCTTTTTTTGTTCCTTGATCTTTTAAAAATGTTTTTGCTGCACGTCCGTACCTAAAATTCTTTCTTACTACTTCCATTAAGGTTTTGGGTTCACCAATATGGAGTTCATAAACATCAATAACAGCAAAGTGAAACTTACTTTTAGCCAATTTGTTGAAAAGGGCAAAATCCTCCCCAAATGTGGGTACATTCTCCTCAAATCCCCCAACCGAGTCTATTACATCTCTTCTTAAAAATGTTGCACCTGCAACATTTTTATCATATTTGATGGCTCCAACATAATTCAGATGTTTAACATAACTTTCTTTTTCGATTTTCCGGACTTTAGCCCAGAAACTTATAGATTCATCAGGGATCCAATTTATACAAACTCCATCATATCCTTCATTCTCACATTTTTCAATGCTTTTTTCTAATATTTTAGGATTTAATATAACATCAGAATCAACCCGGTAAATATAAAGTCCATCAGAGTTTGATATGCCAATATTAGTCTGTTTGCTCATATTTTTGATGTTTGCATTAATGACCTTTGCATTAAATTTTTCTGCAATCCCAATAGTTTTATCTTCAGAGCCACCATCAACAATTATAATTTCATAATTCTGATAACTTTGGTTTTTAATGCTTTTTAAGCATTGTTCTAATGTTTTTTCAGAATTTAGAGTTGGTATAATTATAGAGATTAAAGGATTATTTTTCATTTAATTGCCTCGATATTCAATAATTGAATTAATGCTGGTTCAGTAGAACAATTTAAAATTAAGGATGGTTGATTACAATCTGTAAAATGATTCATTATCTTTCAATTCATTTCTCGCAAGTTAAATATTTTTAATATAACTATTACCTTGGTAATTAAATATAAGTTTTCAACTTCATTGATTTTAAATTCATAAAGAATTTTTACGAAGCTTTTGGATTTTTCTTCATTTTTGATGCCCTCAATTATGTTATAACCCTCATGGATCTCATAATAACCATTAATTATTCAAATTACAAAATGAGTTTTATTTACCATTAAATTTTATATTAAATAATGGGATAGATTTAAGTAGATTTGATGTTGTTTGAATGAATATTTTCTTTACCAATAAAATTTAAAGTACATTCCATATTTAATTCTTAAAATGTTAAGATAATTTGAAAGTAGGGTTTACTATAAAATAATCAGGTGCCAAAATGATATACTTCAGAGGCTGTGTTGTAAGAGAAAAGCTTGGAAACATATCCCAAGCCACAGAAAAGATATTAAAATTATCAAGTGTTGATTACAGAGTTCTTGATGATGAAACCTGCTGCGGATCCTTTCTTTTAAGGACTGGATTTCAAAGTGAGGCACTTAATGTTATGGAAAAAACTCTGAATGATCTAAAGGGCGAAAAAATACTTGTATCCTGTGCTGGATGCTACAATACCTTAAAAAATGATTATAAAAAGTTATTGGGTGTAGAACTGGATGTTGTTCACACGTCCCAGTTTTTCAACGATCTTATCAATAAAGGAAAACTTAAGGTTAAAAAAAATCCCGTAAATGTCACTTACCATGATCCATGTCACCTCGGACGACATTGTGGGGTTTATGATGAGCCAAGGGAAATTTTAAGCAAAACTGCCAATTTGGTTGAAATGGAAAGAAACAGAGAGCATTCTCGCTGTTGCGGTGCAGGTGCAGGTGTTAAATCTGCATTTCCAGAGAATGCATTAAAAGTTGCAGAAAAACGGATTAAAGACGCAGAAAACACAGGATCAGATTTAATTGTAACATCCTGTTCTTTTTGTATTTTGAACCTTAAAAATGCCCTTGAAATTTTTAAAAAAAATAAAAAAGAAAGTACAAATATTTCCAGAGTTTTAGATGTATCGGAAATCATATTAATGGAGTTTGAAGATGAAGAAGTCTGAGATTGAAGTAATGAACAGGTCATTTGGGATACTAACTGAGAGGAGGTCCCACATTCTTAATGATGAGCGAACTCTCGAACTTAAAGACAAGGTTAAGGAAATAAGGCAGTATTCAATCTCAAACCTTGATGAATTGATGGATATTGGAATAAAAAAGCTTCAAAAAAATGGGATGGAAGTTATATTAGCTGAAACTTCTAAAAATGCTCTTGAAGCCATATATGATATAGTTAAAGATGAATCAATGGTTGCAAAGTCCAAATCAAATACTGCTGGGGAAATAAGGCTTTCAGAGTTCCTTGAAAACAATGGTGTTGAGGTTCTTGAAACTGATTTAGGTGATAGAATTGTCCAGTTTGGTCCTGAAAACAGATCTTCCCACCCTACTGCACCTGCTTCTCATTTAAATGTCAAAAAAATATCTGAAATAGTTTCAGATGAATTTAATCAGGATGTGAAACCTGAACCCCGAGCCATATTAAATATAGTTAAATCGGACATTCTTGATAAGCTTTCAAAATGTAAAGTTGGAATTACAGGTGCAAATTCAGTTGCAGCAGAAGATGGTTCCATAATAACAGTCCACAACGAGGGCAACATAAGCCTTGTATCAATGCTGGACACCCATATTGTGATTGTGGGTATAGATAAATTCGTCAAAACCATAGAAGAAGCAGTATCAATTGTAAAACTGGAAACCATATACGCAACCGGACAAACAACACCAGCATATATGAATGTTATATCTGGCCCTTCACAAACAGCAGACATTGAAAAAGTGCTTTTGAAGGATATGTACGGCGCTAAAAGGGTAGTTGTGATACTCCTTGATAATGGAAGAAGCCGTGCAATTGATGAAGGTGGCGAATGCCTTTTATGTATTGGCTGTGGCAGCTGTATTGTCTCATGTCCAATTTACAATGCTGTTGGATATGATTTTGGATACAGACGGTATTTAGGTGGTAGAGGTGTGGTTTTCAGCCGTTTCGTAGAAGATCAGAAATCTTGCTTTGATTCAGGTCTCTTCACATGCACTTTATGTGGTTTATGTACATTAGAATGCCCTGTTGGCATTAAAACCAATCAATTAATCGAAAAATTAAGAAAAGAATCTGTTGAATCTGATATTTTTTGTGAAGAACACTCTAAAATTGCACATAAGATCCAAAAGAAGGGCTCGCCCTTCTAGTTTGGTATCCTTTTTATTAGTTGGGTATTTTATTTTAACTTTTTTAATTAACTCCTTTTAACGATCAAAGCGTGTGCAAGCACCATGCCGCTTAGGAACATGAATGTTATCATTGCTGTTCCGTTTATTCCACGGTTCTGTATGAATAGTCCGAGTATTGCTTGGGCTGCAAATGCTGTAACAGATCCTATGAGGAGTGCTTCTCTTCCAAGGAGACGTTTGTTTCCTTTTTCTCTTTTTTCTCTGTATATGGTGAGTATTTTTAATCCTAAAACAATTACAAAAACACACCAGATGAGTAAAAGCACAAGCGCCACATATCCAAAGTCAAATCCAACTCCGTAAATTCCGGGTAGGAAGTAATCTATTACATCTTTTTTTGTGGATAGTACTCCATAAAATACCTGAAGAGGAAGTCCAAAAGCCAAAATAAATGATATTGGAAGTGCTAAGTAACCGCTTGAACTTCCAAGATCAGCAGATCCCCAGTATGATGAACCCTGAACATGACCAAATAACGTTGTATTCTGGATAACCAGCTGTAAGCTGGGTATTGCATTCCCATAAATTCGTTCTATCCTTGTTACAGGACTCAATATGGTCATGGAAAGCAGTCTTGATACTGCTTCAAGTGAACCAAATGCTAAAGCAACAATTACAATTGCAGCAATGACCCTTTTGACTGTTAAAAATGATTTTTGACGGAAGGATTTTGAAATTAGTAAAAATCCTATAAATAAACCCATTAACCATAACATAAGGAAATCCCTGTGCATTAATCCCCCAACAATTGTTATAATGATCATAAGAAGGTATATAAACCCTCTGAGGTTTCTTACTCTTATTCCGACATTTTCCATCATTGGTAAAGCAGCCAACGAGGTTACAATTACCATAAGTGCTATGGGACCATAGGTGTGTGTAAACTCATGGAAACCCAATGACGATATGAACAAACCTAATGTATCCATACTAAAAAGAAGTGTAATTCCAATCCCTAAAATTAATGAAAAGGAGAGCACACGGCTCAATGACATTTTTAATATATTAAAAAATAACACTATCCCTATCTGTATTATGATTGCAATTTCCAGTATAAATTCAAGATTATTCTGAGCTACTAAAAACATTATATTACTCCAAGTCCCTTAGATTTAGTATAACTAGTTTTATGTTATTTTTTTAATTAATTTGATTGTAAAGATAATCTGTGATTGGTAAAGATAATTTGATTGTAAAGAAATTTAATTATTGTTAAATTTAATTATTTAAACATATCTGCTTTAAAGATATCTACTCAAAATAAATATACTTTAACTACTTATTCTAATGCGTGTTTATAATATACTCTTTCAAAGAAGACTAATTTTAAATCTTTAAAAAATAGGACGTTCTGTAAATCTAAAGTTTTTTTTATTATATTAATTGAAAATAACATCCTTAAATTTATCCCAAATTAAAAGATAAGATATATCATTCCTTTAAATTTTCAACACTCCCAACTCAACGCTTTTTTAATCACTTCCTTTAATCTGGATTAACAGATCTTTTAAATACCTGGAATAATTTAAATGGTTTCTTTGGGGGTTTGCTTGGTTTTTCGCCTTGATAAATTATTTTCACTTCATAACCAATTGGAATGTCATCAAATTTCTTATCTAACACTGCCGATCCAAAAACATCTACTTCTCCATTATCAGTTTCCAATGTGTATTTATTACTATGATATATTCCAACATCAGTCTCTTTGCATAAATAAATTCCACTAATTTCATCACCTATGGCCTCAGGTCTCCAGATACTATCTTCAGGATCTTTAACCTCTTCCCATCCTTGATTTTTATTATTTTGTATTCTTCTCACCATATTTCACATCTTCCTTTTTCTTTTTTTATATATTTACCTATCCACTTTACTTATCCACGAAAATTGAATTAAGTTAAGATTATTTATGAAAATAAGAATAATATCCTCATTGGGGAGGAGCAGTTGAGAAGTAATAGAAGTTACATATTTTCCATCTTATCCCAGTTGAGGGTTTCCCAGAATTGCAAATGTTTAATAATTTCCATATTTCCATTTTTTAGTAGGTTAAATTAGGTTAAAAGTTGAATCAAATTAGGTTAATAGTGGAATATAATATTTTTTATAAATAAAAATTTCTGTTGGACTTAAACAAGATAAAAAATGATTTTTTTGGTGTTTTATTTCATTGATTCTTAATGAGAACAATGTTTATATGGTTGTCTTTGATAACCTTAGTTATCATATAATTTTTATGGGCTTACAAGATATAAGTATAGAAAATAGTAGTTTTATTTAAAAATAGGAGGTATAAAATTTGCTTCTCTTAATCAGTCCAATAAATACTGAAGAAGCACTGGAAGCCGTAGAAGGTAGTGCTGATATAATTGATGTTAAAAATCCAAAAGAAGGTTCATTGGGTGCAAATTTTCCATGGGTAATAAAAAGTATCAGGGAGTTAACTCCTGAAGCGATGCACGTTAGTGCAACAATTGGAGACGTGCCTTACAAACCTGGAACAGTTTCTCTTGCAGCTGCGGGAGCTGTTGTTTCAGGAGCAGATTACATAAAAGTTGGGCTTTATGGAACAAAGAACTATGATGAAGCTCTTGAAGTTATGAAAAATGTTGTAAAATCTGTTAGGGAATTTGATCACGATGCGCTGGTTGTTGCATCTGGATATGCTGATGCCCACAGGGTTGGTGCGGTTGATCCAATGGAAATACCTCGGGTTGCTGCAGAATCCGGTGCAGATATTGCAATGGTGGATACTGCAGTTAAAGACGGTAAAACACTCTTTGACTTCATGGATAAAGATGCTCTAACCAAATTTACAGATGATACTCATAAATATGGCCTCAAAGTCGCCCTTGCAGGTTCTGTGAAAGCAGAACAGCTTGAAATGCTCTATGACATTGGCTGTGATATTGTTGGTATCAGGGGTGCAGCTTGTGTGGGTGGAGACCGTAATACAGGTAAGATTCACAGAAGTGCTGTAAGTAAATTGAAGAAAATGATAGAAAACTTTTAAAGGATTGAAATATAATATTTAAGAAAAATTTGCAAATATATCTTATGGGATAATTGTATACTCAAAATTTATCCTAAGATATTTTGTTTTCGATCATTTTTAAAAATAATCAACCTTTTTACAGGTTGGAGGTAACTATATGTTTTCAGAAAAATTAAAAAATGCCCCAAATGGTTATACATTCGACGATTTTTTAATGGTGCCTTCAGTATCTTCTGTTGAACCTAAGGATGTTGTAACAAAGACTCGTGTTTCAAAAAATCATTACATTAATATTCCAATTGTCAGCTCACCGATGGACACTGTGACAGAAGCAGAGATGGCCATAGCTCTGGCTCAAGAAGGTGGTTTAGGAATAATACACAGAAACATGACCATAAGCGAGCAAATTGGAGAGATAAATAAGGTTAAACTCTCCGGAGACCTTACAATAAGGGATGTTATAACAATCAGTCCAGAAGAATCCATAAAAGAAGCCCAGAATATAATGGATGAAGAGGAAATAAGCGGACTTCCTGTTGTGATGGATGGAATTGTAATTGGAATAATAAGTAGAAGGGACATAAAACCAATTTTAAATTCAGACTCTCAAAAGAAAGTAAGGGACATAATGACTGAAGAAGTTGTAACCATTGAAGAGTCAACCACGCCCGAAGAGGCACTGGATGTTGCGTATGAAAACAAGGTAGAAAGACTTCCAGTTGTTCAAAAGGGGAAAATAGTGGGTATAGTTACCATGCGGGACATACTTGAGCGTAAAAAATTCCCAAATGCATCAAGAGACAAAAAGGGAAGGTTTTTGGTTGCAGCTGCAACAGGACCCTTCGATCTGGAACGTGCAATAGCACTTGATGAAGCAGGAGCGGATATAATCTCAATAGACTGTGCACACGCTCATAAACCTGAAATTGTTGAGTTTGCAAAGACCATGAAGGAAAATATAGATGCAGATTTGCTCATGGGTAACATAGCAACCAAAGAAGCAGCAGAAGACCTCATGGCTGCAGAAGTAGATGGATTTAAGGTAGGAATAGGTCCGGGATCCATTTGTACAACCCGGATAATAGCCGGAGTGGGAGTCCCACAGCTCACCGCCATATCTGATGTTGCAGATGTTGCAAAAGACTACGATGTTCCTGTAATAGGAGACGGCGGTTTAAGATACTCTGGTGATGTTGCAAAGGCTATAGCTGTTGGTGCTGATGCTGTAATGCTTGGAAGTTTGCTTGCTGGAACCCATGAATCTCCTGGGGATGTTGTTATAATGAACGGCCGTAAATTCAAACAATACAGAGGAATGGGATCCCTTGGAGCCATGACTGGTGGAGTAGGTGCAGGAACAGACAGATACTTCCAGGATGTTAAAGGACCAATGAAACATGCTAAACTTGTGCCTGAAGGGGTTGAAGGAGTTGTACCCTACAAAGGACCTGTAAATGAGGTTTTATTCCAGCTGATTGGTGGTCTTAAAGCTTCGATGGGTTACTGCGGTGCAAATAATATTAAAGAAATGCAGGAAAAAGCCAAGTTCGTTCGGATCACAGCAGGAGGTATGGCAGAAAGCCACCCCCACGATATAACAATAACAAACGAAAGCCCTAACTATCCAACAACAAGGCTTATCTAAGCCAAAAAGAGAAATATTTGAATATTCGTTTATATTAAATATTTTCCCGGGTTTTTCTATTTTTTTTAGTATGGATTAGAATCCATGGAACTCTTGAATTTATATTAATACGAGTTTCATTATAATATGAGTTCATTAAATGTTGAGTTGTTTTTTTGAAATTTTAAAATCAAATAATTAAGTATTAAAACGAAAAAATGTAGTTCATTTTTTTAATTAAATGTATTTATGAATTTAATTATTGGTTTTAAATTTAAAATTAAGTTTAAATATTTTTGATGCGTTATAGAGAAATTTAACGAACTTAAGTTTCTAATATAATATTTATGTAATTCATGGTTATTTCTAGTTTATTGATAGCTTAATGTATATCTCCTTAAAGTGTCAGGCAAGAAAAATGATGGCCAAATGTTGAATATAATGAAAAATATAGTCAAATTATATCGTAATGATCCTTTTTTAAGTAAAAGAATTCATTTTTTACATAAAAAAAGAAATGAATTAATTCATGAAGGCAAGAAGAAAGTAATAAGGTTGCTATGGAACATATGGTTGAAGATTTTAATAAAAATTTTGGGAAAAATAATGGGGATGAGTGATGAATATGGCTACTACTGTTCAAAGTGGATTTAATGAATTTCATAAGAAACTTACCCCAACTTTAAAAGAATCTGAGGCTGCTAAAAATCATAGGAATTCTATAAAGAGCGCTCTTGAAAGTAAATATGGAATTTGGAATTTTTTTAGAACAGGTTCTTTTGGTAATGGAACAAGTATAAGAGGATATAGTGATGTTGATTATTTTGCAAATATACCCCCATCTAAAATGAATACTAACTCCACATATGCTTTAAGAGAAGTTAGAGAGGTATTGAATAATCGTTTTCCTCAAACTGGAGTTTCTGTTAGAACTCCTGGAGTTTTAGTTCCTTTTGGAACAGATGCATCTGAATCTACCGAGGTTATCCCTACAACTTCACTTTTTGATGATAATGATAACTTAATTTATAAAATTGCTGACGGATCTGGAGGTTGGATGCTTTCTAACCCTAGAAAACATATTGAATATGTAAATGAGATCAATTCAAAAGGTAATGGAAAAGTTAAGCCACTTATTAGATTTATAAAGGCTTGGAAATATTATCAAAATGTTCCTATTTCTTCTTTCTATCTAGAAATGCGTGTGGCTAAATATGCATCTTCGAATTTTCCCATAATTTACTCGTGGGATATAAGGAATATATTTAAATCACTGCTAGATACAAAATTATCTTCTATGCAGGACCCTCAGGGTATATGTGGTTATATAGAACCTTGCTCAACTGAAAAAAAGAAGGAAGAATCTCTTTCAAAGTTATCTACAGCTTATAGTCGCGCTAAAAATGCTAAAGATGCGGAAGATAATGATAAAATTATGGATGCATTTTCTTGGTGGCATCTTTTATTCAACTATGAATTTCCACATTATGGCTAATCAAGATTTATTAAAAAATAGAAAAAATGACTATTTAAAAAGCAAATTCACCAATTATATTAGCTAGACCAACTAAAATAGTAGTTAAAACCATTATTTTTAGTTATTTTTGTGGTTTCATGACGTAAAACAGGATATAATAAATAAGAAGTTACAGCAATAACAATTATGCCGATTATAATATTAATCAATCATCTTCACTTTCCTGCCTGCATATTCGCTCAAAACTGCTTTTAAATAAACTCATAAACTCTTATTTTACTCTAGTTATTTATCCAGTTCCTCTTTAATGAGCAATATATTAAACAATTAGTAATGCTGCTTAATTTTCGCTGATCTTGGTCTGTTCAACTACTTCAAGTCCATAAAAACCAAAAAATATTAAACAGCTTAAAAAATAAAATTCATCACTTAAATTCGCAAAAACATCTAAAAAAATTTAACATTATAAAAAAACACAGAAAACCTAAAAAAATAAAATTACAGTGCCTAAAACTACAAAAATCCATCCAAAAACAGAAATCGCTCCGTGCAATTCATATCTTGCCATCTATATTTAAAAAACATTCTGGATCTCATACACTTTTTCGAGATGGCTATTTAGAAGATTACTCTTGTAGAATCTCACGATTCATCCTGTTGTTAACTGATTTTCCTAAAAACTATACATCCATTTATATTGTTCTATTTTTAATATAAGATTCTATAAATTGTTTTTTAAACAATACTTCGTTATGAGCGGTTTAACGAACTTATATATTGATAGGAATATACTTTCTGGAAATATAATGAAGATAATGATAATATTAAAAACATAGTTTTGAAAAATACAACGGAAGATATTTGTAAAAATCCAGCTACAACACTTTATAATAAACTCTTACCATCCACATAAATTCCGTTTAGAGTCTCTATGGATTATTTCTTTTTCCATTTTTTCTTTTTTTATTGGACCAGAATGAAATATGGGCCTAGGAATAAATATTTGTCTTAATTCACAAGTTTCATCATCTGCAGGTGGAATAAAATCTAGAGGCTCTCCTGCTTTTCTTATAGAGTTACCTACATCAAATTGAGTTTCATAAGTACTTTCAAAATACTGCCCTAAATTATTCCGATAATATATATAAACTCTTAAAATTGAATGAGGATAAGGATATTTTCTTGGATTGTTTTCAATCCTATGAATATTGAGACGAGAATTTTCACGTTTATCATCAAATAAATGAGCGATACAAGTGTTTCCAAAAGTAGGATTATGCTGGTTTTCTTCTAATACTTCTTCCCCTGGACGGATAAATGGAATTGAAGATGGTTCAAATCTAGCAGGAATAATTTTTTCTCCATTTATATTTGTATATTGATACTCTATCTCAGCATCAACTAAAACTTCAATTGCTGGGGCATTCCCGACATTTGTTAAGTTTAATCCAATATCCATATTTCGACGTGATGGGCCAAATACAGTGCTAATTCCCATATTTCCAAGTTTAATACCAACTACAGGATTACTAACTAAATTAGATTGACGAATACTTGTATCCATAATTTTTTTAGTAAAATAAACATAGATTCCCGTTACTACAACAAGTATAATACTTGATATAAATGATAATAATCCACTATAAGCTTGTAACCAATCCAATATATTCACTTAAATCCCTCAACACACTTGAAAATAATATGATATAATTCAATTTCCACCAATATACGGCTTAAATTGTAAATCAACTTGTTCAATTGATACATCACTTACTCTAGTTATAATCACCTTTTGAATAGTTAAGCTTTGTTCTTCAAATATTAGTATAAAAAACATCAGTTTAAATGGTTCTGACGTGACTAAACTAATTATTCCTATATCATGTGGCGAAAAATGATTAGGATAAATAATATCAGGGCCATAATGGTCAGATTTACTTGGTTTTGAGGTAAAAATTTTTTTATTTTTATATGCTTGGATTTCGTCGAAAATTTCAAACTCTTCCAGAATTTCTTTGTGAGGAGATATATCATGTCCAAAATAGAGAATATCAGTCTCATTAGTACTTAATTCTTGATCACTACAGCATATAAAAACAGTATGTACATTTCTACCTGGTTAAAACCATTATTTCTATAACTAAAATTCTTTAAGTCCTCCATTTCTTAATACCAATTATGCATATCTTCATATATGAATGTTTCGGATTATATAATGGTTTTATAAAGAAAACGACATTTTCCGACATTTTCCAGCATTTTCCGACATTGTCAAACGTAAAAATATATAGTAAAATAATTTAAGGCTAAATATAGATTATTCGTACAATTCAAGTCAAATTAAGAAAAAGTGGTTGTAAATTTTGTAAGTTGTCCCAATGTTTTTGGAGTCTAAGTTTTTGATGTCATTTTAATTTATTTGCTGTTTATTTTTCTTTCAACTTAGTGAAAGGCTTGTTTTTCCATTGAATAAAAGGGAATGGTTTTTAATATTCCTTTAAAAAAAGCTGTTTTTTAGTTAATAAAATTTAAATATTGTATACACTAAATTAATAGTATTGGAGGAGTATGAGTAGTTATATTTGGATCGAAGCATTGTCCAATATTTTGGGGTTTATGATATATTGTATTAAAAAAATCTATAGAATAATATAATATGTATCTTGTACTCAGGGAACTTCGTAAGATCTAGAGAACCAGAATTAGTTGATTAAAAGTTTGAGATCAAATATATCCTCAAATTGAGATGAAAAACCATGAAATCTTGTATAATACTCTGTGGTGGTCTGAGTCAGAGGATGGGAAAAGATAAAGGATCAATGCTCATTCAAGGCAAACCAATGGTGCTACATGTCCTTGAAGCTGTCGAAAATGTTGTAGATGAAGTTGTGCTTGTTTTAAGGGATGAAAAGCAGATTGATGCATATAAAAAGATTTTAAAATCCTTTGAAATTGATCTAAATTCCGACCTAAAATCAAATTTTAAAATAGACCTTAAAATTTGTACAGATATTATAAAGGATCAGGGGCCACTTGTGGGCATATTAACAGGTCTTTCACTTATAAAATCAGATGAAGCCCTTGTTTTACCTTGTGATTCTCCATTTGTTTCAAAATCATTTGTTTTGAAGATTTTCAGTTTTTATGATGAAGATAAAGGTGAAGATGGAAGTAGATTTGATGCTGTTGTTCCAAGATGGCCTGACGGTCGTGTAGAACCATTACATTCCATTTATAAAAAAGATAACAAAGAAAAGATTGAAAAAATCCTTAAAGATGATTTGAGGAATGTTAAATCTTTAATTGAGATGATAAATGTTAAATTCGTTGCTGTTGAGTCTCTTGATAAAACTGGTAGGAGTTTTCAGAATATGAACAGGATGGATGATGTTAAGAAGGATGAATAATATTTGAGTTATTGGATGAGAACTAGTTTTTAAGTTTTAATTAGTATTTGAATTAGTTTTAATAGTATTTGAATTATTTTATTAGTTTTAATATCATTATGGTTCCTATTATCTGTCAATTATTTTTCAGTTCTTTTCTTATCTACTTTCTTATCCCTTCTTTTAATCTGAATATCCTAATTTTCTCTCCTTTTCAGTTCTCATAAATAAATCTTTTGAATTTTTTTGAATAGTAAATAATAAAATAGTAATGGAGCAACATTAAATTAGATTTATGTCCATACAAGATTTTTTTGGTATTGGCTAAGGGGTTATGGATTGTAATGGAAATAATAATATAAAAAGAATTTTAAAGGAAGATAATATGGTTACAATTAAAACAGCCACAGCTGAAGATGCATGGAAAATGATCGTAAAGCAAGTTATGAAAAATGGGATTCAACTGGAAGATGAACGGGATTCTGTCACAAAAGAGCTTTTAAATGTTGTTGTAATAGTTGAAGAACCTTCAATTTCAAAACCGCCTGAAGGCTATTTCTGGACTGGTGAAAAGCTTAAACGGTATAAAAAACAGTTTTTAGACCCTGATGGTCAGGGGTTTGCATATACCTATGGTAACCGGCTGAGGGAACATTTTGGATTCAAGGTTGGTAAAAACATTTATCGTGTTAAAACTGACCAGATTGAGGCTGTTATAAAACGTTTAAGGGAGAATAAAACGACAAGAAGAGCAACTATGACAGCATTTGACCCTTCTATTGACCATTATCAGGATGAAATTCCGTGCATGATTCTTGTTGACTTTAAGATAAGAAAAAATAAGCTTTATACCACAGCACTCTGGAGAAGTCAGGATATATATGGAGCATGGATTCCTAACTTTTTTGGGCTTAGTGGGCTTGCAGATCACGTTGCAGGTGCTGTTAAAGTGACTTTAGGGCCAATTACAATCCATTCCATCAGTGCACACATCTACGAAAATAATTTTAAGGATGCTTCCAAGTTTTGAGCGTTTAATTTAAAGCAATAATTAAACAATTAGATTAAGGTTTAAAAAGAATAAATAGAATGTATTCTATGTTTAAGGAGTGTTATTATCCTTTAAGGCTTCTTATATCCATTTAACAGTATCTTTTTTTGTATTAGTTTTTTTTGCAACATAAAAAAATAAGGAATTAAAATACCAAATTGAATATCCCAAATAATATCAAGATCAATTGAATATGAAAAACAATCAGGATATCAAAGATGACCCTAGTTAGACAATATTAAGGTGAAAGGAGATTCTTAAGGCCAATTATTTTATTGGATTTGATATGATCTATCGAATTAAAAATTCGCATTCACTGTAATCTGTTCCACTTCTCGATCCAATTTCAACAATTCCAGGACTTCGACCCATTTCAAGGAGGAACTTGTTCACAGTTTCTATCATATCAATGTAGTTTTTTTTGCCTATTTTGCAACCATCTACAACAGTGTATTCTGGCATTTCTCCATTCAACTTTTCAAACTTAATTACCTTGTCAACCATTTTTCTATACTGCTCGAGAGTTAACCTCTCCATTAAATCAACCACACTAGTTTTTGGATTATATGGTAATACTTGCATAAATATCTTATGAAATGTTTCTGGTTTCGCTAAATTTAGTTCGATCTTGGATCTCAACTATCTTGGATCTCAACTTTTGCATCAGGGTCAAATGGATTTGTCCTCAGCGCAAGGGAGAATAGATAAGGATAGTTGTTCATTAAATGTTCCATGTACTGCAACCACTCGTAGATTAATAAATTGTATGCCCTTTCTGTATCTAAGTTAAGGTGTTTATAATCTGATTCAGGTAGTTTGGTCATATCTTCTCGGTTTTCCAGTTCCTCTGTAAGATGGAAAACAGCCCTTAAAAGTTCTGTGAATGTTTCGTGTTCTAAAAGGTTTGGATTTTCAAGAAGAGCAAGTAAAAATTTTCTTTTATTGATAAGAAAACTTTGGGTATTCTTTAAGAATGATATTGAATTGGGATCCGTTCCTTCAATATCGAGCTTGTAGTTGTAATCGTTTATAAATTTTTCAGCTTCAAGGAAATCTTTTTGGGACCAGTTATCTTTTATTATAAGGCTTTTTTTTATTTCTCCAGATCTGGAGTCAAATTCAGAAATATCCTTCAATAAATCTGTTCCAACTTCGCTGAAAAAAGCCCCTATCACCATGTTGAGCTTTTCAAGCATTATATTTTTCTCTCTTTCACCTATGGCTGCTTCTATAACCATTACAACCAATAGAACCTCGATAGGTACAAATGCAATGTCAATGCTGATGTAAAAAAACAAATCATGTGTATCATGGAAAATTAAAAAGTTGGTTGCGTAAAGAATTGCAGATGCTAAAACCAGTAATAAGCCTATACGAACTCTCCATCCACGAAATTTCATAAATTCCTTTACCTCTTACTTTTTTTAAAAAACAAAAAAATTTAACACAATTTGTCTGTTTAAAGCAATGGATAATTGTTTAGATATATGGTATTTAAAATTTAGCTTTAAAATATAAAAAATTAATAATTTATCTAATTTTAATTAATCAAATTTGTCTTAATTACTTTATTTATTAATTTAATCCTCTATTTACTCTTCTATTTGATTTTATCCGCTATTTAATCATTTAATTTTATCCTCTAAACTTTCGTAGCGGAAATAATTGTGATTGGATTGTTTGCAATCATCATAGTACCCCTTTTTGTAATTTTACCCTTTGAAATGGAAACCTCAACAACGTCAGGGATCATATCAAGACTTTGTAAAGTTTTAACAGCTTCTGCACGAGTTTCAAGGAGTATGGATGTTACAATGATTCTGCCACCATCTTTGAGTTTTTTATATCCTTTTTTTATTATTGATGATAGTTCTCCGTTGCTTCCACCCACCATAAGGACATTTAAATCAGGAATTTCATCCATGACCTCAAGGGCATCCCCTTCCAGAAGATTGGCTTTGATCAGGAGTCCATGTTTTTTAAGGTTTTTTTCGGTGACTTCAAGGGCATCTGGATTTCTATCAATAGAATAAACTTCTTTAGCTTTTCTTGCAAATTCAACGGTTATCCCACCGGTTCCACACCCTATATCTGCAACTACATCCCCTTTTAATATCTTTGATTTGCACATAACAATGCATCTGACTTCTTCCTTTGTTGGACCTGGAACTTCAGGAGTTTTTATAAATTCTCGATCAGGTATCATGGTTTCTCTCCGTGCCATCGTTTGAAAAGGTCGTTATCTATTCCCAGGACATCGAGGATTTTGCCTGTGATGAAATCAATCATCTCATCAATGTTTTCTGGTTTGTTATAAAATGCCGGCATTGCAGGGAGTATTATACCTCCTTCTCTAGCTATTTTAAGCATGTTTTCAAGGTGTACGGCTCTTAAAGGAGTTTCTCTTGGTACCAGTACAAGTTTTCTATGTTCTTTAAGTGCAACATCAGCTGTCCTTGTCACTGCATTGTTCGCATAACCGTTCGCTATTGCTGCTATTGTTTTCATGGTGGACGGAACAATTACCATGGATTTGAATCTGCACGATCCACTGTTTATAGATGCTGTAAGATCACCGGGTTGGTAATATTCAGATGCAAGTCCCTTAATTTGATCTTCTTCAATTCCCAATTCATATTTAAGAATTATCTTTGCAGGGTCTGTTACAACAAGAGCTGTTTCCTCTCCAATTTCAGATAAGACTTCAAGAAGTCTTACTCCATAAGCAACGCCACTTGCACCTGTAATTGCAATCACTATCATTTCATCACGCCATTTTTATCTTTAATAATTAGCTTATATTAATTATTACTGTAATGATAATTAAATTTAATCTTAAATTCAATCTCAGATAACTAAATTAAATGAATATTTGATATTCATTAATTCAATCCGTAACCGATCTATCAATCAATCTAATCTTTAATCAATATTTTTAATCAGGTATTTCAATGTAATCTTCAAATTGGAATCCTGCTGTTTTGTTTGCATATTCCTTTGGAATGTAAATACACAGATCAGCATGGTTGAATCGTGCATCTCTTAAAGCACGCACTATTGTGGATATATCTCCAAGTTTGACTATATCATCTTCTACAGCCACTTGTGTTTTCATCTCATCAAAGGAGGGATATTCTGGAACATCCACCATAAGGTAACCTTCAGGGACATTCAGGTCTTCACATAACTCTGTTTCAATTCGTCTTATTTCTTCATCTCCTAACTTGAATACAGCATCAGGATTTTCCAGTTCGTCAAGTTTCAATGAAAAAACAGTTTTGAACAGATCTCTGTTGTCTAATTTTTGGATTATATCCTTTATATAACCTGTTTGAGCCCTTGCTGCTACGATTATGTCTAAATCATCGTACTCATAAATTCTTTCAGCTTCTACTTCCCCAGTTTCTAAAAGATTTTTAAAGCACCTTCTGAACATAGAGTTGATGATCCGTGTGGTATGGTGTTGATAAACACTGGGATACATGAAATATCTTGCAAGGAGCATGGATTCTGCGGCCTGAACACCCTTTTGTTTGAGAACCAGGTTTCCATCAAGTTTCATGTTGTAAATAAGCCTTTCAACATCGATAACTCCGTATGCAACTCCCGTATAATAAGAATCCCTTAAAAGATAGTCCATTCTGTCAACGTCAAGCTCACCTGATATTGCTTGTCCAAGGGAACCTTTACCATTTATTGTTTTTATTATTTCATGGATATTGAATTTTTCAGATAGTATATCTGATAGTTGGGATTCCTTTATTAATTTAGATGTGAGTTCCTCATGTGATGTACCGAGAACTCCTTCTGATACATGAGAAAAGGGACCGTGACCTGCATCGTGGAGTATTGCACAAACACGTAGCATCTGTTTTTTATGGTCGTCAAGTTGCAGGTTATTTGCAAGTCTAGATGATAGGTACATTGCTCCGATGGAATGTTCGAATCGAGTATGATTCGCACCAGGATACACAAGATAAGTAAAACCTAACTGTTTTATACGTCTCAACCTTTGTATTTGAGGCGTGTCAACTATTTTAACCTCAAAATCATCTAATTGAAGATTTCCATGGAGACTATCCCTTATAAATTTCAAAATTACCCCCCAGACATTATTATATTAGTACCACCATCTGTATGTTCTTCTTTTTTAAAATCAAGTTCATATTTGACTCTTTCTACAACATCGTTCAGTGCGCTGCGGGTTTCCTGTCTATGGGCTCCTGCAACCACAGCAAGGAAGAGTGGATCAGCTGGCTGGAATTCACCGATATAATGTACAACCGCTATTTCAATCACGCCATACTTGTTTTTTATATCATTTATAATTTCTTTAAGCTCGCCTTCAGTTTTTTCAATGTCCGGAGTGGTGAGGTCCATTTTCACAGTGTTTTTATCAGTTTCTGTTCCCCTTACAATACCCTCAAAGGAAAATATTGCACCGCACTCTGCTATTTGTGGATTTTTTTTAACCTGATCCATGAGCTGGTTAATTGTGATAGTTTCTTCACCTTTTTTTAAGATCCTGGCAATCATATTGTTTTCCCCATCTTTATATGATAGTTGTTCAATCTTTAGTTATATGATACTTATTCAATCTTCATATGAACTTAATTTTACATGAACTTTAATTATTTATTTACTATGTTAATCTATTACATATGTTAATCTAATTATCCACTAATTTTCTTATTTATCCATTAATTCTCATTCATTTCCTTTTTTGATAAATGTTTAAGCCTATTAACTCCATCTATCTCTTCTATAACTTTAACAACACATTTTGGAACTAAAGATTCCCAATCTTCATCTGCAAGCATTCTTCTCCTGACTTCGGTTCCAGAGTATGATTCACGGTTAAATGGTGGGGGAGATGTGACTTCATATCCTCCTTCAATAAAGAGCCTCTGTACAAGGGAGTTTCCTGAGTAAACGTGTTTAAATGGTGGTGTTAACATCTTTACATGGGCGATCCAGATGGAGTTGCACTCAACATCCTGTATGGGAATGATGTAATAATGTGAGGGAGAAATTCCATTTTCACTGAGGGCTTTGGTGAGCATCATAACCCTTTCACCTGCTGTAAATGGGTCTCTAAGTGTGTGACTTAGTTGAGCACTTCCAATTCCTATTATAACTTCGTCAACATCTTCTAAAATCCTTTTTATAACTTCTATATGGCCTTTGTGAACTGGCTGCATCCTTCCAACAAGTAAACCCCTCGTACTTCTCATTAGATCACCTAAATCTTCTTACTGTTAAATTTAATTTTCATTACACTTTAATTATTCATTTTAATGTTTCAATTCATTAATTAATTTACATTAACAAATTTATTCTTAGATCCTTGAATTATATCTAAAAACCCTTAATTAGTTTTATTTATTTTTTGCAATCTTTAATGACAAAAGAACAGTAATCGTCACCAGTTGCATAACATTTGACCTCGTTAACTGCCTGTTCATCCTGGAAATGGGCTGAAAAAATTGTTTTAAGTATTCCTGAATCAAATGCACATGCAGGTCTTCCAAGGTATGGCAGGCCCTGACACTCAAAACAGTCGTAAACATTAACTGTTAATGGTTCGAGGTTTCCAACTTCAACGTGTCCCAGCTCATGGGTTTCCCAAAATTTTGCAATGTTTCCCACAAATTTATCCATATCTGAATCAGCTAATTCTTTATAAATAGCTTCACCCACTTTTTCTCCGGCTTCATAAAGTATGGGGTCAATATTTATGCCCTGTTTGAGGAGTGAAACCCTAATGGTTTGGAATATCATCCTGAAAAATTCAAATGGATTACCATTGCTTTCTACGTAACTTGAAACGTATTTGTCTATGCCGTCTTTCAACATTTTTTTACTGGATAATTTGCCTAGATATTCTGATTTGATGAAGAATATCTTTTTACGCGCATCATCAGGGTCCTGTTTTGAACCTATTATTCCCTCTTTTGCCATTTTTTTGAGGTGTACCGATACTGTTGATTTGGCTTTGCCAGATAATTCTGCTATCTTGTCAAAACTCAATTCTCCTTCCCTGAGTAGGGATAATATTTTTACCCTTACAGGACTGTCAATTGCATATACACTATCAGGTGTGGCAAATAATTCTATTCTCATATCTTGATGAGGGTCTTCGGGGTTCATATTATTCATTGTGTTCCTCTTTATCTGTATTTTGGGATAAAATTAATATTTATAACTTATTTTATTATTTAATTTCTTTACAATTACTTGATTTATTTTTTATTTATTGTTCTTTTATTTTTTATTTATTTTATTTGTTTTCCACTTATTTTTGGTCAACCTATCTTCTAAAACCATATCTCTTTTATCTTCCTGAAAATAGTATGGTATCTATTATAAATATTATTATAAAATATTAAATATTAAACAGAAACGTTCATTTTGAGATAATTATCTTTTTTTCCTAAAATGTTCAACATAATAATTCTTTTATTATTCTATTTAAAACCTGATAAAAAAAGAGGCAGTAAATGCCACATTATAGAATACTTCAATATATGAAGCTGAAAAAAATAAAAAAGAGATAGATTGCAATGAATACTAAAAAAGTCTCTTTTTGGTTGGACTTAGAGCTAATCTCCAAAATAAAATTATTTTATATATATTATCAAATTTAGTAATATACTATTATTTAACTAAACAACAAAAAAAATTAGAAATACTCAAAGAAATTTATTTTAAATTAGAATAAGGATATAAAACCTAACTAAAAATAATCTAAGTGAAATTTCTGGTCTAATTTCGTTAGAACGGGATTTCAATTAAATAGTTCAATGCTAGTACAGTAATATAACTAAACCGTGATGTATTTCGTATATAATGAAATAATTAAGTTGTTCTAATAGGGGTTGGATTTATGGATCCTGAATTAATGTATATGATGTTGATGATGATGTCAAATAGGAACATTTTAAAGAATTTCAAAGATATATCCCACTTATTTGAATTAGGACATTATTATGGGGAAAATAAGGATTATAAACGTGCAATAGATGTTTTTGATAAAATAATCCAATTGACTCAAGATCCTAAAGCATGGTTCTATAAAGGTTTAGCATTACAAAACTTAAAAAAAATAGATGAAGCCATTAAATGTTATGATAATGCTATAAAAACTGATCCTAACTATTCCAAGGCTTTAAATAACAAAGGAACTTTATTAACAAAAATTTCAGAATATGATAAAGCTATTAAATGTTTTGATAAAGCCTTAAAAATAGATCCTGATTATGCGGAAGTACATAATAATAAAGGTTTAGCATTAGGATATCTAGGCAGATATGAAGAAGCAATTAAATCGTTTAACAAAGCTATAAATTATGAACCCAAAAATATTATATTTTTATATAATAAAGGAGAATTATTAAGAAATTTAAAGAGATATGAAGAGGCAATTGAGTCATATGATAGGATAATAAACATTAAAAATGATTTTTTTGATGCAATTCTTAATAAAGGTATATCTCTAGCACATTTAGAAAAGTATGATGAATCTATTGAGTATTTTGATAAATTAATTGAATTAAATCCAAATTCTCCTTTTATTCATATCGTGTATAGTAACAAAGGTCTATCTTTAGGAAATCTAGAGAGATACGAAGAGGCAATAAAATATTTAGATAAATCTATTGAATTAAATTCTGAAAATGCTGAGGCATGGTTTAATAAAGGTGTCATTTTTGAGACATTAGGCAAATATGATGAAGCTATTGAATACTACGAAAAAGCATTAGAAATAGCTCCAGATCTTGCATTATCTTATCATAGAATAAGTGAAATATTGAGAATTCTCGGTAAGTACGAAGAAGCAATTAAATATCAAGATAAATCTATTGCATTAGACTCTAAAAATGCTGAATTTTGGTTTAGTAAAGGACTTTCTCTTTCAGATCTGGGAAGGTTTGAGGAATCAATAAATCCATTTGATAAAGCTTTGAATATAAATCCCAATTTTTCTGACGCTTATAGTGCTAAATGTGCATCATTAAGAAATCTCAGAAAAAATGAAGATGCTCTAAATTGCATTAATACAGCAATAGAGTTTAACCCAAATAGTCCAGAACTATGGTTTAATAAAGGATTATCATTAATAGACCTTAAAAGATATGAAGAATCAATCAGATGCTTTAATGAAGCTGTAACTTTAAATCATAAATTTGCTTTAGCTTATAATAGTAAAGGATTCTCATTAAACCATCTTGACAAATTCAATGAAGCAATTAAATGTTTTAATAGGGCTTTGAATATTGATTCAACTCTTGAAACAGCTTTTAATAATAAGGGTATATCTCATTTAGCGTTAGGGCAATATGAAAAGGCTCTTGAATGTTTTAATGAGGCTTTAAGAATAAATCCCTATTTCACAGAGGTATATGTAAATAAAGGTTCAGCATTAGGAAATATGGAAGAATATAATGAAGAAATCGAATGCTACGATAAAGCTTTAGAACTTAATCAATATATATTCGAAGCATGGTATAATAAAGGGTCAGCATTAAGCAATTTAGGTAAATATAATGAATCTATAAACTGTTTTAACCAATCTATTGAAATAAACCCCAATTATGGAGAAGTATACAATAATAAAGGAGTATCTTTCGAAAATCTTGGAAAGTTTAATCATGCAATAAAATGTTTTGATAAAGCCTTGGAACTAGATTCCACTCTTTTTATAACGCATGTTAACAAAGGATTGGTATTAGCTAAGATTGGAAAATATGAAAGAGGAATTGAATCATGTAATAACGCCCTAAAAATCCAATCAGATTTTGCAGAAGCATATATGGGTAAAGGTATCATATTTTTAACCTTACATAAATATAATGATGCCAAATATGAGTTAAAAATCGCTGAAAACATATTTAATGAAAAAAATGAATTAAAGCAAGCGAAAGAAGCTTATAATTATAAATTACTAACAGTTAATTCTTCTAATTTGATTTCAGAATTAGAAAAGTTAGAAATGGAATTTATAAGTTGTTTACATTTCGAAAATTTAGATGATTTTAGAAAGGATGTATTCAACGTTTTTAAAGGAATTAATGCTCTACTTAATAAATCCGAAAAAGTTGAAATACCCAAAGACCTAAATGAATTTCTGGTTAATAAGAAAATCTGTTTTCAATTTCTTTTAGACGCTTTAAGTTTCAAGAGAGTTGATTTAGAAAGATTATATAATACTAAAATGGTATTTGAAAATTGGAATATCTATTCTGTTATTACTGTAAATTATATCGATACATTTATTCGTTTTTTGAGTACTTACAATTCTGAAGATATAACTTTAAATGATGAAAAAAATTTATTAAAAATATTAATTCCTTTAAAAGGTATCAGTTTAGATTCAATATTTTCATCAAATTTACAATTCTTCCAAGATAAAATAATTGAAGGTATAGAAACTAAAATCAAAGGTAAAACTATTCAAAAGCCTCATTTAATGGAAAAAATAGATAAAAAAACTGCTACATTTGAATATATAAATATAGATGAAACACAAAAAGAAAGTGTAAGAGTTGCACTCGTTCAATTGGATTTTTCTTTAACAGATAAATTTCCATATGTTATTGAAGACGAAAATAAAATTAAAGAAAAAATATTTAGTGCACTTAAAACGGCTAAAGAATGTGAAGTAGATATACTATGCTTCCCAGAGCTTAGTTTCTGTGATGAATGGGTTGAAATTGTTAAAAAAGAATATAATGACGGCATGGTCGTATGTGGTAGTTTTTATGATGAAAATAATCGTAATATTTGCAAAATAATTATTGATGGAAAGGAATATCCAATTGCAAAGTGTAATCCTGCCATAATGGAAGAAAAAAATGGAACTGGTATGGAATCAGGTAATACAATTAATATATTCCAAACAAAATACGGAAAGATAGTAGTTTTTATTTGTATAGACTTTGATCGATATTTCTTCCCACACATAAATGATTTAAACTTAGATTTTGTTATTAATCCACGGTTAGATATTGATAAAGAACATAGATTTCACAAAAAAGCAGATATCATAATAGATAAAGATGATGGATCAAGGGAATATGCATTTATGCTACAAACCAACGCATATAAAACTAAATGGGGAACTAGAAACGGTGGTGGTGGAACAGCAATTATTGGTTATGAACATATTCATCGTATTGAAAAAAATATAAATTGGGGTATGAGACCTAAAAAAGGAGTTAAATATAACTTATATGAAGTTAAAGGCGAGTTAATGTTAATAACTGATCTAAAAATTGGTCCCGAAACGGGTAGAAGATCAAAATTTATTAATTGGTATAAATATGAAAGTAATCAATGGAAAGCATTAGATGATAACCAAATATGGGATTGATACATAATTGGAAGTGTTTATTTTTTAATTACTTTAGGAATCATTTTTATAGGTTTTATCATATTTTTTTGTTCCATTTCATTAATAATGTCTCTTATCATAAGTACAAGGGTACTATCAAATTTAGAGAAAGTTTCGAGGTAATAGGAAATATTGTTTATATTTTCAGGATTTTTATCCTTTTCACATTGATTTCTGAGGTATAAATAGCATGATAAAATCAAATGATAATGTAAAATCCAAAAATCAATATTATTCTGCCATTTGGTATTTTTTTCGTTTTCATCAATTATTTCTGCATATCCTCCTTTTATGTGATTACATGCTTTTAAATAATTACAAATTTTCAAAAAGATACTATCAAGTACTTTATTTTTATCATTAAACTTGACTTTTTTAAAGTCATTTTCATATGTGGATTTTACACTAATTACTTCACCATACCCTTTTTTAGATATATTATCATATTCCATATCAATTTTTAAGCCTGCCGGAATTAAAGTGAGGTAGTTTGACAATAAAATTCCTGAATAATCATAATTAAGTAGCTCTACTCCCTTAATAACAAAGCATTTATCAATACGGCCGTTTACTTTTCTCTTTTGAATTTTCCCATATTCTTCAAATGATTCAGATAATACCAAAAACCATGCAGGGTGTTCGTTATCCATTTTTATCGCAAAATATAAAGGTAAACTATATAATTCAGCGTAAGCTTTAATTTTTTCATAATATTTTAAAGATATAATAAATTCATCTTCACCTTTTCTCATCTTTTTGACTTCGACAAAAAATCTTAGAGCCATTAAGGGTTTTTTGTTATCCACTTGTTCAGGCATTTTTACAGCAAAAAGAAAGTCAGGAATTATTAATTTATTTTCAATATATCTCTTTTGTTCTAATCGGGTTACCTGTAAAATATTTCCAAGCATTAAAGAAAAAAGTAAAAATTCATCCTCTTTTTTAAGACCATCCATTCTTTTTCTTATTGTTTCTGAATCTTGTCCAATATAACTGTAAATGTCTTCTTTAAAATCTTTTAAAACATTTTTTGGTGTTTCTATCTGTTTTTCAATGATTTCTAAAGATTTGAGAGTAGATATTAACTCGATATTCTTAATACCTTTTTTCATATTTTTAAAATTGCTTTTAAATTATAAATAGTTGCTGTAATGGGAAAAAGCAAAATAAAATAGATTAACATGAAAAAAAGCTCTGAATTCTCTTGAAACGATAAAAAATAAATTAATAAAAGAAAATAAACAAAATATAGCAGACGAAATACAAAAAGGGATTAATGAATTTTGATGCTGAAAATCGATGTTTTGGGATAGTAATTTAAAAAATAATAATTTGCTCAATAGAGATTTAAGATTAAGAATTTATCTTATTTAATTTATCATATAATCATTTTATACCAACTTTAGGATCATAATAAATGGCTTTCTCAAAGTTTTTTAGGGTTTCATCTGTTTTATCATAATTATAAGATATTTCACCAAGTGCGATATACTCTAGCCTTTGTATGTGGTGAAATATCTTTATTTGAAGATTTTACCAAAAGTGCTAAACTTTTTCATAATCTGATAAATTAGATTTTTTATATTCTACTTCTCCATTTTCTCCTTAGTTATATTGAATAGTTCATATCCACTAGCATAGTGGGAAAATAAAGAAATGTTAACTTGCACCCTCAGTAATCTTTAGAAATTTAATCTGCTTGGAATTCTTTAGGTATATGTGCTTCAGCATCTCCTGCAGAACAATGAGGTATAGCTGCTATTAAATTATGTATACGTTCATAGGGTACGGATAGGAAGATAACATCCGGTTCAAACCCCTGATGACTTCTTGCAGTCCAATCTCCCATGGTCATGTTTGTATTTCCACTCATTGTAGTATATACTATTGCTGAATAACATAATGCACCTATAATTTGCTGTTTTGGTGATATTCCATCCCAGTATGTGTCTAGTGTTATAAGGCGGCAGGCTTGTTCAGCATTGCATAAAAATAAAATCATGTCTGGACGTATTTCTGCTTTATCTAAGGGGCATATTACAATTCTATCAGCTAAATCAGTGGCTGGTGGTACTGCTAATTTTCTCATTCTCTCAAAACTAACAATTGAGCTTGTAAGTTTCTCACCTTTAGTTAGGAACTTTTGTAACCTTCTTTTTTGTTTTCCGGTATGAGGTTCGATGAAACCACAAAATTGGCTGCCGCCGGGGCATGTAGAAACTTCTTCATCAATTATAAAGCTTTCTCCTTCAGCTGCAAGTTTCAATGCTCTACAAATTTGAGTTTTTTCATATCTACCACTTGAAATTTCTTCATTCGTAAATGAAATAGCCATAGGCTCGTATTTTAATTCAAAGGTCTTTTTAAAAACATCCGCCTGTTCTTTATAGCTCATTTAAACCCCTCCCCCAAAAAAATAAATTTACTATTGGTTCTGTTTATCTTTAATATACATTTAATATAATTACTTTTTTAAAACTGTTTAATACATCCCTTAATTATTAATAAATTTCCTATTTATGTATTATAACTAGTTCTCTGATGCTCTCCTCCTCAATTGAATATTAAAGGTAGCAACATACTAACCTCCTTGAAGGGAGGTTTGATATTTATGAGGTTAAGTGTTATTGAGATGGGTGAAGATGAGCAAGTCTTTTATAATCTAGGGGTCTTTGAGAAACATGAAGATCTCATTGTTTTCCCATACATGGAGTTTGCAAATTTCATGATGAAATAGAAAAACGATTACAATGTATCAAGAATATCATTCATAGAGAATGCCCTGAAGATAAAAAACCACCTAAAGTCATCAGGGATATGCAACCCCATCTGGAACTATTAGAAAAGGAATTAGAATTTTTAGTAGACTTTGAGGTTCAAACAACATTGGAATCGTTTGAAACTCAAAAACA
Organism: Methanobacterium paludis; assembly: GCF_000214725.1. Lineage (NCBI taxonomy): Archaea > Methanobacteriati > Methanobacteriota > Methanobacteria > Methanobacteriales > Methanobacteriaceae > Methanobacterium > Methanobacterium paludis. The sequence continues at coordinate 1,329,867 of NC_015574.1, read as the reverse complement.
GGAAATTAAAACACGTGAAAAGATTCCAGATATGGATAAAGAACCTTTGCAGTGTTTGATAGGGTTGTAAATGAAAATGAGGATTATTGAATACTAAGGGATATTGTGAGTAAATTTATAAAAGATTAGAAACTTTTTTTTATATTAATTTGTTTCAAACATTTAACAAAAAAATAGTCAATTTACTACAAACTTACACATGAACACAAATTTTCTTGGGCATCATTTCTTATTGGGTGCCCAAGTATGCTCTGTATACTAAGAATAATTATTGTACTGTTCTTTTATTCAATTTTGCTGCTTGTGAGTTTAACATGCTCAACTCCTTTAAGCCGCATAATTTTCTCTGTTAATTCACGGATGTATTTCACATCTCCCTTGACTATTATAACTTCAAGGCAGTACTTTTCAGTCATGTGCACGTGCATAGTTGAGTTAACATAGTCCTTGTAATTGTGTTGAATCTCAGTTAAGTCTTCCATGACTCCTGTGTAATGATGATCGTAAATAGCTGTAATTATACCAACACGCTCACCTTCCATTTCATTCATCCATTGGTAGCGTAATATATAATCCTGTAAGGCATCCCTAATACCTTTTGACCTTGACTGGTACCCTCTATCTTTCAAAACATCATCAAACTCATTTAAAATTTTTTTAGGTAGTGACATACTTATTCTCATCAATTTGGCTCCTCCTTTTATTATCCTATTGTAAATATTATGTATTAAATATCTATTTGTATTAATAAAATAAAGATATACTCCTCATGCAAAAGATTCCAGCAAACCTGATTATTAATCACAGGTAACCTTGATTGTTGATTTGTTTAATATTAACATTGCTTAAATTCTATTTTCAACATTAAGCTCTATAAGCTATATAAATATATTGAATTTAGTTTTAAATCTTTAAGAACATTCCAATAGTAATATTTAAAAATTACCCATTAAAGGTAATTAATCATCCTCATGATATCTTTATATAATAGTTAGTTAGATAAAACTAATTAATAGATACTGAGGAGAATCTGTATGACAACTAATGAAAATTGGAACCCAGAACTTTATTTAAAGTACGGTGAAGAACGAACTCAACCATCAATAGATCTTGCAGCACGCATCAAAATGGAGAATCCTGAAAAAATAATTGATGTAGGTTGTGGACCTGGAAATAGTACAAATGTCATTTCCAGTAAATGGCCTGAAAGTAAAATAATTGGAATAGATAATTCAGCTTCAATGATAGAATCGGCCAAGAATAACTATCCTGATATGGAATGGAAAATTGAAGATATCACTAAAATGAAAACTAAAGAAAAGTATGATATCATATTTTCAAATGCCACAATCCAATGGATTAAAAGCCAGGAAAAATTAATAAAAAACCTGGTTAAAATGTTGAAAGATAAGGGGGCTCTTGCGGTACAGGTTCCATTATACCAGAGCATGCCAGTAAGTAAAGTCATAGAAAGTGTTTCATTAACTAAAAGATGGAGAAAACAAACAAACGGAGCCAATGATGCTTTTACATTCCACTCCAGTGATTATTACTATGATATCCTGTCAGATCAAGTAGAATCCATCAACATGTGGAAAACATCCTACTTCCATATCATGCATTCTCACCAGAATATTGTTGAAATGATTAAAAGCACAGGCATGAAAGAATTTCTAAATATGTTAGATACTAAAGAAGAAAAGATTGAGTTTGAAAAAGATGTTTTAAAGGAAATTAAAAAGGTATACCCCGTACAAAAGGATGGGGAAGTACTGTTTCCATTTGAAAGGCTGTTCTTTATTGGATATAAATAAACTTTTAAGTATAACCCTTAATTAACAATTTCTCAGCCATCAGGTCAACTTAAAAATATGCACCAGAACACTGCCTTAAATCTTTCCACACAAATTCCCTTAGTTCCTAACCATTTCTGTATTAATTAGTTGAATTTTGTGAAAACACGTGGAAACTAGTGGTTTTTGGTAGTGTTAAGACCATTTTACATTTTAAAATTATATAGTTAAGACCTGTTTAAGATATGGAGCCTTAATTTTAAAATTCTTTTAAGTATTTCTGTTTAATTTCATCGAACTCATCCTGATTGAGAGCTCCTATGTCCAAGAGTTCTTTAGCTTCTTTTAATTTGTCTGCTGAACTTTGTTTAGGTGTGTTTTCTTTGTTTTTAACTTCAAAAATACGAGAATTTAACTTGTCTACAAACTTTTGTAAAATATTTAGGTCAGCAACATTTATTTCAATTTTTTTAGAAGTTGTGGTAGTTTCGATGTATAGTTTGGGCCATTTGGATAAAAACCCTTTATCATAGTGAACCCTTAGTATATCCTGATATTTAATTAGTTCAATCTTTACAGTATCTGAAAAGGGATTACTACTTCTTAAACTGATGGAAACTCCTTCATCTTTTAGTATAATGTTTCCATAGTTGGAATTATGGTTACAAGGTAAACTTGTTTCTTCTTTTGTCATCGTTTCCTTTTCCTTTATTAGAGTAATTGTGTGAAATTAGTGAATAACTTTGTAAGTTTTTTTATATTAAAAAAATTTGGGGTGTATTGCTGTTAGAGTTATCAGGACTCCTAAAAAAAGTAAATAGGTTCTGGATTCCTTCTCAGAATCTATAAATTCATTGCCAAAGGTTTTAAATTTTTTATTTATCAGATTGTTGGATTTTAGTTAAGAATTCAGCTATTTTAGGTTTATAACTTCCATCCTGTACTTCTTTTGCTCTTACTCCTATTTCAGCTATTGGGGATGCTCCGCTAACTTCTTTCATATCACTGAAGGTACTATCAAAGTTAGTTCCACCAGCTGTGCTGAAAAAAGCCATGTTATTAAATTTAGCATGATTCTGAGTGATATACGTCCTGATAGGAACTGCCATTTTTCCTGCCCAGACAGGAGTGCCTATAATAACTAGATCATATTGAGATACATCATTTTTAGTATCTTCTATCTTAGATGACTTACCTCTAAAAGCCTCATATCCTGATTTAATATAACCAATGACACCTCCTCTCTTTTCAGTATCCACAATTTCCTCAATGTCACAATTTAAAGATTCTGATATTGATTCTGCAATCCTCTTTGTATTTCCTGATCTCGAATAAAAAGCTACTAATATTTTCATAAAAAAATACCTCCGAATAATAATTTATAATGAACTAAATTAATTTTAATTTTATTAGGTTTATTTTTTATTAGTTTAAGAATCATTTTTATAGGTTTTATCGTATTTTTTGTTCCATTTCATTAATATGTCTCTTATCATAAGTACAATCTATTGAACAGAACTATCTTCTTTTTCATCAGCTTCTGAATGATGTTCGTATAATTCAGAACATTCGCTGTTTGGCGAACAAAATCGCAACTTTTATATACTGCTGTTAGTATACCATGGAACATTCGTTATCTGACGAACAAATATTTATAAAATTTTGTAGAGAAAAATTCTTGAAAAAATTTATTTGAATGAATATTGGTGTTTCATAGATGAATATTGGTATAATTTAATGGAGGAAATGAATATGCAAGAAAAATTAGACATGTTCTGTTACCAGTGCTCACAGACAGCAGGGGAAACCGGTTGTACTGTGAAAGGTGTTTGTGGTAAGGAGTCTACAGTTGCAAGGCTTCAGGATAATTTGCTTTTTGCAATTAAGGGAATATCAGCATACCTTTATCATGCAAGGGAGCTTGGATACACAGACCCTGAGGTTGATGCATTTTTAGAGAGAAGTTTTTACTCCACCTTAACCAACGTGAATTTTGATGTGGGAGAGTTTGTCAAACTGGCACTTGAAGCAGGTCAGATGAATATAAAAACAATGCAGCTTTTGAAGAAAGCTAATATAGACAACTACGGTGAACCAACACCAACAGAAGTTCCTGTGGGATCTGTTAAAGGGCCAGGTATTTTAGCAACAGGCCACAGTCTTAAAGCACTTGCAGAACTTCTAAAACAGACTGAAGGAACTGGAATTAATGTTTACACTCATTCTGAACTTCTTCCAGCCCATGGATACCCTGAACTTCGAAAGTACGACCATCTTGTGGGTCAGCTTGGAGGTCCATGGTTCGATCAGAGAACAACTTTCAAAAAATATCCTGTCGCAGTACTTGGGACTTCAAACTGTGTCCTTGTACCTACTGCAGATTATAAAGACAGAATATTCACATTAGGTGTTGCACAACTTCCAGGGGTTAAACACATTGATGGCTATGACTTCACACCACTGATTGAAAAAGCCAAATCGTTACCAGAACTTGAGGACGAACCACGAGAAACAGTTTTCACAACAGGATTTGGAGGATCAACAGTCCTATCACTTGCAGACAAAATAAAAGAACTTGTTGAAGCAGGTAAAATAAAACATTTCTTTGTTGTTGGAGGATGCGACTCACCAAAACCACAGGCCAAATATTACAGGGAATTTGTGCAGAAACTACCCGGAGATACCGTTGTTTTAACGATTGCATGTGGAAAATACAGGTTCAACGACCTGCAGCTTGGAGATATTGAGGGAGTGCCACGTCTTATAGATTTAGGCCAATGTAATGATGCAATTGTTGGAATAGATATTGTAGCAGCTCTATCAGAACTTTTCGGCTTAGAAATAAATGATCTACCTCTTACATTTGTTTTAAGCTGGATGGAACAGAAAGCAGTATCAATACTTTGGAGTCTTCTCTCATTAGGTATTAAAGGAATATACCTCGGCCCTATAATGCCGGGATGGGTTAATGATGATATACTAAATGTTCTGGTGGAAAACTACGATATAAAACCAATAGGCAACCCTGAACAAGATATAAAAAATATTTTAGGATGATATATTAATTAAAAAATCCTTAAATATTTTTTTGGGTCATCCAGAACTTATTTTACCTTAAATCTTTATTAAAGAGTTACTTTTTCCTTAAATTCTTCTTTATTTTTTTTAGATAGTTAATTTTAAAAATAAAGTTATCAAATTAATTAATTTGAGTTTAAAGAATAAAATTGGACTTCCATGTAAACATTAGTTTATGTGAACTGATTCATGCAAAATATCTTTTAATCTCTATTTTCTTTTGATTTGTAATTATTTAATTGGTAATGTTATATTTATTTTAGTTTTAATAGATAACAATATTAAATATTGGAGTGTGATAAGATGCCTGTGGTTCATGTGAATGTATGGAAAGGTTTTGAGCAAGAAAAAATAAATTATTTAATTGAAAACTTGACTAAAGTCTTTGTTGATTTGGATATTCCGGCAGAAGCTGTTGAAATCTTAATACATGAAGTACCTCAATCTCATTGGGGTATAGGTGGAGTACCCGCTTCAGAAAAATTTAAGGGTGTGGAAATACCTGGTTGGAAAAAATAATAAATCAAGTCTTTTGTTTTTTTCTTTGTTTTCTAATCTCTTAATTTCAGAAATCTTCATTAATGAGTTATTAATTTAATCTTGCATAGCTTGCGGCTCAGATTTTAATAAGCTACCTGTTCTAAATTTTAATAAGCTACCTATTCTTTAATATATCCCTCATTTCCTCAATCTTTCCTTTTATGTGTTCGATTAATTTATGTCTACTATTCTTAGCGAGTTTAGCGATGAAATTAGATTAAAGTAAAGTTGCAGATTGGTTTAATTAAGTAAAAATACCTAAAATAAGTTTAAATTTTAATTATATACTGATCATTAATTATGTGGCTGAAATATCATGTTAATTAAACAAAGAAATAGTATAATATTTTTATTGATCACAATTTATATAATTTTTGCTCACGCATTTGATTCAATGATCAGACAAAAATTAAGATTATTGAAAGATGTAGAAAAGTCATTTGACTGCTCTTTTTTGTGATTGAACAATTTTGATAATTATTGTATATTTAATATTTATATGATCTATTTATGTATGTAAAAATGGTGTTTTTGTTATTTAATATGGTTCATACATTGAGAAAATGTTTAATTATGATTTATTCTTAGTATGGGATCATATTCTTTTTTCGATTGTTCTGTTCGTTGTAATTATCCGTGTTCTGAATAAAATAATCGAAAAATGTATTAATTATAGGGTATTAATTTTATATGGATATGGGATATTTTATTATTTTTATTAGATCTTTCTATATCCAAAAACAAGCATAAAAGAGGTGAAAAAGACCAATGGAAATAGAAAAAAATAGACAAATGATTCTGAAGGTTCCTTTAATACTTTTGGGAGTTATGGTTCTGTTCTCTTTTGGGATTGGCGCTGTTGCAGCTGACTCATCACAGCTCTATGTAAGCACAGCTGGAAACAACAGTTGGGACGGACAATCTGCTGTATGGAATGGTACAAGCGGGCCAAAAGAAACCATAACAAATGCCACAGGTACGTTTACAACGGCTGGAACTCTTCATATATCCAATGGAACCTACAATGAAAATAACATAACTATCAACAACAACATGACGATCATAGGCGAAAGCCAGCAGAACACAATAGTCGATGGAAACAATGCTGGAACTATATTTTACATTGCACCCGGAGTGACTGCCAATATTCTCAATTTAACACTAACCAACGGAAGCAGTCAGAATGATGGAGCCATTAACAATAATGGAATCTTGGCAATAAATGGCATCACATTGACGGGTAATACTGCAACAGGTGATGGTGGAGCCATTTACAATAATGGAACACTAACAGTAACAAACAGCACATTCATAAACAACGTTGCAACAGGCAATGGTGGAGCCATCTACAATGACGGAACATTAAACTATGTTTCAACCACACATACAAGCGAGACCATAACACAGAATGGTGGAACATTGACTGTAATCAACAGCACATTCACAAACAACAGTGCACAGAATGGTGGAGCTATCTACAACGCTGGAACCATAAACATAACCACCAGCACTACACTCACGGATTACACCATAACACAGAATGGTGGAACATTAACTGTAATCAACAGTACATTCACGGGTAACACTGCAACAGGTAATGGTGGAGCTATCGCAAACGATGCAACATTTAACGTAGTAGGATTTAGCACACTCACACGTACGGTTATAACACAAAATGGTGGAACAGCAACAATATCAGACAGCACATTTATGAATAACACGGCAAATAATGGTGGAGCCATTAGTAACCTTGCAACTTTAAATATATCTCAAAGCACACTTACTGGAACTGCCACAACAGGTACAACAGCACTTAATAGTGGAACAGTAACAGTAACTAACAGCGCCCTAATAGGCAACACCGCGAATATAAATGGTGGAGCCATCTACAACGGCGCAATAACATCTGTAACTACTACCAGTACATTCACAGACTACACCATAAATAATGATGCAACAATAACAGCACAATTCAACACAATGGCAGGCAACTCTGCATTAAATGGAGGAGCTGTCTACAACGATGCAACATCAACTGTAACCGACAATACACTCACACGTACCACATTAAACAATGCCGCTACAGCAACAGTAACCGACAATGCACTTGTGGACAACCACGCAACAACAGGTAGAGACATCGTCAATAATGTAGTAGCAACCCAAAGCGGAAACGTAATAACCGTAAGTTTCATAAATAATACTGGAACAGTAGATGCTAGACGTAATTGGTGGGGATTTGTCACTGGCCCAGCGCCTGGAGATGTAGTTGGAACAGTGGACACATCAAACTTTTTGAATTACACTATGAATATGGTCGTTACTGCCAGTAATAGCTCACCTAATGTGGGTCAACAGTTCAGTTACACCATAACCGTGACTAATAATGGTCCAGACAACGCTACCGATGTTCAGGTGACTGATGGTATACCTACAGGTTTAACATTTAATGGTTACACAGCAAGTCAGGGTACCTACAACCATGCTACTGAAATATGGAATGTTGGAACCCTTGCTAGTGGTGCCAGTGCAGTGTTACAATTGTTTGTTACACCTACGGCTTCTGTAGCCGGAACAAACGTGACTAAAATTGCAACACTAATAAACACAAACCAAACAGGTAATGCAACTGTATTTGTGCCTACGGCTCCTGTCTCTAATGTAACATTAACCAAAACCGCCAGTAATAGCTTACCTAATGTAGGTCAGCAGTTTTATTACACCATAATCGCAACTAACAGTGGTGCAGCCGATGCTCCTGGTGTTCAGGTGACTGATGTTATACCTGCTGGTTTAACCTTTAACAGTTACACGGCAAGTCAGGGTACCTACAATAGTGTTACTGGAATATGGGATGTTGGAACCCTTGTTAATGGTACCAGTGCAACATTACTGCTCTTTGTTACACCTACTGCTTCTGTAGCTGGTACAACCGTAGTTAACAATGCAACAATACCGGGTCAAACAGCCAGTGCAACTGTAGCTGTGCCCACAGTTGTGTCTAATGTTACATTAACCAAAACTGCCAGTAATCTTGTACCTAATGTGGGTCAGCAGTTCAGTTATACCGTAACTGCGACTAACAATGGTTCAGGTGCTGCTACTGGTGTTCAGGTGACTGATGTTATACCTGCTGGTTTGACATTTAACAGTTACACGGCAAGTCAGGGTACCTACAATAGTGTTACTGGAATATGGGATGTTGGAACCCTTGCTAGTGGTGCCAGTGCAGTGTTACAATTGTTTGTTACTCCTACAGCTTCTGTAGCTGGTACAAGTGTAATTAACACCGCAACAACACCCGGTCAGATAGCTAGCGCAACTGTAGCTGTGCCTACGGCTCCTGTGTCTAATGTTACATTAACCAAAACTGCCAGTAATCTTGTACCTAATGTGGGTCAGCAGTTCAGTTATACCGTAACTGCGACTAACAATGGTTCAGGTAGTGCTACTGCTGTTCAGGTGACTGATGTTATACCTGCTGGTTTAACCTTTAACAGTTATACAGCAACTCAGGGTACCTACAACAGTGTTACTGGAATATGGGATGTTGGAACCCTTGCCAGTGGTGCCAGTGCAGTGTTACAATTGTTTGTTACACCTACGGCTTCTGCAGCCGGTACAAGTGTAATTAACACCGCAACAACGTTGGGTCAAATAGTCACTGCAACTGTAGTTGTGCCTACGGCTCCTGTGTCTAATGTAACTTTGACTAAAATCACCAGTAATCTTGTACCTAATGTGGGTCAGCAGTTCAGTTATACTGTAATCGCGACTAACAATGGTTCAGGTAGTGCTACGGGTGTTCAGGTGACTGATGTTATACCTGCTGGTTTAACCTTTAACAGTTACACAGCAACTCAGGGTACCTACAACAGTGTTACTGGAATATGGGATGTTGGAACTTTAGATAGTGGTGCCAGTGCAACATTATTGCTTTTTGTTACTCCTACAGCTTCTGTAGCTGGTACAAGTGTAATTAACACCGCAACATCACTTGGTCAAATAGTCAGTGTAACTGTAGTTGTGCCTCATGTGCCTAATGTAACGTTAAACAAAACCGCAAGCAACAATGCACCTAATGTAGGTCAACAGTTCAATTACACCGTAACAGTAACGAATAATGGTTCAAGTACTGTTAATGGTGTTCATGTGACTGATGTTATACCTGCTGGTTTAACCTTTAACAGTTACACAGCAAGTCAGGGTACCTATAACAGTGTTACTGGATTATGGGATGTTGGAACTTTGGCTAGTGGTGCTAGTGCAACATTAAAACTATTTGTTACACCTACAGCTTTATTAGCTGGAACAAATGTGACTAATAATGCAACACTAGTAAACACAGGTCAAACAGTCAATGCAACCGTACATGTGCCTGAGGCCAATGTAAAGTTAACCAAAACCACAAGCAATACTAATCCTAATGTTGGGCAGCAGTTCAATTACACCGTAACAGTAACGAATAATGGTCCGGATACAGCTACGGGTGTTCAGGTGACTGATGTTATACCTGCTGGTTTGATCTTTAACAGTTACACAGCAAGTCAGGGTACCTACAACAGCGTTACTGGAGTATGGGACGTTGGAACCCTTGCTAACGGTACCAGTGCAACATTAAAACTATTTGTTACACCTAAAGCTTCATTAGCAGGAACAACTGTGACTAACATTGCCAAAATAGCTCAAAACGAATACAACCAGAACAATAACTCAACAACAATAACCATCAAGGTAAAACCACAAAACCATGGTGGTAATGGTGGTAATGAGGGTAACGGTGGTAATGGTGGTAATGAGGGTAACGGTGGTAATGAGGGTGGTGTTTCAACAGGAAACATCACAGGAAATAAATCCACAAACATCGTGAACGCAGCAACACAAACAGGAATAGCCATGCAAACTACGGGCGTGCCAATAACAGGATTAATACTAGCAATTCTAGCTGTTCTTGGCGGAATATTAACACCACGTAAAAAATAAACCCAATTTTCCCCTTTTTTTATTTTTTTTATGTTAACTATATTTTATCTAATATTTGAACTCATTTTTCATGTTAAACTTTAAAAAAATAAGTTTTATGGACTAAATTTTTAATTTAGAATATTTAAAGCGTTAAAAATTCATTTTAAAATTTTATGCACCGCTGTTTATCATTATGAATTCCATGAAAAACATATTTTATTAACCTTGACATAGAAAATCTATTAAATGATTAGCAAAATATTATGAAAGATCAGAGTAATTCATTAAACACAAATCAAGATAATAAAGCTTTATATTTTTAAGATCAACGGTGGTACTCAATGATAAGTGTTCAAAATGTGTCTAAGACTTATAAAATGAAAGATGGTGCAGAGATCAAGGCTTTGGATGATATAAATTTTAATGTTGAAAAGGGAGAGATCGTTGGGATTATTGGGATGAGCGGGTCTGGAAAGACTACATTGTTGCGAATTTTAAGGGGTGCAGAATCTTTTGATAGTGGGGATATAATTATGGATGGTGTGAAGGTTTCATACGATTCAACGCCTTACTATTCCAGAAAACTCCGCCATGCAACTGCGATACACCTCCAGAGGTCCTTTGGTTTGTGGCCTGAAACAGCCATACAAAACGTTATAAGAAAATTATACGGTGCCAAATATGGTGATGAAGCACAAACTGACTTTGAATTTGCTTTTGATGAATTTGAGAGTGAAGCATTGGAAATACTTAATGTTGTGGGCCTTGGCCACAAAGCGTATCATTTTGCCCCGGTTTTAAGCGGTGGAGAAAAACAGAGACTGATAATGGCAAGGCAGCTTGCAAAAAAACCTGAAGTAATGCTTCTTGATGAACCTGCAACAATGTCGTGTCCAAGAACCAAACAGGAAATACTCGATGCCATAAAAAACATCAACGAAAAACTGGGAGTCACAGTTATCGTGGTATCTCATCTTCCAGAAGTTCACAAATATCTTTCAGAACGTGTCATGCTTATGGAAGATGGAAACATAGTTGATGAAGGTTCTCCTGATGATATAATTCAAAAATTTGTCAAAGGAATGGATTTACCCGAACCTTCCCGAGATCCAGCAGATGTGGGCGAACCTGTAATAGAAGTAAAGGATTTAGAGAAGAAATTCTTCCTTATTAAGGGGGGAAATGTTCTTGAAGTTGAAAATATTAATTTTGACGTCAAAAAAGGTGAGATAATATCCCTTATGGGCCCTAGTGGTGCTGGAAAAACTGTTTTACTTAGAATGATTGCAGGTATTGATTTTCCTGATGCAGGAAATGTTTATTTCAAATTGAACGATGAATGGGTTGACATGCACCAGCCTGGAATCATGAGGATGGATGTAAGGCGTAAAATGGGATTCATGCACCAGGAATTTTCCCTTGTACACCATGCAACCATCAGAAGTCAGATAGCCTCAAGACTTGGTATTAAAGGAGAAAATGTGGTTGGAGAAGCTAAAAAGAAAGCTGAAGAACTGGGAATAAGTGAGAAAGTTCTGGACATATTATACCAGCTTACAGACCTCCCTGAAACCGAAGCAAAACATCAGCTTGAAAAAATAGGTCTCTCCTCAGATATCCTTAAAGAACTGTTCCCAAGTTTCCCAGATACAGAGGTTAAAAAATACGCGGAACCAATTTTTGAAGCCCTGGATTTACCTATGAAAATTCTTGATAGAAGATCCTATGAACTATCAGGGGGACAGAAAGTTAGAGCCACACTTGCTCTGGTTTTAGCATCACAGCCTGAACTTTTGGTACTGGATGAACCATTTGGAGATCTGGACCCCATAACCCTCCGAATAGTTTCAAATTCACTTAAAAAGATAAACAAAAAATTTAACACAACCATATTGATGGTGAGTCATCATGTTGACTTCATTGAAGAAGTTACAACCAGAGCAATTATGATGGAAGATGGAAATCTTGTCATGGATGGAAATCCCCACAAACTCTGCGATACATTCATAGAAAGGTGTCATGCAGATTACCTCAAAGATTTTGATGATCTTAAAAAACAGATGGCAGGTGTTTAAATGGATTTTAAATCTTTGGAAGTTGAAAACGCCTACAGGGTACTAGCCCCCAGGCCGGCCATAATAGTGACAACAATGAACTTTAAAGGTGAAGTGAATGCGGCTCCATTTTCTTTTACAATGCCCGTTTCCACAAAACCTCCGCTTGTTGCATTTGCATCGGTACCAAGCCACCACACCTATAAAAACGTAGAAGAAACAGGCGAATTTGTTGTGAACATACCAAACGAGGCAATTCTTGAGAAATTATGGATTACGGGAGAAAAATTTCCTTACGGTGTAAGCGAGATAGAAAAAGCAGATTTAACCCAGATAAAATCTTCAAAAGTTTCACCTCCTAAAATAGGGGAATGTATTGCCCATATTGAGTGTAAAGTACACGAGATCATAGAACTGGGGGATCATAAACTTGTAGTTGGTGAAGTTGTGTATGTTGACACAGATTCTAAAGCTTTAAAGGATGGTCTTCTTGATGTGGAAAATGTAAAACCTGTTCTGCATCTGGGTGGTGTAAACTTCGTTGTCGGTGATCATTTAAGGAAAGTTGAATGATAAGGAAGTTAATGGTTTGGATTTGAATGAAATTCAGGATAATCCTATCCCTGGCTAAACTAAGGAAACTTAAAAACTAAGGAAACTTAGTATTTTTAATAAAATGTTAATAATGACTTAATTAAATAAATAAATTCTAAACGGTGATTAAATGTTTAAAAATATAATGGTTCCAACTGACGGCTCAGAATTTGCATCAAAAGCAGAAGATGTTGCAATTGAAATGGCAAAAAAATTTGATTCAAAGGTTGTGGCAGTTCATATAATCGATGATAAACTCATATACCCATTTGAAGTTCTCGAAGAGGAAGGAAAATCCATACTAAAGAAGGTACAAGAAAAAGGGGAAAAAAATAGTGTGAAGGTTGATGAGGTTCTCTTAGTGGGAAATCCTACTCGGGACATGAAAAAAATAGCTGAAAAAGTTGGAGCGGACATTATTGTCATCGGTACCCATGGAAAAACGGGTCTTGAGAAATTGATCATGGGAAGCGTGGCTGAAAGTACATTAAAAACAGTTAAAGTCCCTGTATTACTTTTGAAAAAATCTTAAGTTTAGGGGGTTCTTTGATTTATAAACATACTATAATTTTTTTTAATTTTCCTTAATTTTTTTTATTTGTAAAGCTATTAAATGGTAAACGGAGATTTTTATGAGGTTGTGGAGTCTTCATCCAAAGTACCTTGATTGTAAAGGTCTTGTTGCCCTCTGGAGAGAGGGATTGCTTGCAAGAACCGTACTTAAAGGTGAAACCCGTGGTTACAGGAATCACCCTCAGCTTGAAAGGTTCAAAAACCAGCCAGATCCCGTAGTTGCTATCGATACCTATCTCCTGAATGTCTACAAAGAATCACAATTAAGGGGTTATAAATTTAATAGGGGTAAAATTGGGGACAAATTTACAAATTACAAGATTGAAGTAACCCGTGGACAGATCTTATACGAACTTGAACATCTTAAAAGAAAATTAGATGTTAGGGATCACGTAAGATACCTGGAGCTTGAAAATTTAGATATTCCATTGATTAATCCTATTTTTAAGGTTGTTGAAGGTGATGTAGAACCATGGGAATTGGTGCACTAACCATTATTACTTTTAATTCTTTTATTTTTCTATAATTGACATTAAAACAGTTCTTCATTATATTTTCATTCTTTAAAATCATTTTTTTTAAAATAGTTCCTAACTAATAAACTCTGATCGTTTTTTTGAATAAAACAAAAAAAAAGTGATTTCATCCTTTTAAAAACAAAAAAATATTAAATTAAACGTACTAAGTTATTATAGGACAAGACCTGTAATTCTAAAAATAGGAATTTGTTTCAAAAAAAATTATTTAAAAATTGTTCTACAAATTAAGCGGGGCTAACTGAATGAAGATGAAAAGGTATAAGTGCAAGGTCTGCGGATACATCTATGACCCTGAAGTGGGCGAACCCAGAAGAGAAACAAAACCAGGTACTTCTTTTGAAGAACTGCCTGAGGATTGGCATTGTCCCCAGTGTGGTGCTGGTATAAATAGGTTCATTTCTGTAAACTAAACCAGGAGGACTAATATGAAAAAGTTTATATGCACAGTATGCGGATACGTCTATGACCCTGACGAGGGCGACCCAAATTCTGGAATTGAAGCTGGTACACCCTTTGAGAAACTGCCGGATGATTGGTGCTGTCCTTTATGTGGAGTAGGAAAAGATAAATTTGAAGAGTTAGATTAATACCTAAAATATGATTGATTTTTTAAAATTAATATTTTTTTAAGATTTTAAGGTTTTAAGAAGATTAAATTCTTTAAATGTCTTTAAAGGAGGTATAATTAATGGATGAAAAAATGCAGGATGCTTTAAATAGCCAACTCAATGCTGAACTTTATTCCGCATATCTCTACCTTTCTATGGAAGCATACTTTGATTCAAAGGATCTAAAGGGCTTTGCTAACTGGATGAGAGTCCAGGTTCAAGAAGAGCTTGCCCATGCAACGAAATTCTACGATTACATAGCACAAAGGGGTGGAAAGGTTACCTTAACTCAGATAAATGCGCCACCACATGATTGGGATTCTATACTGGCAGTCTTTGAACACGTATACGAACACGAAAAAATGGTAACAGACCTCATAAACCAGCTCGTTAACCTTGCCGTGGCCCTCTCAGACCATGCCACCAACAATTTCTTGCAATGGTACGTTGCAGAACAGGTGGAAGAAGAGGAGTCATCAAGCGGAGTGCTTCAAAAAATTAAATTAATGGGTGATGCTCCCGGTGGAATGTTCATGCTCGACAGTGAACTTGCAAAAAGGGTTTTTACTCCACCAACACAGACAAAATGATTTGATTTATTTTCTATTTTTATTTATTTGTTATATCTTCAATTCTTTTTTAAATTGAATATTTCTTTTATTTCTTTTAATTTTTAGATGTTTTCTAATAAATTTTCAAAATTGTTTATAATATTGTTTATAATGTTTTTGATAAATTAATGGAAATTTAATGATCTTACATCGTATTTCTCCAATTTTTATTAAGTATTAATAACAAGGGGAGTTTGATGGGGTTAAAATCGAAATAAATAATACAGATGAACATTATTATATTAAACACAAGAGTAACCGGATTATCTACGGAGGATCTGTTATGGGAGAAAAAGTATACGAAGTAAAATGCATGAAGAAAGAAGGTAGAGGAATGCCCCTTATAGGGGATAAATTCCCTAAAATGAAGGTTCAAACAACGCAAGGTATGATGAAGCTTCCAAAGGTATTTAATGGTAAATGGTTTGTATTTTTTAGCCATCCTGCTGATTTCACACCGGTATGCACAACGGAATTCTATGCATTCCAGAAAAGGTATGATAAGTTCAAAGAACTTAACTGCGAGTTAATAGGGTTGAGTGTTGACCAGGTTTTCTCACACCTCAAATGGATAGAATGGATAAAGGATAATCTGGACCTTGAAATAGAATTTCCAGTAATTGCGGACACAGGTAAAGTAGCAGAACAATTAGGACTTATACACCCTGCAAAAGCCACAAATACTGTTCGAGCTGTATTTATAGTTGATCCAGAAGGAGTAATAAGGGCAATACTGTATTATCCCCAGGAACTTGGAAGAAACATAGATGAAATAATCCGTATGATTGAGGGATTCCAGCAAGTTGAGGAAAAAGGAGTTGCAATTCCTGCAAACTGGCCTGAAAATGAACTTATTGGAAAAGGTTTGATTATTCCACCTGCAGCTGATGTTGAAGCTGTTAAAAAGAACCCCTCAGAATATGAAAACTTTGATTGGTGGCTTTGCTACAGAAGTTTTTATAAATGGTGATGTTACGATAATTGGGATATTAAACTGGTGATTAAACTTTAGAGGTTTCTGAAATCATTTAAATAGGTTTCTGAAATCGTTCAATAAGATTAAGGAAATGAAAAGGTGTAAAAGGAGGAATAAAATATGGAAAAAAAGTTTTATGAACTGCCAGCACTCCCTTATGGCTATAAGGATCTGGAACCCTATATTTCAGAGGAACAGCTTAAAATACACCATGACAAACACCATCAAGCATACGTAGACGGTGCAAATGCCCTGCTTAAAAAATTCGACTCCAGAGATTCGGAAGAATTTGACGTTAAAGCAGTTGCAAAGGAATTGTCATTCCATGTTGGAGGTTTCGTGCTCCACAAACTCTTCTGGAGAAATATGGGACCTGCAGAAAAATGTGGAGGCGAACCCACAGGAAAGATAGCAGAATACATAAAAAAAGACTATGGAAGTTTTGAAAGGTTTAAAAAAGAGTTCACACAGACTGCGGTAGGGGCTGAAGGCTCTGGATGGGCTGCACTGACTCTCTGCAAAAGAACAGATAGAATATTCATTATGCAAATTGAAAAACACAACGTGAACCTGATTCCAGGCTTCAGGATAATGATGGTCCTTGATGTCTGGGAGCATGCCTACTATCTCGACTATCAAAACAGACGTCCTGAATTTGTGGATGCATTTTGGAACATTGTGAACTGGGATGAAGTGAACAAAAGAGTAGAGGCTTGGCTTGATTCGTCACTTTAAACCTTTATTTTTTATTTTTTTTCTATTAAATTTTCCTTAAAATAAGTGACTAAACTCAATGAGAAAATTAACTCAATTAATTTTCAATAATTTTTTGATAATGTTTAATACAATGTTATCATTTTAGCCAGTTTTTACCCATATATGCTTGGTTTTCTGAATCTAATTTTACCAGCACCACAATGAGGACAGGACCAGTTATCTGGCAGTTCTTCAAAGGGAGTGCCCGGATTTATTCCCCTCCGGGAGTCACCAACCTCGGGATCGTAAGTATAGCCACATATACTGCATTTATATATATCCATATGATTTACCCCCACTTTTAAAAGTTTTATTTTAATGAACAATTTTATGATCATTATTGGAGTAATTTGATAAAATTATTAAATAGTTATATAAATTCTTCAATATTTTGTAACAAAGATATATTGTAATTATTACATATTAATATATTTCTAATTAATTTTATTAAATTAGACGTAGATTTATAGTTAAAATTAGATTTAAACTGCATTAATTATTCATATGTATATATAATAAGTTCTAAACTGCTTTAATGCTTTAGTGTTTGCCTAAAAAGCCCTAAAATAATAATGGAAGAAAATTTTAAAAGAAGTTCGCCAAATTAATTGAAACTAACAAAAACAACTTGAATTTTAGATCAGCTCTCAAATTCAAGGGGTATGTCAGTAAATCAAATCTAATTAAAAATAGTGAATATAATATAATACACTTTTTCAAATTTTGTATGATCAAAAAATTGTAAAAATTATATGATCAAAAAAAGGAATACCTGAAGATTAAAATTATAACAAAACAAAGATTATATATGCATAAACAAACTTAAACTGTGTTTATTGTTGTTATTTAGGTATGCCATAATATTTTCTAGATGCTCCAGCTATAAACCATATTATAATAGCACCAAAAAGACCATACTTAAACTCATATAAATTAAATACTCCACCAAGAAGGACTATAAGTCCTACAAAACCCAAAATATACAATAAAAAATCTATTTGTTTATTTTCCATCTCTTTTCCTCCTAAATATTGGTAAATAATCTAATATTCAATGCTTAACTATTATCGAGACAACTATATAAAGTTATATAGTTTTAGTAATACAAATATGCTCTTTTACATGAAATTGGAGAATTTAAAGGTTAAATTGTTTGTGTCGAGGATAGTAATGCTTTAAATATTTAAAAATAGTATAAATATGCATTTTAATGTTTTTTTGAGGTTTACTGTTTCTAAAGAAATTGAAATAAGATAAGATGCTGAGAAACCCGGGCTAAATTTTTATAAAAAAGCGAAAGATTCATCAAAATTTAATTTTTAATTTTTAGAATCTTTAATATAATTCTAAGAGGGTTTCGATGAAATTATTGAAACTTTGAAAATGAGTAGTATCCAAACATCATGATAATTTACTTAGCAAAGGTTTTAAAGACTACGCTTGAGATCCTCAAACAAAAAAAAGAAAAAAGAAGAAATTAACTAAACGGTTAAAGAGTCACATTCCTGCAATAAATTGCTGAAGATTTACCTCCACCATGGTGTGGTGAATCAAAGAACTGAACTTCAACTTTGGCGGGTTTTCCTTTTTTATAAAATGATTTCATATTGGAAACTTTCAAAACATGATTTGCCTTAGTATGGTTAATGTTCCATGCTGATGAGTTTTTGTCAATAACTGAACCATTTTTGTCATAGTAGGTTGTTGCCATTTCAAGATAATCAAAATCTTTTAAAGGTGTTACATTAGTTCTTATCTCATACATCCCGTAACCTACATTGCTTGCTTTAATGTTTGAAACATTAAGTACGGGTTCTGTAGATGAAGAACCTGAATTGGCTGCGACAATAACTAACAATAAAACTATCAAAACAACTACTCCGCCAATCAATTTTTTATGCATTTGATAAACTCCTACATATTTTACATGCTTTGAACTATATTTTCAAGCGATTATTTAAGAGTTGTTATTTTATTCACTAAAATTATTCATTTAGTCATTCATTTAGAATCAAAATTTTGAATAGGACCGAAATTTGAAAAATAACCCATATTAATAAATTAAATAATAAATAAGTAAAAACCAATGGTATCTTGGAAGCTGTATATACTGCATATACCAAAATTCAGTGAGCTTCGATCTCAAGATCAATTAATAATCCGACTTTTTTTGAAAATTTAATTAATAAGGAATTCCAACATATCTCTGTTGAGAGAAAAAGTTATCTTATACTATCAACGAACAATGATACATCAAATTTAAAATTAATGATTTTATAGACAGGAGATATTCATGATCTGGAATAAAGAAGCAGAGTGTATGTCTGCAGAAGAAATAAAAGAACTGCAGCTTCAGAGATTACAGGCAGTTGTAAAGCGGGCCTATGAAAATGTGCCCTACTATAAAAAACGATTCGACGAACTTAATATAAAACCCGAAGATATTGAAACCCTGGAAGATATTGAAAAACTTCCTTTCACCACAAAAACAGATCTCAGGGCTGCTTATCCATTTGGAATGTTTGCAGTTCCGATTGAAGATATTGTTGAGGTTCACACAACATCAGGAACCACAGGAAAACCAACGGTTTCAGGATATACCAGAGGAGACCTTGATCTATGGGGTGAGGTTATAGCAAGAGCCCTTACAATGACGGGTGCCCGTAAAAAAGATAAAATCCAGAACAGTTACGGTTACGGTCTTTTTACTGGTGGTATGGGTATTCATTATGGTGCTCAGAAAATTGGTGCAACCCTGATCCCAATATCTGCAGGTAACACCAAAAGACAGATTGAAATCATGCAGGACTTTGAAACAGATATAATCAGCTGCACACCGTCCTATGGACTTTACCTTGCAGAAGTGGCTGCAAATGATGGTATAGATACAGAAAAACTCAAACTCCGGGCCGGATGCTTTGGAGCTGAGATGTGGACAGAAGAAATGAGAGACCAACTCGAAAAAAGGTTGCACATATCAGCACATAATATCTACGGTTTAACTGAAATCATAGGTCCTGGTGTCGCAATGGAATGTGAGGCTAAAAATGGACTTCACATCTTTGAAGACCATTTCTACCCAGAGATCATAAACCCTGATTCACTTAAAACAGTTCCAGAGGGAGAAAAAGGAGAGCTCGTACTTACAACCCTTACACGTGAAGGAATGCCAGTTATAAGGTTCCGTACAAAGGACATAACAGCCCTCAGGAGAGGAAAATGTTCCTGTGGAAGAACTCAGGTTAAAATGGACAGGATCACCGGACGTTCAGATGATATGCTCAAAATTAGAGGAGTAATCGTGTTCCCATCCCAGATTGAGAAGGCACTCATGAAAATAGAGGGACTTGAGCCCAATTATCAGATCATAGTCACAAGGCCACAGCAGCTTGATGAACTAGAGGTTCAGGTTGAAACTTCACCTGCACTCTTTTCAGATGAAGTCCGACATATAGAAGACGTTAAAAGGGATATTGAAAGTCGTATACATAGTGAAATTGGGTTGCGTGTTAATGTAAACCTTGTTGAACCAAAAAGTCTTCCAAGAAGTGAAGGAAAAGCTGTAAGAGTGATTGATAAAAGAAATATGTGAATTGAAGGTATATAAAAGTAAAGAAGGGATAAAATGAAGTTAAAACAAATATCCATATTTCTGGAAAATAGGAAAGGCAGGTTATGGAAAGCAGTTAACATACTTTCAAATGCCAAGATCAACATCAGAGCCCTTTCAATTGCAGACACATCTGAATTTGGTATTTTAAGAATGATAGTTCCAGAACCCGCTGAAGCCAAAAAAATACTTGAAGAGAGTGATTTTGTGGTTAAAGTGAACGATGTCATAGCTGTTGGTGTTTCAGATGAACCCGGTGGGCTTGATGATATCCTTACGATTCTGAACGGTGCAGATATTAATGTGGAGTATTTATATGCATTTGCAGAGAAAAAATGTGAGAAAGCAATAGTCGTACTGCGTACGGAAGATATTGATGCAGGTATAAAAGCCCTTGAAGAAGGTGGAGTGCCTATGCTCTCACCTGAAGAAGTTTACAGCCTTTAAATTTGACATCTTCACTTTTTTTACTTCTTTTTTATTTTATTAGATAGAGAATAAGAGAATCTAAGAGAAATCTAAATTTTCTCAAGGTATTTATTTTTGATTGCATTGAACTCTTCGGAGGTTATTGCACCAATATCAAGGAGTTCCTTTGCCTTTTTTATTTTTTCAATTGGATCTACATTTCCTTCTTTTTTAGGAGTCTCTGATTCAGATTTTGTATCCTCAGATTTTACATTTCCAGACTTTATATCTTCAGACTTTATATCCTCAGATTTTACATCCTCAGATTCCATATCCCCAAATCCTTCAACTTTCCCATTTTCTTTCAAATCTTTGGATATTAATGGTTTTGTTTCTGTTTCAAGTTTTGATCCGTCGTTGATCTTATTAATATCTTCAGGGACATTGATTTCTGTCTGAATCTTAAGATCAAATATCTTTTCTTCTTGCGAATATTTACCAACCTTATCAAGAAGTGATGGTTCATTTTTCGTTTCTATGAAAGCCAGTTCTGTTCTCTCTTTGTTTAAATCTTCATCTTTAAGATCATTTCCCTCAAAATTCTTTCCGCAGACAACACAGAATTTCGCATTTTTGAGGTTTTTAGATTTACAGGCTGGACATATTTTTTTATTTACTAATTCTTTATTTGGAACTGATGTTTTAATGATTTCAGGTTCTTCAATGTCTTTAAATTCTTTTTTATCTATTTTTGGTTCTTTGTGAAGGGTTTGAGTTTCTTTTGAAGATACATCTGAAATTTTATCAAATTCTTCTTCCATACTTTGTAGCTTGTTCCCACAGTTGGTGCAGAATTTAGCTTTAGCTAAGTTTTCAGCGTTGCAGGATGGACATATCTTATTGTTTTTAGTAATTTTATCTAGTTTATGTCCGCATTTAACACAGAATAAAGCTCTTTCATGGTTTTTGGCTTTGCAAGATGGGCAGATCTTAAAATTTTCCGAGTTTAAGTTTTCCCTTTTAAGATCTATCCCCCTTCTTTTTGCCTCAAGCATTTGTTTTATCTCTTTATTTGAAACCACATCAACCACATCCCTTATTAAATAATCAACTCTAACTTTTATATTCTGGAATCATTGAATTTCCCGAACTGATTTAAGGTACCTCTCCTACCCCATTTGATACTTTCACTCACAAATTTACCTGCCTTTTGTAGCGAAGTTTCAACATCGCACCCCTTTGAGAGCAATGCTGTGATTGCAGCTGAATAGGTACAACCAGTTCCATGGAGGTTTGTGCTTTCCACAAGTTCGCCTTCAAAAACCTTAATTGAACCGTTGTAAAATATATCTGAGCCGTTAAGATGTCCGCCCGTCACAACAACGTTGCAAAATTTTCCAATCTCAATTGCCGCTTTTATGGCATCGTCCTCATTTTTGATCTCAATTCCTGAAATAGCCTGTGCTTCAAAGATGTTTGGAGTTGTAAGTAGTGCAATGGGTAGAAGATGTTTTTTTAATGAATCTGCAAAACCTTCCTCCGATAGAAAACCGCCAGACCCAGCAACCATTACAGGATCGACCACAGCTTTTAAATTGTGTTCTTTGACCTTAGAAGCCACAGTTTTTATTATTTCATCCGAAAAAAGCATTCCCGTTTTTGCGTACTCTATTTTTTCCCCTTCAAGAACCGTATCGATCTGTTTTTCAATGAATTCAGTATCAACAGGCATCAAACCTTCAACTCTCTGAACGTTTTGTGCTGTTAATGTTGTTATGACTGCTGTTCCATAAACTCCAAGAGCTTCAAAAGTTTTAACATCGTTTAAAATTCCTGCACCGCCTGATGGGTCAAAACCAGCTATTGTCATGGCGATTGATTCTGTGCAGGTCATGTTTTTTTCCCTCTATTCACGTGCAGCCTCTCAGAGCCATGATTTGATCTCACGTTGAGTCCGGATCTTTTTAGAAAACTCTTTGTTTCAGTCCCGGAGCCGTGTATCATTATTTCTCCTAGATCCTCTGCAGTATTTACATCCAGGGACATGTAAAATGAATCATAGATTCCATAGGATATGTTGTTTGATTCTGCTTCCTTTATGTGCTCGAAGAAACTGCATTCCCCAAATTTCATCTCTATTTTTGAGGTTGGGCAAAGTAGTGCGTTGGTTCCTCCTCCCTTTGCAGGGGCTATTACCATTCCAAAGTTTTCACCCATCTTTAATATTTCTTCGACGTGACTTTTCCGGATAAGAGGCACATCTGAAGGTACTACAAGTACCTTGTCACATGATTGGGAGCACCACTTGATGGCCTGCATCAGAGCGCCATTCAAATCTGTTGTACCTTCCTCTTCAATGGGTAAAGCACCTATCTCTTTTACGAACGTTAAAACATCCTTATCAGAGCTTATAACAACCACTTTATTAACAACATTATCTAAAACGTTGATGACATCTTTTAACATGGATTTTAAAAGATTTTCCCGTTCTAAAGCCGTTAAAGTTGGTGACAATCTTGTTTTTGCGTCTGTAAATCTTGATACTGGGATTACTGCAAATGTTTTACTCATCAATGAACCCTTTCCATTTAATAGATTTTGTATAATTTCCTACTCAGTAACTTATTAACCCTTATTGATTATTCACTATTCACTGTTTCATCTTACATTGGTCTAATTACAGACTATTTCCTAATTCCGGATATTGTATCCAAAATTTACTATTCATTGATTAAACTGATTCATGTTTTAATTTATATCCTCAGTTTATATTCCTAAAGAACCTTTTACCCAATCTATAAAGCCATTGAATAAACTTTGAATGTCTCCTGAGGATGTTGTAGTGTTGTTCTGTGCTAGATTATTCAATCCGTCAGATGTGACGTTGAACATGCTCATCACAGAAGATTTAGCATCTGTTAATTCCTGACGAAGTTTAGAAAATGTTATTCCCCGTTTATCCACCAGTGCAGCTGGTTCTCCGCTGTAAATAGTTAAATTTCCTCCAGATACAACTGTCCATATTTGAAGCTGGGCTGAAGTGGCATTTTGAATATCTGAGGGATTTGAATCAGTTATAATCTGTTTTATTTGGGATGATGCTGTGTTGGTCGATGGTTGAAGTTTTGCCCCGGCTACTGCTTGTTGTGTTGGTTCAAAACAGTAGGCATTAATGTTTTCTGTTGAATTTTTTGGTATGTTACTGTTTTCTGCAATTACGAGGTCCTGAGAAGAATTACTTTTGAGTATATCTCCTTTTTGAACTTTCACAGGTTTTGTATCGTTATTCTTTATTGTAATCACATGCGGGATAGTCCCAGCTGTTGTGTTCTGCACAACAGTTACTTTTCCATTGTCATACGCTTGTTTCAATGGTATTCCCAATGATTCAGAGTAGCTCATAACTCCAAACCCAACCGCAAAGATGAAAATTACAAATACAAGAAGAATTACTCTTAGATTCATTCCATCCCCTCAGATCTTTTTTAATATGTTTTTGCTATGAGTGCAACATGTTTTGCAGGTTTACCGCAATTTATACATACGTTACCATCCTCAATTTCCCCCTGAATTCCAAGGATATCAACGTTTATTTTTTCTTCAAGTTCTTTTCCACAGGCCTCATCTCCACACCAGCCAAAGGAGATTATACCATTATATTTTGATATTTTTTCTGAGGCTTCCTCAAGAGTTTCGACACTTCTGACTTCATTATTAAATGATTTCCAGGATTTATCTCCCATGTTCCTTGTTACATCATCCAGTATGCTTTTAACATCTTCTGCAATGTTTTCTGGTTTGAAGTCCACAATTTCTTTTTCTTTTTCGTCCCTTCTAACGGTTACAACCTTTTTGTTTGCAATATCTCTTGGTCCTACATCAATTCGAAGTGGTACTCCCCTCATCTCCCATTCATAATATTTTTTGCCTGCCCTTATGTCCCTATCATCAAAATGAACCCTTATACCTTTAGATTTTAAAGTTTTTTCAAGGTTTCTGCAGAATTCCATAACCTCTTCGCTTCCCTTTTTGAAAATTATAGGAACTATAACAACCTGATAAGGGGCAATCTCTGGAGGTAAGAACAGTCCTGCTTCATCACCATGTATACCAATGACAGAAGCTATAACTCGGTCAGATAGGCCGTAACATGTTTGGTAAACATATTCGTGTGCGCCTTCAGCTGTTTCATAGGTTATATCAAAAGTTTTTGCAAATGTCTGCCCCAAGTTGTGCACAGTTGCGATCTGGAGGGTTTTACCATCGGGTAGTAATGTATCAAAGGCCATTGTGTAATCAGCCCCTGGGAACTTGTCCCACTCAGGCCTTTTTGTTACGACGTAGGGTATTCCCAATATGTTGAAGAAAGTCTTATAAATTTCAACAGCATTTTCAACCTGTTTTGCTGCGTCTTCCCTTGAGGCGTGCGCTGTGTGTGCCTCTTCAAAGGTTGTAATCTCCCGAACCCTTATAAGGGGCCTTGTGTGTCTGGTTTCGTATCTGAAAGTATTAACCACCTGATAAAATTTCATGGGGAGGTCTGTGTGGGAGCGGACCCATAGCGAGAACATAGGATACATGGCTGTTTCACTTGTAGGTCTCAAAGCAAGTTTTTCATTGAGTTCTGTGAGACCGCCGTGTGTTACCCAGTAAACTTCAGTTTCAAATCCTTTGACGTGTATTGCTTCCTTTGCAAGTTCATTTTCTGGTATCAATAGGGGGAACAGTACTTCTTCATGGTCTTCGTCGAGGATTTCCTTTAAAATTTTCAGTGTGTACTTTCTTATTTTGAAGCCCTGAGGGAGCCAGACGTGCATTCCTTTTATAGGGTAACGTGTATCGATTATTTCTGCTTCTTCTAGGATATTGTGGAACCATTCGCTGAAAT
The DNA here is from genome assembly GCF_000214725.1 of Methanobacterium paludis. Classification (NCBI taxonomy): domain Archaea; kingdom Methanobacteriati; phylum Methanobacteriota; class Methanobacteria; order Methanobacteriales; family Methanobacteriaceae; genus Methanobacterium; species Methanobacterium paludis. The sequence goes on along the minus strand of NC_015574.1, from coordinate 1,303,874 downwards.
CAGTCATTTATTCACCATTATCAATATTTTTATTAAAATTATTTGATTTAATTACGGATAAAATTTAAATTTATCAATCTTTTTATCAAATTTAATTTACTAACTATTTTCATCAAATCTTTTATCAACAATCTTTATTTTTATCAAATCCTTATCAACAAATCTTTTATTAAATCTGTTGGATCTGGATTTTTATTAATTTTAATCTTTTTTAATTTTTTAAGGATTATTTGAAATATTCTTATTTTGAACTATATTGCTTCAAAAGTTCTAGTTTTATTTTATAATTTTATCTATTCTATTGTTTTATATAATCATTGGAGCTTTTAAATTTTTAAATAATAACTATTTGAATAGGGGAATTCCATACATATTGATTATAGATTAAACTATAAGTTAAAAGTATCAAAAGAGTAAAAATTCCATTATTCTCATTTAGATCAAGTTGAATAAAATTTTTTACAATTTGATTTTTACAATTTGATCCGGTAAATTAAAAGAGAGATCTTAATAGATTTAAAGAGAAATTTTAAGAGAAATCAAAAATTATTTTATTAAATGGTGTTATATTACTGATACAAAAGGTACGATAAAATGGATTTTCAAAAGATTCAGCTCCCTCGGGAAATACACACTGGTGAAGGAGTGATTGAGGAAACCGGTGCTATCTGTAAGGATTTGAGGATCAGTGGTAAAGTTCTGGTTGTAACAGGACATCACACCCTTAAAGTTGCAGGAGAAAAAGCAATCAAAAGCCTTCAGGATGAAGGATTTGAAGTTGAAAATATCACAATCGAAAAAGCATCAAAAGATGCGGTTATAGAAGTTCAAGATGGGATTGGAAGTGCTTCCATTGTTTTAGGTGTTGGAGGGGGAAAGGTTATAGATGTTGCAAAGCTTGCATCCACCAGATCTGGAATTCACTTTATAAGCGTGCCAACTGCAGCATCCCACGATGGAATAGCATCACCGCGAGCTTCAATAAAAAATGAAGGAGGAAGTGTTTCGCTTAAGGCAAAACCTCCCCTTGGAATTATTGCGGATACATCAATCATAAGCAAAGCACCTTTCAGGTTACTTGCAGCAGGGTGTGGTGATATAATATCAAACTACACAGCGATACTGGACTGGCAACTGTCTCACAGGTTATTGAACGAGTATTACAGCGATTCTGCATCAGCTTTGTCTCTTATGACAGCAAAAATGACAATGAAATCTGCCGATGCCATAAAAGAAGGACTTGCGGAGAGTGCGGGCCTTGTTGTTAAGGCTTTGATAAGCAGTGGAATTGCCATAAGTATTGCGGGCACAAGCAGACCTGCAAGCGGTTCTGAACATAAATTCAGCCACGCCCTGGATATTGTAGCACCAAAACCAGCTCTTCACGGAGAACAGTGTGGTTTAGGCACTATAATGATGATGTATCTCCATGGAGGGGATTGGAAATTTATTAGGGACACATTAAAAACCATTAAAGCCCCTACAACAGCTCATGAAATGGGAATTAAGCCAGAATACATTATAGAAGCCCTTACAAAAGCCCATACGATCCGTAAAGAAAGATACACAATTCTCGGGGATAGGGGACTCACAGAGGAATCAGCAGAAGCACTGGCAGTCACAACAGGGGTTATATAGATATACTTCCATTAAATAGGGGAGAAGATTAGTCTTTTCAATATTCCTAACTCTCTCCTATTTTTCCGTAAAATATTATGTTTTAGCAATCTTCTCAATTTTTAAGGGTTCTTGAATTTTAAAAGCCACAATAATATCATAAAAAAATTTCAGGTAAATTTTATTTACATATTCTCTTTTTAACAGTTTTTTTAATTCTTCAACTGATAAGACATTTCCACTAGATTTTATCTCCCCATCAATGATCATTGATGGGCTTCTTAATATTCCCCATTTTCATGGGGATCCAAGTCAACTCTCTCTACCATTGTATTTGCTTTTAATCTTGTAACCTGGATAATTCCACAATCTAATTTCTTAATATCCTTGCATCATCCCGGATCCCATATGATTACCGTAGTTACCATGATATCCGCCCATATAAGGAGTGTACATCCATAACCAACTAAAGATAACTACTATGACTACTGCAATGATCAACACTATTAACACTATCATTGTGTTTCTATCCATTAAATCACCTCTTTAATTTAATATTAAATATATTGTATTGCAACATGTATTACTACTAAAATTATTACAATAATTGCGAGCCAATGATGCCAATTGGGGGAAATAGTCTTACCTCTTTTTTTCAAAACGAGTCTATTTAAGCTTTTAATTGAAGCCACAAATATTAAGAGGATTAAGGCAGTTGTACCTATATAAACAACTAAATCTATACCAAAGATTGGATAATGGGCTAATCCTGTTGACATTTAATCACCTTGCAATTTCTATATTTTTCCATAAAATATTATGTTTTAGCAATCTTCTCAATTTTAAGGGTTCTTGAATTAAAAGCCACAATAATGGTGCTAAGTGACATTAATATAACTCCTGCAGCGGGGGTTAAAAGAATTCCAAAACTATAAAGAACGCCTGCTGCAATTGGAATGGCAAAAATGTTGTATCCAGCTCCCCAAGCTAAATTTTGGACCATTTTTTTGTAGGTTGATTTAGAAAGCTTTATTATATAAACAGCATCAAGAGGATTGCTTCTTACCAAAACAACATCACCAGCTTCAATAGCTACATCTGTACCTGCACCGATTGCAATACCTATATCCGCCTGTGCAAGGGCAGGGGCATCATTAATACCATCACCAGTCATAGCAACAATTAAACCTTCAGATTGAATTTCTCGAACTTTTCCTGCTTTTTCTTGTGGTAAAACTCCTGCATAATATTTATCAAGTCCAATTTCCTTGGATACCCATTCTGCAACCTCTTTTCTATCCCCCGTAATCATCATGCACTGGATTCCCATATCTCTGAATTCTTTAATAGCTTCTCTGGACTCTTCCCTTATAATATCTGCAAGTGCAATTACACCTTTAAGTTCTGCTTCAATAATTACAAAAACAATTGTTTTTCCTTCAGACAAGAGTTTATCTACCTTTTCATTAGAAATATCAAGGTTAAGCTCTTTTAAATATCTTGGACTTACTACCTCAACGTTTTTTGTATTAATTTTACCTTGAATACCCTTTCCAGGGATTGATTTAAAATCTTTAACGTCAAAAGTCTCTTTAACTGAATTTACAACTCCTTTAGCAATAGGATGCTCAGAATATGATTCAAGTGAAGCTGCATATTTTAAAACATCATTTTCATTATATTCACTGCTTAAAGGAATAATATCAGTAACACCAAACTTTCCTTGTGTAAGTGTGCCTGTTTTGTCAAATATTATGGCATTAACGTCTCGTGATCTTTCAAAAGAAGCACGATTTCTAATTAAAAGCCCATTTCGTGCTGATAGGGAAGTTGAAACTGCAACAACCAATGGTACTGCAAGTCCAAGTGCATGTGGACATGCAATAACCATTACAGTTACAGCCCTCTCAAGAGCAAATTCAAATCCCAAATTTGTAACGGCTAACCATACTAAGAGGGTTATAAATCCACCAGATAGAGCTATTATCGTAAGCCATGTTGCAAAACTGTCAGCCAGATTTTGTGTCTTTGATTTATTTGCCTGTGCTTCCTCAACAAGAGTTATAACTTTTGAAAGGAATGAATCCTTCCCAGTTTTTTTAATTTCCACAGTAATGGATCCATCCCCATTAATAGATCCACCAATGACTTCGGCACCAATTTCCTTAAATACAGGTTCTGATTCACCCGTAATCATTGATTCATCGATAGAAGTATTCCCTCTGATAATTTCTCCATCAACTGGAACCTTTTCTCCCGGTTTAATGACTACATGGTCTTCTACACTCAGTTCATCTAAAGGAACGTCTATTATGCTCTTATCAAACATTATTTTATGTGCATTTGATGGCATGAGTTTTACAAGTTCTTCAAGTGCTCTGGAAGCACCCATCACGGATTTCATCTCCAACCAGTGCCCAATAAGCATAATATCAATTAGTGTAGCAAGTTCCCAGAAAAAAACTTCGCCCATGAGACCAAAAACAACTGCACTGCTGTAGAGGTAAGCACTGGTAATAGCAACAGAAATTAACATATCCATTCCAGGTGTTCTCAATTTGATTTCGTTGAAAAATCCTTTAAAAAATGGATAACCACCATAAAAATAGACTATGGACGATAATGCAAAAAGAAGGTATAAATCTCCTGTAAATCTGAATGAGTTACCTAAACCAACTAATCCTTGAATTGTAGGTGATAAAATAAGAATAGGTATGGTTATGAGTAATGATATCAAGAATCTTTTTTTTAAATCATCAATCATGCCAGAATGAACGTGTTCTCCTTTCATTCTATGTTCTTCAGTTAGTTTTCCTCCACATACAACACATTCACCATTTTTTTCATGAGATTCATCCGTATGTTTCATCTGATGATTAGAATCGTGGTGATCCAATTTTTTCACTCCCCATTCTTAACCTAATTATGAATCTAATTGTTAATAATTTAGTATTTCTTCAAATTTACATTTTGGGGCACTTAAAAAGCTTTAAAGAAGTTATATCGATATTTTCTCAAAAATAAAAAATCAAAGCTGAATGAAAGTTATGAATGGTAAAAAGGAGTTAGGGTGTCTACCTCCCCCTTTTTACCTAGATTGCTTATCTACCAAAGTATTCTCAATGTATGAGTTAATAATAACTCATATTTAATTTATTTTTTTTATTATTTAAAATTTTCTAATCTTTTGTTTTTTAGTTTTATATCCTCGTATTCTTACATAAATCTATAACGAAGTACTGAGAAGTTTTGAATTGTATATTTAAACCTGAAAACACTATGAACATTAAAATTAAAGTATTATTTAAACTTTTAGGAATAAACTTTTAAGAAAATTTGATCATAATAGTATGATAAACTGATTGGAACCCAATGGGGGAATACATGAATATAAATTAATATAATCCACAAAAACACTAAAAGAAAATGAATACAAGTATCTACAAACCAAAAAAAGTGGAAATTAAATCATGTTTATATAATCTGACATATATAGTAATTCTCAATACTTGATAGATTCCTTAATATTATTTTAATATTAACAAATTATTACATTAAATGGGAATAAAACCTGATTATTCGGTGATAACATGATAACGCTTATTGGAAAAAATCTTGCAGAGAAAGGACTTGTATTCATGCACTACGGTGCTTCTTCTGAATGTGAAAAGTGCAGATTTAAAAATACTTGTATAGATCCCCTTGAAACTGGGAGAATGTACGTGATAAAAGATGTAAAAAATACAGAACACCCATGCCTTCTTCATGAAGGGGGAAAGGTAAAGGTGGTTGAAGTTGATAAAGCAAATATCAAAACAGTTATAGACTCTAAAAAAGCTTTTGAAGGATCTAAAATTGTGTTCAACCCTCCTGAATGTGATGAAGAATGTTCAATGCGAGAACTGTGTTTTCCAGAAGGTTTATACCTGGAAGATAAATGCAAAATAGTTAAAAAAATTGGAAAAGTAAATAATGAATGTGCAAAGGGTTTGGACTTAACCACAGTACTCCTGAGGTACTGAATTTCTGATTTACTAACCCTGAGAGGAATAATTATGGAACTTAAAAGAATAGTTGGATACGAAGCAGCGAAGCTTGTGAAAGATGGTGACATAGTTGGACTTGGAACAGGTTCAACAACTCACTACTTCATAAAGAAACTTGGAGAACGGGTAAAAAAAGATGAAATAGAAGTTATGGGAATACCAACTTCTTACCAGTCCTTCTTCCTTGCTAAAGAATCAGGAATCCCTGTAACAACCCTCAACGAACACGACATTGATATAGCGGTGGACGGTGCTGATGAGGTGGATCCTGACCTTAACCTTATAAAAGGTGGTGGTGCAGCCCATACAATGGAAAAAATAGTTGATGGTTCAGCAGTTCGTTTTGTGGTGATCGTGGACTCTTCAAAGATTGTAGATCAACTTGGCAGCATGCCAGTACCTGTAGAGGTCATTCCGGATGCTATGAGAGTTGTTCAGCGTAATATAGAAATAATTGGCGGTGCACCTGCCCTGAGAATGGCTGAACGTAAGGACGGCCCTGTGATAACAGACAACGGCAACTTTGTACTGGATGTGGCATTTGAAGAGATAGGAAATCCATGGGACCTTGAAGTTGAGCTAAACTCGATTCCTGGTGTTGTTGAAAACGGTCTGTTTACAGGACTCGCAGATGAAGTTCTTGTTGGAAAAGATGGTAAAGTTGAAACCCTTAAAAGGATTTAAATTGTGGATTCAATAAAAAAAATTGTGGATGATTTAGGGGTTTTTTATCTTAAATACATTATTCTTAAATCCCCTAATCTATTTTAAATCCCCTAATTTATCTTAAATCCCCTAATTTATCTTAAATCCCCTAATTTATCTTAAATCCCCTAATTTATCTTAAATCCCCTAATTTATCTTAAATCCCCTAATTTATCTTAAATCCCCTAATTTATCTTAAATCCCCTAATTTATCTTAAATCCCCTAATTTATCTTAAATCCCCTAATTTATCTTAAATCCCCTAATTTATCTTAAATCCCCTAATTTATCTTAAATCCCCTAATTTATCTTAAATCCCCTAATTTATCTTAAATCCCCTAATTTATCTTAAATCCCCTAATTTATCTTAAATCCCCTAATTTATCTTAAATCCCCTAATTTATCTTAAATCCCCTAATTTATCTTAAATCCCCTAATTTATCTTAAATCCCCTAATTTATCTTAAATCCCCTAATTTATCTTAAATCCCCTAATTTATCTTAAATCCCCTAATTTATCTTAAATCCCCTAATTTATCTTAAATCCCCTAATTTATCTTAAATCCCCTAATTTATCTTAAATCCCCTAATTTATCTTAAATCCCCTAATTTATCTTAAATCCCCTAATTTATCTTAAATCCCCTAATTTATCTTAAATCCCCTAATTTATCTTAAATCCCCTAATTTATCTTAAATCCCCTAATTTATCTTAAATCCCCTAATTTATCTTAAATCCTTTTTTTAAATAAATATTTATAAAAAAAATATACACTCATCTACTACGATTATATTATTTTTTTAAAAAAGTTAAATTGTTGAAATTTAACTTCATTTAAATGCATATTTTCAATTTAATTATTTTATATCTTATTTAGATGTGTATTCTCTTTTTTAGCTGGAGGTACATATCCTTTTAACATTAAAGATAAACTAACCACAGTTACAGAGCTTAAAGCCATTGCAAGCCCTGCAAATTCCGGCCTGAATACAATACCGAAAGCAGGATATAAAACACCTGCAGCAACAGGAATAAGCACGACGTTGTAGGCAAAGGCCCAAAATAGGTTCTGCTTTATCCTTGACATTACTTTTTTACTTAACTGTACTCCTGCAGCAGCATCCATTAGATTGTCCTTTATAAGAACTATTTTTCCACTTTCTATTGCCACGTCTGTACCGCTTCCTATGGCTATTCCAACGTCTGATTGGGCTAAAGCCGGAGCATCGTTGATTCCATCCCCTACAAATGCCACAATTTCGCCATTATCCTGAAGTCTTTTTACTTCAATGGCTTTATCTTCTGGTAAAACTTCCGAAAGCACATTTTCTATTCCAATTTGTTTTGCAATTGCATTTGCGGTTCTTTCGTTATCCCCTGTTATCATAACAACTTTTAAACCCATTTTTTTGAGCTCTGCAATCGCATCTTTTGTAGTTTCCTTTAATGTATCTGCTACAGCAATTATTCCAGATGTTTGGTGGTTAATGGCTATTAACATGGCTGTTTTTCCTTGTTTTTCCAGATTAGCCCTTTTTTCATCAATTTCATCGGTTATTTCGATGTTGTTATCATTGAATAAAGCTCTGTTTCCAATAAAAATTTTTTTATCTTCTACAGTTGCTGTTATACCTTTTCCTCCAAATGTATCAAATTCTTTGACGTCTTTTAGATCGATGCCATCCTTTTTAGCTTTTTTAACCATGGCTTCCCCAAGGGGATGCTGTGAATTTTTTTCCACACTGGCGGCAAACATCAAAAGCTCAGCTTTTTCCATACTTACAGTGACAATGTCGGTTACTTCGGGTTTACCTTTTGTAAGAGTCCCTGTTTTATCAAATAGGATGGTATTTAATTTTTCAGATATTTCAAGGGCATCACTATTTTTAACAAGAATACCCAGCTCTGCTCCACGTCCAATTCCAACTGTGATTGCTGTGGGTGTTGCAAGTCCCAGAGCGCATGGGCATGCAACTACAAGAATTGAGATCAACACAGTCAGAGCAAAGAGGAGGGTGCTTCCAAAAATTAGATACCAAACAATAAACGCCACTATGGCTATTGTAAGTATAGTAGGTATGAAAAATGTTACAGCTTTATCTGCAATTTTTTGAACTGGAGGTCTTGAGCCCTGAGCATCCTCTACGAGCCTTATAATTTGGGATAACATGGTGTCCTTCCCAATTTTTGTGGCTTCAAATTTTAAGACACTGTTTTTGTTAAATGTTCCGCCAACAACATTTTTACCTTTATCTTTGAAAGCAGGAATAGGTTCGCCGGTAATTACAGATTCATCGACATAACTTTCACCATCGACCACTTTACCATCCACGGGGATCCTTTCACCAGGTTTGACCATTACAATGTCATTTAATTGAACATCCTCAATTGGAATTTCGGTTTGCGAATCATCACGAATAACAATGGCAGTTTTTGGTTGTAAACCCACTAATTTCTTTATTGCAGTTGATGTTCTTCCAATAGCTCGGGATTCCATGTATCTGCCTAACATTAAGAATGCTGCAAGTATAAGGGCCGTCTCATAAAACATGAATTCCGGTGTTAATACAATATTGAAGGTTCCAAGAATACTTGCAACGTAAGCAACACCTATACCCATGGAATACATCACATCCATGTTAAGATTTCTGTTCTTGAGGGAACGATATGCTGCGGTGAATATGGGGTAACTTACGTAGATAAATGGTATAAAGGAAACTATAAGTGAAAGTAAAGGCATGGATATGGGTAGAGATATATTTACATACATTAAAACCATTAAAGGTATTCCTACACCAAATCCTACGATTGTTCTGTTCTTTTTATCCTTCAAATCTTTCATTCTAACCTTTTCTTCAATATCACCTGTTTTTTCACCTTCTGTTCCTAAATATTGGTAACCTGCATCTTCAATAGATTTTTTCATATCAAATACAGTAACCATTTTTGGATTGTAGGTTATATAAGCTTTTTCAGAGCTTAAATTAACGTTAATATTGCTTATTCCATCGAGTTTTTTTATGGAATCTTCAATTGCTTTTACACACATGGCACAGGTCATTCCGCCAATTTTAAGGATAACCTTTTCATTTATAACATTATAACCTGCATCTTCGACGGCATTTTCCAGGTTGGGAAAATTAACCTTTGTAGAATCATATTCTACTTCTGCTTCTTCTGATCCAAGATTTACCTGGGCTTTGGTTACACCATCAAGATTTTCTAATGAGTTTTCAATGGTTTTAGCACATGAAACACAGCTCATCCCTGAAATTTTAATCTTAGCTTTTTTATGATGTTTCGCCATTTTTTCCCTCTAATTTCGTTAATTATAATATTAATGTGTATCCAATTGTCCTGTTTAATTTATTAAGTGTTAACTTACTAATTTTTATCCATTTTTAGATGTGGCATGAAAAGCATTTTATATTTTAGTTATCGCCTTACGGGATTGTATGTTCAAGCTCAAAAACCGTGCAATCAGTGAACATTTCATAATCTTTTACCTGTAATGATCATAATCCTCACCTAATGACAATTTAGCCATTTATATAAAATTTAAAAATAAAATTAATGAAATTTGTTTAATCTTCTACGTCCCTCATTTCTTCGTATTCAATTTATTTGACAGCCTTTTGGACCGCAACAGAAGTACTGGATATCAAATTCAACATTTTTTTCCACATCATGCTGTATTAATATACAAATGGAATTAATTATATAAAAATCAAGTACAGTTGATGTTGTTATATACTAACATGCCGTATAGTAACTAACATCGATAAATCACTGTAGACTAATGGGTTAAATTTAATTAAATCTTGGAAATATAGTATGGGTGTGATTTTATGACTGCAAAGAAAGAATACTGCTGTCCTGTTGGGGCAGCTATGGATGAAATAGGTGGAAAATGGAAACCGCTTATTTTATGGACATTAAAAGATGGAAAATTACGGTTCAGTGAGATTAATAGAATTTTAGTTACAGTAACTCAACGAATGCTCACAAAACAGCTTCGTGAATTAGAAAAAGACAATTTAATTAATAGAAAGGTTTATGCAGTTTATGCAGAAGTACCGCCTAAGGTGGAGTACTCACTTACTAAAAAAGGTGAATCTGTCCTACCGATTTTACATGCCCTTCATGATTGGGGAAAAGAGTATTGTGTATCTAAAATCTGTTTAAATGAATTAAATGAAAAGAGTATTTCGCATCTGAAATGTGTTTAAACGCATACTTAGATATTGTAATTTTTTTAAAATTTTATATAATACATTAATTGTTGTCGTTTTTAAATAATCCTTTAAATCTTCTTTTTTTTAAAATTTTTATTTATTATGTTATTGTACCTTAGGATTTCTCCTTAAATTATTAAAGGTTTAATAAAAAGCATTTTATAACCATTTTTATAAAAATTTGGGAGTATTATACTATTTAAAGTGGTCTCTTCAAATATTTTAAGTAACATTTTCTTCTGATAATATTTAAATTAATTATGGTGTGATGTTATTTGGGGTTTGTTGGGCTTGTTTTTCTCTAAAAAGGTGAAAATTGGGTAAAGGGTTTAGTGGGTTTTGATTTATTTGTATTAATTTTTTTGGTGTTTGTTTTGAATTTAATGTATTATCAAGGGTTAATGGTTGGTATGATGTTGGTGGTTGGGCTTGAGGAATGTTCTCGGGTATTATAGGGTATTGTAGAAGTGTTTGTTTGGTGGTTTTTTTGGGGAATGGGGTTTGGACTGTGTCATTTTATTGAAAATAGAAACTGTGATGACTAATCTGTTAACAGCCTATTTCAATACTTGTTTATATGGTCTTAAATTGTAAAAAGAGTTCTCTGCGTGCCTTTTTTTTAGGATTTGATCAAAGCCTTTATATGTGAGGTTGAAGTTATCAAAGGGAGTGCCAAAAGAAAGTCCTTACATAACTTATAAAAATGTTCGGACGTGGAGGCGGTACAATTAATCGAAAAATTACATACACAACCGCATTAGTGTTGTGTGTACTGTTCAGTGCCTTACCATTTGCGGGGGCGGCTGACACTCAAAATATTCAAAATAATAATGTAAACACATGTTTAAACCAAAGCAATGTCGGAACAAACGCGGTTACCGACAACGGCCTAAAAATAGGTGCAACTGGAAACCAAGTAATCGAACTACAAAAATGGCTCAAAAACCAAGGATACTACACCGGAGCAATCGACGGATCCTTCGGCCAATACACACAACAAGCAGTAAAACTCTTCCAAACAGATGCTAACATAACAATCGACGGATGGGTATCAACACAAACAGAAAACGCAATGAAAACACTAACCGGAACAAACCCCATCACAAACAACAACAACACAAAAACAACAACAAAAAGTGCAGCAAACCAGACAACAACTACAACGGCTAAAGCAACTACAACCACTAAAAACACAACAGCAACAGTTTCAACCAGTGCAAACACAAAAACAACAGCAAGCACAATAACAGCAGCAAAAGCAAAAGTAACATCAACAACATCAAAACAAACAATCAGTGGATGGTTTGAGCCTACAGGCGCTTTTGACTCGGGATATGCGTACAAATGGTATTATGTAACATGGTTAAACTACGACCCATCATCCGGTCAGTGGGGAGTACTTGAATACAACCCAAAAGGTGCTGACGGAGGAGAATTAACATCCTCAGTAACTGGTGTCGATTACGACGGCGTATCAGGCTATGAAAAAGAATACAGCCCACGTTGGCAACTAACCAAAGCATAAAACATCCAAATATCTAAATAACTAAAATAAAAATACGTCCTTTCAAAAACATTTATAGAAAGGACCCCATACCCTTTTTTAATATTATACATTTATCTAAAAACCATTCGCATTTCCATAATAAATATAATAATTCCTCATTTTTAATTGAACAAAAAAAACAAAATATTTAATATTTTTTGATCAAATTATATACTATACTTTTCTAGTAGATCATAGGTTTTAAGTAACCAAAATTGGAGATGTGTTTATGCGTTCGATATGGTCTGGTTACATAGCTTTTGGGACTATATTAATCCCGATTAGGTCTTATGCCGCGAGTGAAGACCTTCATATACATTTTCATCAGGTACATAAAACTGATTGCGGTAGGGTTCATTACAAGAAAGTATGTGAAAAAGATGGTAAAGAACTCACAGCTGACGAAATAATAAAAGCAGTTGAAATTGCAGGACAATGCATAACATTTACAGATGAAGAAATTAAAGCCCTTAAACCCTTTTCCAGCAAAACTATGGAGATTCTAGGGTTCTGCAACTTCGATGAAATACCCCTTGTGGCATTGAGCAAGCCCTATTACGTAGGAACAGAATCACCAAAAAAAGGTGGAGTAGGACAGAGCTTCCTCCTCCTGAAAGAGGCGATGGAGAAGAGCAATAAAGTAGCCATTGTAAAATGGTTGTTGCGAAGTAATGAATATATAGGGATGTTAGAACCATACCAAAAGGGCTTCCTTCTTAAGCTCGTCATGTACATAGACCAGATAAGATCAGCAGATGAAATCGAGGTTATTAAGGCCAAAGTTGACGATGATCTGGTTGAAAAAGGAGTAAAGGTCATAGAAAAGATGACATTTGATTTTGAATGGAGCAAATATTCTGAAACCTACACAAAACAGGTACGGGAACTTTTAGAGAAGAAGGCACTGGGAGAGGAAATAAAAATATCCGAAATCAAACTCCCTGAAACAAGATCCATCGAAAAAGAACTGGCAAAGATGCTGGAACATTAATTAGTCCCTTATTTGTGCATCATTCTTCACTTTTCTATTAATCCAAGGATTTGGACAGGAAAAAATATGATCGAACCCATGCTTTGTAAGCTCACAGGTCCGGAAGTTCAGTTAACAGGTACATGGATAAGCGAGCCTAAATATGATGGGGAAAGAATAATAGCGTCGCGTAAAGGAGATAAAATAAGTTTATGGACCAGAAGACATATCCAGGTTTCAAAAAAATTCCCTGAGATCACACAAGCTTTAACAAAGAATATGAACGATGATAACTGGATCGTTGATGGTGAAATAACAGTTCATGGAGGATTTCGCGACCTTTTGAAACGTAACGTAGAGAACAAATTTAAAATACATATCTTATCCAAAAAGATCCCAGCCACCTACAATATATTTGACATCATCCAATGGAAAGGGGAAGATCTTATATCAAAGCCTTTGATAGAGCGCAAAAAAGTATTGATTGATGCGGTTTATATGGATGATCGTATGCGCATAGTCCCATTTTTAAAGGTTGATAATCAAACTGTGAGAAAACATTTCTTAGAGTATCTAAAAGATGGATTTGAGGGAGCTGTTATTAAAAATGCTTTTTCTAAATATGAGCCCGGAAAAAGATCAGGCCAATGGATAAAAATCAAAAGAGAGGATACAGTGGACGTGTATGTGGTAGGGGCCACAAAAAGCACGGGTAGCATACCATTTGGAGCATTGATTCTTAAAAAAGATGGAAGATACTTCGGAAAAGTAGGCACAGGTTTCACAGACCAGCAAAGAAAAGATATATTAAAAATTCTTGAAAAAAATAGGGGTCCGCGGGGTATAATGTTACCACCTGAAATTGAATCAGAGGTATTGCTTACAAGCAAACCTTTATTGGCAGAGATTAAAATACAGGAAATAATCAAAGGTTCGCCAAGAAGTCCTGTATGGGTAAGATTCAGATGGGAATGATGAATAAAATCTTTAGTTTAAATCTTAAATCTGATGCTCATGTTAGTTCAGTTATGATGAGAATCTTAATTAATGATAATAACTAAATTATAGTATCAAGAAGTGTGTTCTGGCGAGATGGGGGTAATTAGAAATGATTAGCAAAAAAGAACTTGTAGATAGTATAGAAAAAACAGAATTAGAGAAGGTACAAGGAATTAAGGATATCTGGGAAAAATATATTTATTTAAATAAGGATAATGTGCTGATCGTTGGTTATAAAGAAGAAGAGGTCTATGATAAACCCGAAGTTGAAGAAGAAAACATTAAAAATTATTATTGGTACTGGGAGCTTAGAGATTCGCAATCATGGGATGTTCTGTTTGAGAATCATGATAAAAATTTTAGTTTCTGTGAATCTGAGATGGGGGGCTATACTGATCAAGACCGTATAGAAGACGTGGTTGGTGATATTGATGAAGGAGAAATATGTAAATGGAGTGAAAAAGATTGGATTGAAGATATTTCTGAATCTATCGCGGACGAAGTACTTATATGGTTAGCAACTCTTAAAAAAGGAATATTATGAACATATTTTGATTTTATCATTTTGATTATTCCCACATGAAAATTTAATCTGTTTTTATCTTAATTACAAAATCATCTAATATAAATCAATTAAATTAAAAATATCTCTGTCAATTGGATGAATTACTATTTTATTTTAGATTTTTATTTATTTTACCTGATTTTTTTATATCATGACTATTTTTTTACTTTCAAGTGCACATCTCATCACATCTCATAACTTTATAGAGAATTGATAATATGATCTAAAAATTGAAATAACATTCTCAAAATAATAAATAATATGATCAATATCAAAAGATCGTATCTGCCCCCTGAAGAAGGTGACGGCCTTAGAATCCTGGTGGATAGAATTTGGCCTCGTGGAGTGTCTAAAAAAGATTTAAAACTGGATTCATTGATGAAAGAGATAGCACCCAGCAGCGAACTGAGGAAGTGGTTTGCTCATGACCCTGAAAGATGGGATGAGTTCAGAAATAAATATCTGGGCGAGCTTGAGGATAAAAAGGAACTTATTGGCCGGTTAAAGATTATGGAAAAGTTTAATGGGACTTTGACTTTGATATACTCCGCCAAGGACGAAGAACACAATAACGCAGTTGTTTTAAGAGAACTGCTTAAAAAAAAGCCCAGGGTGGTTAAAAGTTATGTTAACAGAACTCATGGTTAATTATAACTCATGGATCCTGGAAAACAAGAGAAATTTAGAGTAAAACGTTTATTTAAGACTTTATATATGGTTTAAGGAAAGGTTAACTAAACTATTGCGGACAATATTGCAGAAGATAATGATTGTAATATCAAGTGATATTATGGTTCAGGAAAGTCAATACCCTTGAATTGGAGATATGGATCTGGGTATGGATTTCATTTTATATGAAAATTTTCGTAACTTCTTGCGCGACGCGTTATGGGTTGATGTTTATTTTAATCAACTAATTTTATATTCTAAAATCAACTCAGCTTAAAAAAAATTAAGCTACCTGATTTTTTTCCATCATCTGTTTCAGTTCCAGTATTATGGTGGAGTTGTCCTGATACTCAAGTGTACCTCCACATTTTGGACATTTGAAGTTGTTTTTTGATGCTTCTTCAAAGTTGTATCTATGGCCGTTGGCACGGCACAAAAAGAACATGTTCCCTTCTTCGTACTCCAGGGATTCTTCAATTTCCCTTGAGAACTTTTCATATTTTTTGGTTATTATCTGGTGTACCTTTTCTTCATCAAATTTCCAACTATAAGTGAACCATTGTGTTTCAGGGTCCTTGCTTCTTCTGTAAGTTGCTACTCCCGCATCATATAATTTGTATAGCACCTTTCTTACGAGGTTTAACTTTATTCCAAGTTCTTCTGCAATTTCTTCCTCACGTGTTTTACCATTCAAAATACATTCAATGATTGAAAGAGTTTTTTCATCATTGGTAATATCCATTAAAATTTCTTGAACTACAGGATCACTAAGCATTTCTACCCCTCCTTTATCATGTGGTGTATCTAAATCCGGAATAGTCGAACTATTGGTATTGGGCATTCCAAATTCCTCCTTTGACATTTATTGAAGTTTGGGGTTAAATCAAATGAACATACAGTATTATGATCTAGTTTTGATGTTTTAACTCATTCAAATAACACTAAATCATTTTTTCCTGAATTATCATTTATTCAGGTATCCTGGATGAAATAATCCTTAATAATATAATGGTTAATTAGTTAATGCAAAAAATAAAACAAATATAAGGTTTCTACACACTATTATATATAGATTTTTATACCATATATAGTTTGTGGTGTATAATTGTTGATTACCTACTGTGTTATCGATGTCAGAATAAATTAAATGAGCTTGCATAAGAAATTGTTAACTGAATATTGTTAACTGAAAATTAGTATTATTTTTTTCAATTATCTACTTATTCAAACTAGGAATTAACCCCTTTAGATAGTAAACATTTAAAAGGGTCAGAAATGTTTTGATAGATTTTACAAAAAATTTAGTCACGGGTTTTTTGGAATTTTCCAAAATATATGCAAGAAGAGTTGTAAAAAAAATTGGATGGATGATAAAAAGAAGATATGGATCAGATTAATAAAAAAAGCATGAAATCTTTTTAAAATCATGTCTATTAAGTCTAAATTGCATCGCTCCACATTTTTTTTACATTAAACAGGATTAAGATTCGAAAAATTCTTTTTTATAAGCTTCTTCAAATTCTTCTGTCAACGTCATCATAATTTTTTCCTGTGCACATTTATCATTTGGCCATTCAATGTCCAGATAATGGAGTTTTAATTGGATTTTTACACTTGAATCATGATTATACTTTAAATTCCATGTAATTGGTGTTTCAGGGCGTGATGAACTACGATAATTGTTCATAAATCCTTTTAGTTTTAAAAATTCTCTTTCTGTTAATGGGTTATCATCATCAAATTCTATTTGAAAAGTAGTCGCAGCGGGCATTTCTTTACCATATGGTTCTTTTTTTGTACCCTCATACTTTAACATTTCATCACCTTTTTTGAATTCGAAGTATGTTTTTTTTATCTTCTCTTTTTTGTTTTAAAAGAGATATAACTAATTTAAACCTAAACTTCAAGATTAAACCCAATAAATGGGCTTGTTCATTTTTTTATTTTTTTATTGAAAATATGAATAAAATTATTGAGTTTATGCAAGATGAATGTTCAACGATTTGAGTATAATATGGTATAATGGTCCATATATTAATATTTTTTTATTAGTTATTATTTTTATTAATCATTACCACTTTTAGTGGGTAATTAACGGATCCTTAGCATGTTATTTTTCACCGATACCACTTTAAAGTGGACTTTTCAATTTTAAATGTCATTGTCTGTTTTTGAGATCAGAGATTAATAAGTTTTTTAATAAAAGTGTTATTAATGATTGTTTAATCACTTAATCCCAAATTTGAATCTCAATATAAGTTTTGTGATTTACTTGTCCTATAATATTATTAATAATGTGAATCATAAATTAATATACATATCCAAGTTGGTGTCGGTCGTTATCTTGATGGAAACTAGAAGGTTTTTTAATGAAATAGGAGGCAGCCTTCTGAAAGAAACCATTATAATTTGTCTAAAATAAATATGTGACGACTGCAGAGTTCAAATTGGGGGCAAAAGTCATGTTTATATGGGTTTATGGGGAATACTCCCTGAGATTTGATAACAGAAATTCTGCATCTAAATCCGATTTTTTTATTTTTAATACTTCTTGCATATCTATTTTGAAATAGGTAAAAAAACAAGTAAACCGGAGGCAAAAATAATGAAACTTGGAGGATATATAAGAAAAGAGGGGAATAATCTAGTTTCAACGTGTAATACTTGTGGAAAGGATGTAAAATTAAATGATGAGACTAAGGATTGGTTTGGATCAGGCTATTTCTGTCCTATTTGTAAGAATAAACTTGCTATTGAATTTGAAGGACGCACATATGATGCTGAGGAATTATTAAACTTGGAATGGAATCCAACACTTCTAAAAAGAGCAAATAAGATAAATGGAACCTTATACTCTGCGTTAGGATCCAGTAGTCAAGATTGGGAAACTTTTATGGCTTTAAATTACATCGCAGCTAATGATAAAAGCATAGGAAACCCCCTTGACATTATTGATGCGGATGAAAAAGACGAAATGGATATTCTTTTGTTATTTGATAATAAAAATGAAAAATACATCGGATTTTTAGACTGGACAACCTATGATGGAGAATATGGAAATGACTACATGAATAGTGATTTATTATTCCAGATTTATATTCTCGAAGAAGAAAGAAGAAAAGGTAATGGTAGCAAAGCCCTTAAATTTTGGGCTGAAAATTATGCAAAAAAAGCTGACGGAAAATTTGGTATTGAATTATCTCCAAATAGCCAATTAAAAGAAGTTTTATTGAATTTGGGTTATGCTGAAGAAGTGGATGGAAAATTTATCCCAAAAAATTTTTATGTATCACCAGAGTTTGATAAACAAATTGATCGATCGATACCAGTTCGCAAAAGCAATTTAAAGGGAATTGATTAATAAAAAGTTTCTACGGTTTAAAAAAATTAAATTACATAAATGGACTTGACTATGGGTATAACTCACTAACTCTGCGGTATCCTATCGAGGTATTTAGCCGTAAGATCTGGAATATTCATTTGCCCCGCTCTCATATCATTCACGATGTCATTAATCATTTTCAGAAGCTCATCCATCTTTTCATCTGTACAATGATCAAGTAAATAGTCCTGTCCTCCTTTATTATTATCGAGCACTGTAACAGCCTTTAACATTTCATAAATTGTGATATTTCCACATTTACCCTCTCGAACCTTTAAAATTAGATTTTTATTTAATTGTTTTAACTCATTCTTTAACAATTATAACATCTCCATTAAGTTTCTTTTGTGCACGGGTATTAACGAGTTTATAGTCCCATACAATGCAATTTATGGTGTTAAAGGATTAAATGTAAAAAATAGACAAACCTTTAGTTTGTGTTCTAGTATAGATCTGTTTTGAAGGAGTATATAATTTTCTTTTATCAGTTCTAAATTTGTTTTATTTATTAACTCAGTTATTAACGCTTTTAAAAAAGGTCCCTTGTTGAGATCCAACACCAAGAATATATAAACTATCCTGAACTGTTATCAGTTATGAATGAATTAAACTTAAGAGAAGCAGATAGATTGGAAGTAACGGTTCTGGTTGATAATTTCACCGATATGTTCATGGAACAGAGCTCAAAAATTGATGTGCGACCACCATTTGCCCCTGAAAAACCTGTTCTTGCTGAACATGGGTTATCATGTTTTATAAAAATTTTTGCAGGTTCAGAAGAACATGTGATACTCATGGACACGGGAATATCTACAGAATGTCTATTTCAAAATGCAAATGCATTAAATATTGATTTAAATAGGGTAGAAACAGTAGTCTTGAGCCACGGCCATTTTGATCACATCGGTGGACTGTTGAATTTCATGAACCGTGTTTCTGGAGAAATTCCTTTAGCTCTTCATCCTGAAGCATTTCTTGAGCGACGTATTAACAACCCTGCTGCAAGTGCCCCTGTTCCTATACCCGGATTAAATGAAGAAGATTTGAAACAAGCAGGAGCTGAAATCATTAAATGTAGAGAGCCTTCTACATTGGCCTCAGAACTTATGTTAATGACAGGTGAAGTGGAAAGAACTACAACATTTGAAAATGGGTTTCCATGGGCAGAGGTGAAAATTAATGACAAATGGGTGGTTGATCCATTTAATGATGATCAAGGCTTAGTTGTCAACCTGAAAGATAAAGGATTGGTGGTTATCAGTGGTTGTGCCCATGCAGGAATAATTAACACAGTAGATTATGCACGGAAAATTACCAAAAACGACAAAGTTCATGCAGTACTAGGGGGTTTTCACCTCACAGGACCTATATTTGAGCCAATAGTTGAACCAACAATAAAAGAAATGAAAAGGATAAACCCTGATTATGTGGTGCCAATGCACTGCACAGGATGGAATTCTATTAGCAAATTCAAAGAGGAAATGCCTGAAAAGGTAGTTCTCAATACTGTAGGTACTACCTATATATTTTAAAATTTTTAAATTTAATTAATTTATATTTGCAGTTTTTCACTGGTATTGTTGATAATTTTTCAATTCATTAAGAGATAAAGGTTGAATTTAGTTGTATACCGAAGTTTGAAGGTAAAAAATTTACAAAAATGGGGTTAAAAAAAATTAAAAAATCATTTTTTCCCTACTACTTTATATGCTTTCAAAATCAACAGTTATCTAGCCTTCATAGGCTAAAAAATGGAAGTGATAATTTTGTTTGGAAATAGTTACGGTAATGATAGAGGAAATTCTAATCCTGTAAATGAAGGAGAAGAATACGATGTTAAAATTGAGGACACAGGCAGAGACGGAGACGGAATTGCCCGTGTAGAAGGTTTTGTGGTTTTTGTTTCAGGCGCTAAAGTTGGCGATGAAGTTAAAATTAGAATCAACTCTACTAGAAGAAACTTTGCTTTCGCTGAAGTAGTAGAATAATCTAAATTTTGAATTATTTAATTGAGCTTCTTGAAAATTGATTAAATTAATTTTTATAGATTTTCTCGAATTTTTTTTTATTTTAGACATTTTACTGAATATTAGACATTTTACTGAAAATTTACAAAATTAGATTTTTTTTTAGTGGGTTGATTAAACTTATTTACATTTTATTTATGGTGCTTACCACTTTTAGAGGTATTTAACATTATTTTTTTGTTCATAAAATCTAATTTAGGTACAGCTTAAGGTATGATAAGTTTCATGCGTTATTATTAATATTTTTTATAATGTTGTTATTTAATTAGTCCTCAGACGCTCTTTCTCAATTGAAATATCATTCAGAATCATATTATCTCCTTGATGGAAGGTTGATGTAAAATAAGGTTGAGTGTTATTGATATGGATAAAGATGAAAGTATTTTCTATAATTTAGGAGTATTTGCAGAGCATGAAAATTTGATTGTTTTCCCGTACATGGAATTTGCCTGATTTCTATGATGAAATGGAAAAACGTTGCAATGTGTTTGTATAAAATACATTTTTTATTAATGCAGTCAGTTCAGTATTATAGTTACTATTTTAGAAAAAAAATTAAAAGAAGTTATTTAAATGATCATTGCGGAGGTAGGACTTCAAATAACAGCTCTTTAAATTCATTCAGCAGTTCCTTGGGAAAGTTCAGACCAACACATACCACAAGAACCCCTGTTCCTACAAACGTTTCATCATCGTTTGGATTGTCTATGACTTCTTCATCGAAAACCACCTTTGCTTTGGATTTTTCCTGGAGAAAATTCCAGAGAGTTTCGCGTTTGTGACCTATCCCGTTTACTGCAATGTTATTTCTTAATGCTAATTCTAAAAACTGCTCCCAATCATGAAAGTCACAAAATTCTATCCATACTGAACTTTTATAATCTATACAGGAGTTGCAGGTTTCGATCTCCCAGTGAAAGAAGTCCTTAATGATATCCTCCAGTCCCTCATCCACGAAGATGTGAAAATCCTCATCTACCTCAACTTCGACCTGTTTATGTTCTGTCATATTATTCCTCCCAATAGAATACCATTTTTTTCATTAAATTTTTAGAGTTTTACAAACTTGTTTTTATATCTTTAAATGAACCAATAAATTGTTATGGGAATTCAAGAATATTTCCTTTTGATGCAACTGTTTAAACAATTAATATAAAACAAATAAAATCCTTCATTGGGAATATGAGCCATTTTTAAAACTTATTTTACTACTTGCTGATGTAAATAAAAGTAAAAAGGATTGATACGGTTTAAGCATAATTATATGGCTAATGAAAAACATTATGTAATTAAAGAAGATAAATGTGGATTGGGAGTTGGTAGAAAATGGATTTTAAAGAACTGATAATGGGAAGATATGCTACTAAGAAATTTGATGGTCGTAAGATTGATGATGAAACATTGGATCAAATATTGGAGATGGTAAGATTTTCCCCATCTGCATTGAATATACAGCCATGGAAGATTAAAGTTATAGCAGATAATGATTTAAAGGCAAAATTGTCTCCTGCTTCAATGGATCAGGCACAGATAAAAACATGCTCCCATTTACTGGTGTTTTGTGCAAATACTGACTTAAAAGGAAATGCAAAAAAGCTTGTCAATGGTTTGAATGCAGCTGGAATTCCGCAAGAAAATGTTGAACAGTACCAGAGAGTATTGGACAATTTCATCAATATATTTGCTTCAAATGAGCTTTGTGAGGCTCAAAATAATGTTTTCATAGCAGCTACTACTGTACTTTATGCTGCAAAGTCAGTTGGGGTAGATTCTTGTCCAATGCAGGGATTTGATCCGAAAGCTTACATGGAAATCCTGGAACTTCCATCGAACCTTATACCAACAATAATTGTACCTATGGGATATCCAGCAGATGAGCAAATGCCAAAAAATCGTTTCCCTAAAGAAGAAATATTTTTCTGAGTATTGGGATAATTCCATTCTTTTTTTAAATTTTTTAGAATTCTATGAAATAAATTTTTTAGTAATATTCTGCCAATGAATACCTCCAGAATTTAGTTATTAATATCATATATTCTACAGATTTTTTAGTTTTATTCATTATAAACATTATAATGTTATTAGAATTACATTTAAACTCTATTCTTATGGATGAATGCTACTACAAAAAACATGTAGTGGCATGCATGCTTTGACGATCTCCTGTTGAGTTGAGCCCTTTATGAGCACGGCTAAGAATAAAAACAAGAATAAAATGAAAATAAAGAAAATTAATCCGTATTTCGTTTATTTATAAGACCACCGAGGCCGCCTCCGACTGATGCGGAGATTCCAAACAGGAGGATTAATTCGACTAACATGATTAACGTACTAACTTCAAACCAATTTGACCTAAGAATTAATATGACCATATAAATTAGAGCTATAAGGGTACCTAAAAAGAAACCTTCTTTTAACCCAGTGTAAACGTCTAGTTTATGTGGGCAAGCCCATATTAATCCTGCTAAAACTAGTGCCCCTAAAATGAACATAATATTAAGGGCATTTCCTATTAACAGAATTACAATCATTGTGAAAAAAAGAGTGGTTATAAGTAATTTTATCAAATTCATTTAGAACACCTCCTATTTTTTTTGATTTACACTTATTTACGTTTATACCATAAACTTTTCTAAAAACAAATTAACAGAAACAAATTAATAGAAATTTTTACACGTAGTTTTTTTTAATAAGGCTTGTCACATAAATTACTTGATATTATTGGATTTTTAGGGGGCTTGGATACCCATTGGATACTGATTGTGTTAATAAAGCTAAGTTCAGGAAAGCACTTTACAACTTCAAATAATTAGAGCATGTGATCTTAATATGGGTAATTCCAAAAATAACACATGGAATGAGGACGACATAGTTTTCCATCCAAAGCCCGACAAATAAGAAATACAAAGGAGGCATGGCAGCAAGTCCTATGATGAGTAGCCACGGAGACACCACTCCTTTATAGTAGAAAATCCATGCGATATAATATCCTACCAAAAACAAAATTGCTAATCCAATATAGATGCTACTGTTTATCCCACCGCCCTTGTTTATCAACAAAATCAATAGAGCAACCGTCATAATTCCAAAAACCCGCTCTATAATATTCAATATTGGATAGGCAGAACTGTTTTTCGTAAGCACGTTGTTAACTGGCGGTGCGAGCATCCATATAATATTGGGAAATAGTTGCAATGCGTATAATATAAGACCCATTAGGGAAAATCCGAATACATAATTTATCATCTTTTTCTACCTTCATGTTTTATCAATAATCTGGATTAAACAGTATTTCTCATAAGAGGTATTGCACTTCTTACAAGATATCAGAATATACTAATTTTGTTTCAAGTGCAAAAATAGCTTGAATAATCATATTCACTGCTTTATCTTTGTTATAACCTTTAATAAATGTTAACCCAATAGTTCCAAATTAAATAGTTACTAAAAAGATTTATTTTTTGCAAATGAAAATTTATCTAATTCCTTTTCTTATTTTAAAAATGAAAAAATAGATATAGTGAATAATAAATATGGATACTTACAGTGAGGGATGATTAAAATGGTTGAACCAGAATTAAGATTCTTTCTATAGTGGTTTTATTTATTATCATATTTAGCAATAGATTACCTATTCTTTAGGCATTTATTCTGGCAACGTCTAATCGTCAATATTGCAATTGTTTTAGTGTATTTAGTTTTATTTTTTAAATACATGTATAACTAAAGTAGCCGGAGCTTTGGAGCAACTATTATCATCGGTATTGGTTTATATGATATTTATAGGATACTAGTTTCATTCTAAAGGAATTTAAAAAAAAGTTATCTTTAGGATAAACATTATTTTTTAAAACTGAACCTTTAAACCTTATTAAAAACATAATAAGTTGGATATTTCTGATTACAAAAATTTAATGTATTTTTTCCTGTTAAACACAGGTTAATTCTACCAGTTCAAGCAAATCCAGTTAATCTGGAAATTTTTCTTAAAATTTTCCTCAAACATTCTTTGAGTTCATATCTGTTTTACTGTCTAAAGTTGCAAAAAAGAACCTAAATTTTGGGGGTTATTGTTTAATTATCTGCCCCATAATGGGTTATTTACTCTATTTTGAAGGGTAAATAGAATCTATTATTATAAATCTAGAATTATTAAAAACTGAAAGGTATTGAAAACTGAAAAGGTGATAATTATGAGTGAGTTAATCCACAAAAAAGATAGGGGTGTTATGGTACCCACAAAAACTAAAAAATCAATTAAATGCAGTAAATGCGGTTTTATAGTTCATAAAAATCAAATACATGAAAAATACGAGGAAGGAATTTTAGAAATACCAGTACATTAAAATAATTTGTATAAATCAATTCTTTAAAATTAAATAATTTTTAACATCAGTTAAGCTTGTTGTTTTATTGATGATGCTCTTTTCCTATTACAAATCCAATCCAATTAACCAAAGATTCAAACCTATCAATCCGATGTTTTTTTAGGTTTGGAATCTAAAATTAAATATAATAGTACAGAATATCATAGTACAAAAGTTCTTCAACTCCAACTGCGGAGCTATGAATGCTTGAGAAAAATGAGAAATACATTGCTGAAATCCATAATTAAAACAGGATTTTGAAGCACATTTCCTTTTAGATATCTTGAAACTGTAAAATGTTTATTGGTATACATTTTATTAAAATAACAGTTTGGTATAACTGTGGTACCTTCTAATGGGAGACTTCATTATGAAATCTGTAAGATCCAAAAAGAAGCTAATTTTAGTCACAATTTTGGCAGTAATTTTTGTAATGACTGTTGCATTCATTTATTACGTTTCTGATTACTACCACGCTGACAACCGGGCTTTAGCTGTACTTAAATCAACAGAATCGTATAATGTATCAGATACTCCAGATTACATTACATTTACTCCCAGCTCAAACGGGAGCACGACGGGAATTATAATTTATCCAGGGGCCAAGATTCAAGCTGAGGCTTACTCAGTAATTGCTTCCAAGCTTGCTCAAAAGGGTTACACCACTGTGATTGTGAAAATGCCCTTTAATCTGGCATTTCTTGGTGTTGATAAAGCTGACGGTGTCATAGCAAAACACGGAGAAATTGATAAATGGGTGATTGCAGGCCATTCACTTGGCGGTGTTTTTGCATCTGAATATGCCCTGAAACATGAGGATAAAATCAGTGGAGTCATATATCTAGGTGCATATCCGTCAACAAATGCATCAAATGCCACTTTCAAAGCACTGTCCATCAGAGGGTCTCTTGACGGACTGACAACAGATAAATCTATCTCTGAAAACCTGGGCAAGTTCCCTGCAAACACCACCTTCGTAACCATAGCTGGAGGCAACCATTACAATTTCGGTGATTATGGTGTGCAGGCTGGAGACAACAGCAGCACAATAACTAGGAAGGAACAGCAGGATAAAACTGTCAGTTATATTGTTGGGTTTGTTGAGGGGCTTTGAAAATAGGATTAAACCCTACCCAATGCAATTTTAGCAGCATTTTGTTCTGCTTCTTTTTTACTTCCACCACAACCTGTTCCATAATTTTTACCATTAATTATGGCAGCCATGGTGAATTTTTTATTATGCGGTTCTCCTTCTTCTTTGATTAACTCGTAAGCTATATCAAGACAGTCATGATCACATAATTGTTTTAATTCAGATTTATAATCGTAAAAAAAGATGTCCCGATTATTTATATGGGGTATGACTGTTTTAGAGAGAAATTCTTTGACAATATCAAGGCCCTGATCGAGATATAAAGCCCCAATAAAAGATTCAAATACATCACTAATAACAGAATCAATTTCTCGTCTTGTTAATTCTGGACCAGCTCCTAATTTTATATATTGATCTAATCCTAATTCTTTAGAATAGGCATAAAGTGCTTTTTTACATACATAATTAGAACGCATACGGGTTAATTGGCCTTCATTTAAATTGGAATCCATATTGTATAAAAATTCAGATACTACCAGATCCAGGACTGTATCACCTAAAAATTCTAATCTTTCATAACATTCACTGAGGCCATGTTCATTGGAATAAGACTCGTGAAGAAAAGCCAGCTCATAAAGATGATTATTAATGGGATTAATTGAAAATTTTTTTAACAGTTGCATATTATCTAATTTAATATTGAGAAGTCATAGTTTTAATATTTCCTTGTAGTTAATTTTATTTTTTAAAAAAAAATACGTTTATAGATTGTTTTCCATGACATAGTTTATATGAATTGGCAGTTTTTACCATAGATGCATGTGATGATGAAGAATACTTCGATGAATCTGTTAGTATATAACAAAAAAAGAGTTTAAAGAAGTTTTAAAATTGATGATTAATTAAATCTTTTTTGGAAACTTAATTACCTAAAGGATCTCATGGAATTAAGATCAATCCCCAAATTTAATCATTTTTTTAGGTTCGAAGTTGGTCTGCATGGTCCAGAAGTATGCTTCACCTTTTGCAATTTTGAAAATTATGAGTCCGGGGTGGTCGAATGTCATTCCAAACTCTTTAAGGAAAGGTCTGTCTTCTAAAACCTTCTTTTTAAGTTCGGGATCATCTACAAATTCTATTTCACCTGCAACCCTCATCATGGTTCCGGTCTGTTCGTCTGGCTGCCAGAAACATGCTTCGACTTTAGGATTTGCCTGAAGCTGTCCGTACATCTCCTTCATGGCCCCTATCTGGAAGTAAAATCCAGTTTCATCGGCAAACCAAAATCCAAGTGCCCTTACTCTGGGCTGATCCCCATCTGCAGTTGCTAAATAGCAAACAGGTGTTTCATTTGCAAATTTTATACAATCTTCAAAATCCATGCTATCACTCCTATATATTATTTTAAGACTAATTCATGTATTTGTCTGTTAATTGATATCAATTTATCCTTATGTCTTTTAATATAAGTTTTAGTAAACTATAAAGATGGAGGAAAGGATATGGATGTAAAAAGACCCAGTTCTACGGCTGAGAGAACTGCTCTCATCAGGGCCATTGAATCAAGAAAACCTGATGAAGAACGTATATGCTACGATCCGTATGCTGTACACTTCACAAACCAAGAGATACTTGAGTTTGCCATTTGTAACCCTGCCAGATATAATGCAAAATCAGAACCAGGGCTGGCGAATTCTGTAGTTGCAAGGTCCCGGTACTTTGATGATATTGTAAAAGCGTCTTTAAAAGAGGGGATTGAGCAGCTGGTTATCATTGGGGCAGGATATGATGCAAGGGCATATTATATTAGAGGGCTGAAAAATATTAATGTGTTTGAGGTGGACCATCCTAACACCCAAAGCCTGAAATTGGAAAAGATAAAGAAAATTTTTGGTTCAATACCCCACAACGTTGGGTACGTTCCAGTTGACCTTGAGAAAGACAACCTCAAAGAACTTCTCGTTGAAAATGGCTATGAAAAATCCAGAAAAACTCTCTTTTTAATGGAAGGATTGATTATGTACCTCTCACCGGCCATTGTTGATAAGATCATGTCTTTCATTGCTGGTTCTGGCAGGGGAAACGGAGTTGTTTTTGATTACGGCACTTCCAAAAAAACTGTAGATAAACCTAAATCTGATTCTGGAAAGAATATATGGAACTACACTAAAAAACAAGGAGAACTACTGAAGTTTCGTATGGAAGAACCTGTTGAAACATTCCTTGGTGAAAGGGGATTTTGCAAGATAAAAAATATGACAAGTGGAGACTACAAAAAACATATTTCAATGGTAAAAATGAAATTAGAATAGTCAGTGACCTTTTATCCTTTGCATATGCTGTTGTTGAATAAAAACGGTCTTAAAAAGTTATTCAATAATTATATTTTAGAGATATAATTCAACATTGATTCTTTAGAGATATAATCAATTCCAATTTCATTTCATAGAACTTGGATGGTTTAAAAATATTTAATATTTGAAAAATTTTTTATAAGCGTCTTCAAATTCATGTATCAAAGCTGCATTAAATCTTTCCTGTTTAATCCTATCATTCAACCATCCCATATCTGGATAGTTGAACTTTAATCGGATTGTTATACTTGAATCAAAGTTATAAGTTAACTTCCATGTAAATGATGTTTGAGGGCGTAATGAACTGTAATATCCGTTCATAAATCTTGTTAATTCTTGAAATTTTATTTCTGCTAATTTATTATCTTCAACAAATTTCAGTTCAAAGGTTGTGTCTGCTAGAGTTTCCCTACCGTTTGGTTCTTTTATTATACCCAAATATTTTAACATGGATATCACCTTTCCACTTGAATTCTCATTGTAATATCTTTAGCTATTTCTGGTTTGGCTATTATTTTATATAAACTATTTAAAACGGACTGATACAGTTTTTCAGGATGGTGAACATGAGAAAATTAAAACTCATTAAACTAAAAAGTGGTGGATTATAGAATTGGAGATTTAAAAAATGGGTGATTAAGCAATTGGAAATTTAAAAAAAAGTAATGATGGATTCATTTTAATTTGATTATTAAATTATTTACCAAAAACTAGGAAGTATTAACGTATCATTTACTCCTTCAGATAGTACGTTATTGCAAAGGCAAGTGCAAGAACCATCACAATGGTAGCACCTGAAGCCAGATTAAACACGTAAGATAGATATAATCCCACTGAAGTGAACAGCATCCCTGCCCCAATTGAGAGAATCATCAATCTTTTCAGGTCGTTGGTAAACTGTTTGGTTATGGCAGCAGGTATGGCCAGAAGTGCGATTACCAGGATCACACCAACCACTTTTATGAGAACAACAACACTCAAAGCCACCAAACTGAGCAGAAGCATATAAATTAGTTCTGTCGGCATTCCAATGACCTTTGAGAACTCTTCATCAAATGATATTGCTAAAAATTCTCTATGGAATAGGAAAACCGTTGCTATGATCACAAGATCAAGAACTAGCATAATGAGAATATCCGAACTTGAAACAGTGAGTATGCTACCGAAAAGATAACTGAAAAGGTCTGGAGCATATCCCGGGGTTAAATCGATGAATATTATTCCAATAGCCATTCCCACACTCCAGAGTATTCCTATTGCAGTGTCTTCACTCACCTTCACCCTTTCATGAATGCTTCCAACCCCTATTGCAGAGAGGATGGTAAATGGGATGGCCGCCAGGACAGGGTTAACGCCTAAAAAGTATCCTAAACCTATACCTCCAAAAGCGGCATGAGAAATTGCCCCGCTTAATGAAACTATCCTTTTTATTACGACATAAGTTCCTACTATTCCGCAGGCAACACTAACAAGCAGTGCTGCTATAAATGCTCTTTGCATAAATTCGTACTGGAAAATTTCAATCATTGGCACACCAATCGTTTATTAATGATATCATTATTATTTGGATATTTAACATGGATATTGTCATTGAATATGAATTTCAATGCTCTCTGAGAACCCTGTGGGGAATCCCATGGCTTATCAGATCTATAGGACACTTGTAAATCGCTTCAAGGCCCTCTGCAGAACCTTCTACAGGTCCGTGATAGTACAGTTTTCTGTTGAGGCAGGCGATCTTATCCACATGGGTTGAAACTGCCCCTACATCGTGACTTACAAGAACTATTGCCATTTTATCTTTTAGCCGTGCTAATAACTCGTAAAATGATTTCTGCATCTCAGGGTCTATGCTAGCCATGGGCTCGTCCATAAGGAGAAGTTTAGGCTCCCTTACAATGGCCCTGGCAATGAAAACCCTCTGCATCTGCCCTCCAGAAAGTTTGCTTATCTGTCTGTCTTTAAGATCAAATATCTCTACAGCTTTTAAAGCTTTGACCACAGCCTTCCTATCATCTTCTGTGTGGCCCTTGAATAATCCCCTGTACAATCCAGATAGCACAGCGTCAAAGACAGTTATTGGAAAATCATGGTCAAATAACACACGTTGTGGAAGGTAACCTATTAAATGCCTTGCATTTTTGGGTTTTTTTCCAAATACCCAAACTTCACCGGTTTCAGGGGTCAGCAGTCCGAGGATAGTCTTGAGAAGGGTGCTTTTTCCACCACCATTCGGCCCCAGTATGGCCATAAAATCCTTTTCATCCACAGAAAGGTTAATCTCATGAAGAATTGATAATTCATTAAATTTTATGGAAACATTTTTCAATTCAATAGCTTTTGTCATGATAAAACCTTTTAACTTTTTAAATAAATCGTAATTTAGTCAACATCATTTTTATAACGGAATTTGTCAACATCATCTTAATTTTAATGTTTTTAATCTACTGATCTAATTAACCACCCTAACTTTAGAACATTTCAATCAGTTTAGGGTTGACCTTGTAGAATTTTAAACCTTGGAAAATGTTTCTGCAACCTTTTTCATGTTCTCAACATAATTCTCTGCAAGATCATCTACAGGTAAAACCTGTCCACCTATCTCTGAAGCTACAACATCTGCACTTTTTGGGTCATATTGGGGCTCTACAAAGATCACTTTTATATTACCATTCTTCGCCACATCTATCAGGTTTGCAATCCCCTGAGAAGTTGGCTCCTTTCCCCCAGCTTCTATAGCTATCTCCTTTAGATTGTAATCCCTGCAGAAATAACCCCATGCTGGATGATACACTATTATGGTACTGTTCTCTTTCCCTTTAAGCGATTCTGTTATATTTTCGTCCAGTTCGTCCAGCTGCTGAAGGTACTGGTCACGGTTTTTTGTATAATACTCCTTGTTTGCAGGATCTATTTGAACAAGGCCTTGATATATGTTTTCAACCATTATTTTGGCATTTTTTGGGGATACCCATACATGAGGGTCACTGCCTGACTCGTTTTCGGCAGTGTTAGGTATTAAATCTATTCCCTCAGAAGCGTTCACAATTAACATGTTTGGGTTGATACTTTCCAACCTTTCCATATAGTTCGTCTCGAATTCCAGAGGTGTTCCCACTTCAACGTACATCTTGTCATTGGATAGTTCTCTAAGCTGGTTGGGTAGGGGTTCGTAAGTGTGTGGATCTGCCCCGGAAGGCACCATAAGAGTTACATTTACCTTGTCACCACCAACTGCATTTACAAACTCTACTTCAGGACCTACACTTACTGCAACACCTATTTTTCCACTATTATTCGTTGTATTTGATTGCTGATTGGCAAAGTAAGTCAGAATTGAGACTATAAAAATTAATACCAGTATAACAATGATTAATCTAGTTTTTTTCAATTTATCTACCATTTAAAATTAGATTTTATTAATATTTAAAGATTTTCTTAATAAAAGTTACCATAATATTTATAAGAACTTATTAATAATTAATAACTATGGCAATAGTTAGCGTATCCCTGAGCGATAAACTCCTTGATGAAATAGACAATCTCAAGGATGAAATGGGATTTTCTGGAAGATCTGAGGTAATAAGGGCCAGTGCGAGGATGATTATCGCAGATAACAGGGAAAAAAAGGGTTTAAAGGGTGAAATAAATTCTATATTGATCTTAATTCATAATCAAAAGGATGAGGATAAGGTGACTGAGATAAAGCACGACTTTGAAGATATAATCAGCACCCAGATACACAGTCACCTGCGGGAGAATAAATGCCTTGAAGTCTTCATGTTAGATGGAGATGCCCAGAGAATGAACCATCTTTCAAACATGTTTCAAACATGCCGTAAAATGGATTATGTAAAGTTGATAGTTGTTTAATTGTTTAGATCATCGTAGAAATTTTTAATTTGACCCTTGAAAATAAAAAAATAGTATTAAGATAATTTTTTTTTGCAAATGATTGTAAATGCTATTCAACATTCTAAAGCTATCCAAATCAACTGATTTGAGCCAAATTTTTCAACTACCTTTATTTTTCTTAGAATTGATTTTTGAAGCTATTAGAAATAAATTCATTTCTTTTGCAAGCGATTTTTGACTTTAATAACCCCAAGAGTAATTATCCCAATTACACCTGCAATAATAAACCCTAAAATAATTGCAAATATTACGATACCTACTGCATTAAGTAATGCAGTAAACAGACTAACCAACGTATTTATTATGTCCATGTTTATCAGTTCCTTCTATTCTAACTTTTAATCATTTCTGAGGTTTCAAACACGATCACTGAAAATGTTTAGTAATATTCATATCAATAATCCAGAATCATATCAATAATCCAGAAGATTCAAAACTTTTCTTACATCTGTTGATGGACTCTTACAACTTCCCTCAGTGCATATATAAGCTGTGGCATTTCCTTTGATAGGTTCCTTGTACTTCAGAGATTCTGCAATTTCTGATATGTCTGGGACGTTTTCATCTTTTAATAGGAAAACTTTGTTAGGAATGAAATGGCTTCTAATAGATTGAATCATTTTTTTCGTGTCGTCGGCTTCGGGATCTCCAACTATAACCACTTCGTAGGAGGGTCCTACCTTAAAATCAATGGCTTCCAAGAAGTGGGTGTGGACAATTGGAGCTCTCCTTATCTGCGTTGAAAAGGCACGTTCCAAATCAATGGATCTTCTCTCAAGTTCAGGGTCCTCGGTTATTCTGGCAAGTTTAATTAGGTTAAATATTCCAACAGAGTTTCCTGATGGTAATGCACCGTCATAGGTTTGTTTCTCCCACAAAAGCACATGTTCGGAGTCATTGGCTGTGAAATAAAAACCACCATCTTTTTCATCCCAAAAATGTTCTATAAGGATTTTATTGAGTTTTAAAGCTTTTTTAAGATATTTTACATTAAAAACAGCTTCGTATAGTTCCAGAAGCCCCCAGATCATGAAAGTGTGGTCATCAAGGTTACCTGGAATTGCTGCTTCATTATCTCTGTACCTGTGGAATAAACGGCCTTCCTTACACATTTTATCTAAAATGAAATTTGCAGCATCTTCGGCGGCCTTTGAATATTTTGGATCGTCAAATGCCTGTGCAGCCTTTGCAAGAGCAGTTATCATAAGTCCATTCCAATCTGCAAGTATTTTATCATCCTTTTGAGGGTGTACACGAGTTTCACGGTTTTGGAAGAGTTTCATTCTGGATGTTTCTAATTTATCTTCAAGTTCCCTTCTTGAGATCCCTAAACCTTCTGCTAATTCTCCAATAGAACTCTTTAAATAAAGTATATTTGCTCCTGTTTCTTCTCCAATTGTTTCATCCTCAAAGTTACCTGCTTCTTTTACATTGAAGATTTTACATATCAATTCGGCTTCATCAGGGTCTAAAGCATCAAAAATTTCTTTTTTTGTCCATAGATAAAATTTTCCTTCAACTCCTTCGGTGTCAGCGTCTTCTGCAGAGTAAAAACCGCCTTCAGGGGATTTCATATTTCTAAAAACGTATTTAAAAATTTGTTCTGCAATCCTTTTGTACTCTTCATTTCCTGTTGCCTGAAATGCCTCTATGTAAACCATTGAAATTAGTGCCTGATCGTAGAGCATCTTCTCAAAGTGCGGGACGACCCAACCTGGATCTACGGAGTAGCGGTGGAATCCAAAGCCCAGATGGTCATATATACCGCCCATATACATGGAATCAAGGGTTTTTTCAACCATATGGACTGCATTTTTGTTTCCTGTTCTTTTCCAGTATCTTAAAAGGAACATGAGGTTGTGAGGTGTTGGAAATTTTTGGAAGTCTCCAAAGCCCCCGTATTCATAATCAAAGGTCTTTGAAAGTGTATCATATGTTTTTTCAAGTATTTTTGCCTCAATTTCCCCTCCCCTCGGTGTTGAAGATACATCCTTAAGTACCCTGAATACTTGTTCGCCCGAGTTGAGAACGTCTTTCCTGTTCTCTTTCCATATTTCCTCAACGTTTAAAATAAGGTCTTTCAAACCGGTACTGCCATACCTGCTTTCTTTTGGAAAATATGTACCTGCAAAAAACGGCTTTTTATCGGGGGTCATTATTATGGTCAGGGGCCAGCCCCCTGTGCCTGTCATTATCTGGCAGACGTCCATATAAATTCTGTCAACATCGGGCCTTTCTTCACGGTCCACTTTCACAGGCACGAAAACTTCATTGATAAGTTCTGCAACCTCCGGGTCTTCAAATGATTCATGGGCCATCACATGGCACCAGTGGCATGTTGAATAGCCTATAGATAAAAAAATAGGTTTATCTTCTTTTTCAGCCTTTTTGAATGCTTCATCACCCCATGGATACCAGTCAACAGGGTTATCAGCATGCTGGATTAAATAGGGGCTTTTTTCATTTTTAAGGTGGTTGTAACCTTTTTTGGGATCATTTTCCTGTGAACTAACCATTAATAATCCTCCCATTTAACACATTAAAATTCAAGAATTACAATTTTTAGTTTTTATTATTAGTTTCTGATCCTCAAAGAACTTAAAATTATTGTAAGAACTTTAAAATGAAAAATGATGATTTTACAGTTTTATTGAATAATAAAATATTAAATTAAATATACTGTCAATAAATCTCTTTGATAATTATCGCTAAATTTTTAATTGATTTTATGTTCAACACGTATATTTAGAAATTAAAGGCGTATAAATAACTAAAAAGGCATAAAAAAGAGTTAGGGGAAATATTCATCAATATCTCCTTAATTGATCTAGAAACTAACCAAATAAAAAGGAGAATTTCAAGCTCATTTCATACTTGGAATTTCATATATAGTTGCAACCATGATAACGCTTTCAATTCTCATTTATTATTAAAAAAATATTTCAAGATACTTATTGAATTTGCTCCCATGAATTCTTTCAAGGGTTAAACTTTCGTATCTCATACAATTTTAAGTGGTTTAAGGTACAATAAAATATCAAGAAGAATAGGTTGATATAAATCTTAATCTAAAATATTTAAAGAGGAAATTTCCTAATTTTGTATAAATTGGATTTTATTAATGTGTGATATTTATGAAGAAGTTGCTCTGGTGGTTAATAGCTGGTAAAAGAGGGGGTATAAATCGGGCCAGGATAATTAAGGCGCTAGCTGACAGGCCCTATAATATGCATCAGCTTTCAGAGGAGCTTAATTTAGATTATAAAACTGTAAGGCATCATATTAAAATTTTAGAGAAGAATAATGTGATTAAACCAAGTGGAGATACGTATGGTAAGTTATATTTCCTTTCTGCAGAAATGGAAAAGAACTATGATATCTTCGAAAAAATTTGGGAAAAAATTGTAAAATAAATCAATTTTATTAAAAAGGGAGTAAATTTGAAAAAGAAATAATTTGAAGTGGTGAAAAGATGATACTAATTCAACCAGGATTGTTAAACGTGATCCAATACGTGGCTATTGGAGTGGGAATTATAAATATTTCCCTACTATTGGGATTGCTTTATATTTACTGGAATAGTTACCATAAACTGAAATCTGAATTCACAATAGGACTTTTATACTTCACACTTGTCCTTTTAGCCCAAAACATCCTTGCAACAGTAATCCTGGTCCTGCTTTTGCTTTCAGGTGCAGGGACCCATAATCCTGAAGGTATAGAACATTTATTAGAACTTTCCGCAATAAACTTATTTCAGCTTGTAGCATTAAGCATCCTGTTTAAAATAACATGGTAAATGAATATTCATCTTTTTAATGGCTGAGAATTTTGACTCACAGTTTTATCCAAGTATTATAAATTAGGTTGAGGTTAACACCTTAATCCCCCTGATCTTTGATATTTTTTCCAAATTATGGAAAAATTAAATTATTGAAAGTTCAGATAATAGCATCGTTTAAGAATGGGTGAAAATCCAATTATGAAAGATCAACATGGGGGGATTATAAATGAGTAGTATTGATAATTTGAAGGAAGCTTTTGCAGGTGAATCACAGGCAAACCGAAAATATTTGGCTTTTGCAAGGAAAGCGGATGAAGATGGGTTTTTTCAGGTTGCAAGGTTGTTTAGGGCAGCAGCTGAAGCAGAAACAGTCCATGCACATAATCACCTTACTGTTTTGGAAGGAATCAAAAGTACCGAAGAAAATCTAAAAGAAGCAATAGATGGAGAAGTGGAAGAATTTAAAGAGATGTATCCTTCGTTTATAAAAGTTGCAGAAGAAGAAAAAAATAAACAAGCACTCTGGACCTTTGATGTGGCCAACCAGGTGGAAGAAATTCACGCAGGACTCTATCAAAAAGCCCTGGAAAACCTGGGAGAAAATGTAGAAGTTAGTTATTACGTTTGCAATTTCTGTGGGAATACCGTAGAAAAAGAAGCTCCGGAACTGTGTCCAATTTGTGGAGCACCAAAATCAGAATTTAAAAAAATTGATTAATTTTAATAGTTAAACTTTTTTTTTATTCATTTTTTTGGAAAACTTTTCAATCAAATTCTCATATTTCATCATTAACCTGCCAAGGTTTAGATCTCATTTCATTAGTTATCTACATGTTTTTTAGGTTCTAAGTCTCCTTTTAGTAGTTATCTATCAAATTTTATCTAACCCGCAACATATAAGCATAAAATAGTTGTTTTCATCATTTTAATGAAAAGATTGGGTTAAGATTGGGGCATAACTGGGGAATAAATACTTAAATATAATCCACAAAATAGAGCTAAGATAGTATGTGGGATTATTTCTAAAAAAATACGTTAAATGTGGCTCTTGTAAATGCCAAACCACAAGTATATGGCTTAAAACAGTTAACAGGGCTCTATAATTTACAAGAAATTAGAAGTTGATATTTTATGATTGAACAATTAAACATGGCAGTATTCCATCTTATTAACCAGTACGCTGGTTTAAATCCATTTATAGACACTCTGGCCATATTGGCAGCAAAGTACATGCCTGTAGTAATAATTTTAGGCATGATTTACATTTGGATCAGGAAAGGAGATAAAATTCGTGACATAGTGCTGTACGGAGGTTATGCAGCGGTTCTCGGACTTATTATGAACTTCATTATAAGTTTGTTTTATTTCCACCCCCGACCCTTTATGATTCCAACAGGAACCCTATTATTCCAGTACCCTGCAGAATCGTCTTTTCCATCTGATCACACAACACTAATGCTTTCACTTGCATTAATGATGGTTTACTTCAAGGAAACAAGGATTGCAGGAATAATACTTATGATATTAGGATTCATAGGAGGCTTTGCAAGGGTATTTTGTGGAGTTCACTTCCCAATGGATATTTTCGGCTCATTTATTGTTGCAGTAATAAGTACAATGCTCATATTCCAGTTTAGGGACAGGTTAACCCCTATTAACAATGCTGTTAAATGGACTTACTCAAAGATAACAGGAAAACTAACAGGAGAATAAAGAGAAAATAAAGAGAAGATACATAATTTTTAAAGGTGTTTTACATGGTAAGCATAGTTGAATTTTTGAGTCTTTTTGTGATTAATATTATAAGTAGTCTGGGTTATTGGGGTGTTTTTATTGGAATGACCCTTGAAAGTGCCTGCATACCTCTTCCAAGTGAGATAATAATGACTTTCAGTGGTTTTGTTGTGTGGCAGGGTAACACCAACATGACGCTCTGGGGAATAACCCTCGTCGGAGCACTGGGCAACCTCCTCGGATCACTCATAGCTTATTTTGTGGGATTGAAAGGTGGAAGACCGTTACTTGAAAAGTATGGTAAGTACATACTCATTACCCATAAAAATCTGGAAACTGCGGATAAATGGTTTGATAAGTACGGTTACGAAGCAGTGTTAATAAGCAGAGTCCTACCGGGGATACGGACCTTCATATCCTTACCGGCCGGAATCACACACATGAACCTGAAAAAATTCACAATCTACACCTTCCTGGGATCACTACCATGGTGCTTCGTACTAGGCTACATAGGAGTCCAACTAGGGCCAAGATGGGATATAATAAGCAAATACTTCCACATACTAGACATAATCGTCATAATGGGAGTTATAGGATTTATAGGATACTTAATATACAAGCACAGAGGAAAAGCTTCAATAAATCCTTAACAAAATGAATCAGAACATGAATCAGAACATGAATCAGAACATGAATCAGAACATGAATCAGAACATGAATCAGAACATGAATCAGAACATGAATCAGAACATGAATCAGAACATGAATCAGAACATGAATCAGAACAATGAATCAACTAATCTAAAATAAATCTTAAGGGACTGGATAGTGAATAAATGAAAAATCGGTATGGTATTTTATTGGGTATGGTAATCGTAATAGGACTTTTTTCTATTGTGAATTCAATTTTTTGGTATAGTCCGTCTGCTATTACAAATTCATTTGTTTTAATTTTGCTTTTCGGTGGATTTATAGCAACTTTCACATCTAAAAGCGGGAAAGCTCGAGTCGGACTAATTTCAGGTTTAGGGGTTTCAATAGTGTTAATCATTTATTCTGTTCTCAATAATAAAACAGTTCCTCTATCTTCCGTGGATTTAATTAGTTATTTAATTATCCCAGGTTTTATGATGTGTATTGGAGGTTTTGTTGCTAAATTGATGAAAGGATGAATCCAAAGCAGGGACAACAAAAGATGAATCCAAAGCAGGGACAAGGTATATGAAAGAGTTCCTTACTCATAGACGGAGTATATACTTATTAAATAGGTATTGTTTTTAAAAAAAAGATAAGACATGAATTATATTCATTGCCTGTCGCAGAGGAGTATATTTCCAACGCCAACGTTTTCTGCGTCAACTTCCCTTATGAGGATTACCATGGCCTCAACTGGCAGACCCATAACTTCGCTTGCTTTTTCTGCAAATGATTTAACAAGCTCTGATTTCTGTTCCTTTGTGAGTTTAGGAGCATCTATTGTGATTACTGGCATATTTTACCTCCATAGATTTTAGTTTCTATTTTTCTTTAATTTAAATATTAATTTTATTAATTATTGACCAATTTTTATCTTTTCTTTTCCTTTAATTTATCAATTTTTGTTTTTATTACAATTCAATATTAGATTAAAATTTTTGAACAATTTAGCATTAAATTCTGTTTTCATTTTCATTTAATCCTTAAATAAATCTTTTAAAATGTATGTATTATACAAGCTATAGATCATTTTATAATAAATTCTTCAAAGATAGTAGTAAAATATTAATCAATGTTCAAATATAAGTATCCAAGGAGAGGTAAAATGGGCAAAAAAAGGAACAATCAACAGAATAATCAACAGAATAATCAACAGAATAATCAACAAAATAATCCGCAACCTACAGATGCTCAAAAAGATCAAGAAGATGTAAATGCTCAAAAAGATAGAGACAATAAATGGAGTTCTAAACGCTTTTTTGCTGGAAGTTTTATAATAATCCTTGGTTTTGCTGCCAGTGTTTACATAGCCTTCTGGAAGTATCATTCCATTACTGGACTAGGCCTTATGGGCATGGGCATTTTATTAACAGTCTTAATTGGATCTGGTATTTTATCAAACACAACAGCAATAGACACAGGAGAAGTTAGAAGAGCAATAACAATTTCATTTATATCAGTATTTTTTGGTTTAATGAGTTTTGAAGGGGCTTTGCCTGATTCGAATTTATTTAAAGTAGTTTCTACTAACCTCTGGTGGGTACTCGTAGTGGTTATAGGATTTTATTTCGGCGGCAGATCAGCCGAGGAAATAGTTAAAAACATAATCAGAGTTAGGGAATCTACAAGAATAGAAGCTGCAAAAAGCAATAAAATTAAAAATCAAGAAGTTAAGTGAATAAAATAAGAAATTGAAAAAGTAAAAATAGAACTTGAAGAATAAATAAAAAAAATAAACTTTTTACTAATTTTTCTGTTTAATGTTGATTATTGCATATTTCATCATTCATTATCATAATCATTTCCTTATGGTGTTTTGGATTATAATAGCAATGAAAAGCAGTATAGGCCATATTTCGAGTCTGCCTATCCAAAAGTCAGCTATGAATACTATTTTTGTCACAACAGGAGAAGTTGCAGTCATGAGTCCTGAGCCAAGTCCCACGTTGCTTAGAGCAGATGCCACTTCAAACATGACCTGAGGAACATTTTGATAGTAAAATAATACGATTATGACGCTTATAAGGTATATGGCAAAGTAACTGAAGACGAATAATCCTGTTAATTTCAAGAGTTTTTCACTTATTTTAACATCATTTACATGATGGATTTTTTGAGGTATTATGGCACCTTTTGGGAGTAAAAGTGATTTTACCTGCCACCACATTCCTTTAACCAGTATACCAATTCTCAGCCATTTTATACCTCCACCAGTTGAGCAGGCACCTGCACCTATGATCATGAGGATTGTGAGTACAAATATGCCCATTCCTTCCCACTGTACCGTTATTTCGTTAGGGGGAACTGTTTGAAGACCTGTGGTGGTTAAAGCTGAAACTACCTGGAAAATGGA
This sequence comes from Methanobacterium paludis, assembly GCF_000214725.1. NCBI lineage: Archaea > Methanobacteriati > Methanobacteriota > Methanobacteria > Methanobacteriales > Methanobacteriaceae > Methanobacterium > Methanobacterium paludis. The sequence goes on along the minus strand of NC_015574.1, from coordinate 1,262,820 downwards.
GTAACGGAGAGATAAAAGGAAATTGTGTCCATAGTAGGATGTGTTGTATAGAAATACTGTCACTAAGAAAATTCCAACTATTAAAAGGAACCATGCGACCTTGGTTTCTATGTCTTTGAAATATTCCTTCCAGTTTCCTTTAATAATTGTGTAATGTAGTGCGAAGTTGGTTGCACCGATTATCATCACTATAATGGCGGCTATCTCTATCCAGATGCTGTTATAAAAGCCAAGGCTTGCATTCTGCATCCCAAATCCACCTGTTGATAATGCGCTGAATGCATAAAATATCGAGTCAAAAACAGGCATACCAGCTAGTTTAAACAGTGCAATGGATATGATTGTGTATCCTATGTAAATATAAAGTATGATCCTTGTTGTGTGTTTAATACTGGGAACCAATCTTTCTTCCCTGCCTTCTGCAGAGTACATCCTCATTATATTTACAGAAGGTGATGATAGTATGGTTAAAGCCATGACAATGATTCCAATTCCACCGAGCCACTGCATAAATCCACGCCAGAAGTCCATGGTATGGGTTACTGCATCTAAATTGGTGTACATAGTAAATCCAGTGGTTGTAAAACCGGACATAGCTTCAAAATATCCGTCAAGATAAGATAGATCACCAGAAAAGTAGAAAGGCAAAGCAGCCAGTGCACTGCCAATAAGCCAGATACCTGTTGCAAATATCATCACACTTTTGAGTGACATTTCCCCTTTAGATTTGAATACTCTGTAAAATACAAAACCAAAAGCTATACTTAAAACAGCAGAATAAATAAAAGGCATTATATAATGAGTTTCACCGTAAATTAAAGCTACTAAAACAGGAATTAACATTAAAAACCCTAAAAGTAGGCTTATATAACCTGTATAATGAAATATAGAATAAACTTCTTTTTTAGTTAGTTTATTAATAGAATACAAGATCAAGCCCCTTTTAAATGAACATTATGGAATTAAACCATTGAAAATAACCATTATACATTATACTATATAAACATTAATACTAACCTGATTTTATAAACATTCCCACAACTTCTTTTACAGATCTGGTTTTTGTAAGAACTGAAATTCTATAACCTTCTTCTAAAACCATATCTGGTTGAGGAATGATGATCTCTTCGTTTTTATAAATTGCACATATAATGTAATCCTCTGTAGGACTTATGTCACCAATTTTTTTACCTATAACTCTCTTATTTTCAACAGGAATGTCTATTAATTCCGCATTGCCCTTACCCAGAACAATCAATTCTGCAACTTTAGGTCTGATTATTATTTTTTCAAGGTAGCTTGCAGCGGTAAGCTCAGGGCTAACAACAGCATCAACACCTACTTTTCTAAAAACCTCTTCATGAGCAGGGTCGCTGACACGTGCAATAATCTTTTTTAGATGATACTCGTGGACTAAAATACATGCAAGGAGGTTTGATTCATCATGTCCTGTAGCTGCAACAAAGACATCTGCATTATCAATATTGGCATGTTCAAGAGTTTTTACATCTGTACCATTACCACATATAACAAGGGCATCAAATTCAGCCGCCACAGTATTACATATATCCTCATTTTTCTCAATTAATGTAACATCCTGTTTGGCAGAAACTAAAGATGAAGCAAGATGCAAACCTACTCTCCCACCACCCATGATTATTACATGCATTTAAGACACCTAACCTATCCATTTAACTTGAATCTAATATATTTAAACATTCTGAATATTCAAAGGATATTTAGACTTTTTAAATATTATCTATAGGATATTTAAGGATCAATGCCCTAAAAATTTTAAACCTTATAATGATCGTTTTAGATAATATATAAATTTTCCGTTTTTAAGTGTTTCAAGATGATAAATGGGATTTAATCAACAAATAAGGTTAAAAAATAGATTTTAAGATGATTAAAATTATTTAAACATCTTAATTATTATTAGGTGATTTTCTAAACTTTACCTAACTTTCTAAATTTAGTCCTATTTTTTTGAATTTACTTTGATCAGATACTCTTTTACTTTCCAATTTAACTTAATTTTTCTCATTACTTCTTTTTAGCTTATTTCTGATAACTCATTTTGAAAACTACTTCCGATTATTTTTTGATTTAAGTTAATCCTGATTTAAAGACTTTAATAACTTAAATGGATTTAACCTAACTTTTGAAATATTTTAAATCATGAGAATCCAGTACTTTGTAGAAATAGATTTTGAGCTGGTCCTCTATTAAAAAGGCAGTTAAAGAGTACAGCCATACCAGTAAGGCAAGTTCCCATCCAATGGGTGTCAAATACCAGCCAAATACCACCAGTAAAGTCGCAAATATGTCAGTTAAAATAACTGACCAGAAGAAGATTCCACTGGGCATTACAGACCAGAAGTGCCCGGTATTTCTGGTTACAAACATGGTAAGGTGTCCTGCAACCACCAGTTTGAGAAATATGATGGATTGTAGGATACCTGCGTTTAAATTTAAAACCTTTATTCCTATGTAAAATAAGATTAAAGATGATAAAACGCCCAGAAGTCCCAGAAAGGTTGACATTCCCAATACTTGGTACATATCCCACTTCTGGGGACGGTTCAATTCTTCTGTTCTGTCGTAAGCAATGGTCATCACAGGAATATCATCCAAAAGAGCTATTAAAACCAGCATTAATGCAGTAACTGGGTAAAAATTAAAAGCAAGTATGATAATGGCACTGAAAATTAAAATGCGTATTGTTTCTGCCACCCTGTAAATTGAGTAACTTCTCATCCTGTGAAATATTTTGAAGCTTTCTGTGATGGCATTGATTATAACAGAAAGTCCTGGTTTTGTAAATACGATATCTGCTGCAGATTTAGCTGCATCTGTAGCTCCAAACACAGCAATTCCCGCATCTGCTTTTTTAAGTGCTGGAGCATCATTAACTCCATCTCCAGTCATTCCCACAATTTTGTCGTTTCTCTGCAGGATCTCAACTATCTGGTACTTGTGCTCTGGGAATACTTCTGCAAAGCCACTGGCATCTTCCACTATCTCTTCTGCCTGTCTATCTGGTTTATTTAAAAATGATGATGGTAACATTATATTTGTATCTAAATTCAGTTCCTTGGCGATTTCTTTGGCAATGGCAATGTGATCGCCTGTTACCATTTTAACATCTATTCCCATGGATCTGGCTGCTGCAATTGTTTCTTTAGAATCTTTTCTTGGGGGATCGTATAGTGAAATCAGACCCACAAAACTCCAATTACCCTCAACGTCAGTTTTTGCCACACCTAATGCTCTGTAACCCCTTGAAGCGAAAACATCAACCTTTCCATTTACCTTTTTTTCAAGATCTTTGAGATCTACCCCATTTTCTTTAGAACTACTGCTTCTTGATAAGAGGGATAAAATAACTTGTGGAGCCCCTTTTGAAACTTTAAATGCGTATTCATCTTTGTATTGTATTTCAGTCTCTACACTTTTCTTTATTGGATCAAATGGGTTGAATTTAATTAATTTATGCTCCCACAACCTATTTATAAGGATTTTAGAACCTTTGATCTCAGCGTATACTGCCTCATCAATGGCATCGCTTGCCTCCTTTGATGAGGCCAGAGCCGCAAAAAATAACACATCATCCATTGTAAATTTGCCAAAGGGTGCAATCTCTGCAATTTTAACTTTGTTTTTGGTTAAAGTCCCTGTTTTATCTGAACATAACACATCCATACCTGCCATTTCCTCTATGGCTGATAATTTGCTCACTATGGCTTTCTTCTTTGCAAGGGCCATAGCACCAACAGTCATGGTAACTGAAAGCACCGCAGGCTGTGCCACAGGTATTGATGCAATGGTCAGTACCAGTGAAAAACCTAAAATTTCAAAAAAGCTTTGATTACGGAACAATCCCGCAATAAAAATAAAGGATACGAGTATTGCATCTAAAATTATCAAGTAATCTCCTATTTTGATAACAGCTTCTTCCAGATGGCTTTTGGTTTTAGATTTGGTTACAAGTCCTGCAGCTCTTCCAAAAAAAGTATCCATTCCAGTCTCCAGAACCAGCCCTTTCATCTCACCCCCCTGGATAACGGAACCAGAATAACAGATACTTTCAACTGTTTTATCTACAGGTAAAGATTCCCCTGTTATTGATGATTCATCAACGTTAACGTAATCACCTTCGGTGAGTTTGAGATCAGCTGGAACAATATCACCCAGACGTATTTTAACTATATCTCCAGGTACAAGTAGTCTGGATGGAATCACATCCCATTTTCCATCTCTTAAAACTCTTGCACGATACGCCAATTTTTCTTTTAATAAATCAATGGCATTATCTGCTTTATATTCCTGCCAGAAACCTACCAATCCATTAATAAGTAGTAAAATTAGTATGACGGTGAAATCTGCCCAATGCTGGATTAAAATGGATAAAATAAGTGCAGTTTCGATCATCCACGGTATTGGGCCCCAAAAAAATTTCAAAAGTTTTTTTATTGGACTTATCTTTTCTTCAGAAATTTCATTGTAACCATATTTTTGGAGCCTTTTACGGGCTTCCTCCGATGAAAGACCCTTTAAATCAGATGACAACGTTTCCAGTAGCTCAGAAGTTTTTATATTTACGGCCTCTTCGACTTTAATCTTCTGATCCATGCATTATACTTTATTTGAACATTTTAATATTTATTTTCTTAAAAATCTCTGATTGTTGATCTGGTAGTAAGAATCATGTGATGGTTCAAACAGTATTATCAAACAAAAGTGGGGGGTAACCTGGAATAAAGAGGTAAAAAACCCTGATGCCAACTTAAAATTAATCCTTTAAAAAAAAATGAATAAATTATTTTAATAATGTTCCGCATTCTTCGCAGTATTTAGCTTCTGGTGTATTTTTGGCTTGGCATTTGGGGCATGTGCTTTCTTTGGTGATTAATTTAACAAGAACTTTATCAGAATGAGAATAATAATTATATGCTAACCATATGATATTAGCAATGAAAAATGTCCACCATCCAAATAAAATGAATATTAATATATGGGAAACGATACCACCATATTTGGCGTGCATAAGTTGTGTTGTTCTATCTCCTCTACTTTCTATTTTGTAGCCTTGAGTTATTAGCTCATCAATGATTTCTTCATATTCCCTTTCAGTTCTTGGTTTCCTTATTCTAGTTGTAACCATTCTATCCTCCTTATTCCATTTTTTTTATGTAATGTTGATTATAGTAATACCCTACTTAAACTTAATGCACATTTCCTCTTTTAAGCCATTGCTACGTTTTATCATCAGTTCTCTCATGAAAAAATTATGTTTTTTTACATTTTTTAAACTTTAAATCGAATATTAACTCTAAAAAAGAGAAATAAAACTCTTTTTAAGGATTACAAACTTTGCATGGTATGTAACTTGCGTTTATTGCGTCTTGTCAAGTGTTGAAGTTAACTTTTTCAAAACTATATTTGGTAGTAGTAACTTACTACTAAATAGGAGAGTACAACTATAATTTTAAGGAAGTAAAAAAATGGAAAATGAGTACAAACAGGTTTTAAGAAGGGATATAAGTATATTGGAAGATAGAAAAGCAAGAATTGGTGCAAAATTAAGTGAAATGGGTATATTAGATACTGATGGTTGGTTTGAAAAGGAAAATGACCAAACTAAAGCTTATCACCTTCTTAAACAGTTGCAGGAAGTTGAAGAAGAAATTCAAGTAAAAAAAGATGAACTTGGAGAAGTTGAATAAAGTTTTTGGAGAACTAAAAAAATGTCTAACACAATATTATCTGCAGTTCAAGATGATCTTAACAGTGTCCTGGAAGAATTATTAAAGAAGGAAAAACCGTCTAAGAAAAACATTTCACAATTAGAATATGATATCAGTTTACTCAATGATCTCATTGAAAAAACAAATGATGTTGATGAAGCTCATGAAATCTCAAACATTATCAAACTGGTTGAACGTGTTGTTAAAACTTACAAAGTAGAACCAACAAGCCCAATCAAGATTAAATTATCAAATAAAAAACGTTTAAAAAGGTTAGGTACTTCAGGAGATACTTATGATTCTATATTGGAAAAATTGATGAATTCTTACGATAAAAATAATGAGAAGAAATAAAAATAAAAATCAAAACAGAAGAATCTTAATTTTTCAAAAGAATACTATTCCTATTTTTACTAAATATCTCGCTTTAGTTTATACCCTTTAACCTTGGATATATATTATACATAGACCTAATGGGGCCTATTTTGAATACCAAATCAGAAGAGCAAACCATTCTAAAATTTAAAACAACGTACAATCAACACCTTTAAATAATCTATATATTCATGCATTATTAAGAGGTAATATTTTATGTTTCAACGAGTGGATGTGTTAAAATTGGAGAAGAGATGTTTATTTTGTGAAGAAGGAGAGTATATGCCAAGCCTGGTACTGACCCTGGAATGTGTGAAAAGGTACGAAAATTAGGTTTACGCACAATAACAACAAATAATTGGATGGTTCTAATTTGTAATAAATGTGGTAACGTCCAGCTTTTTCGCCAGGATCTGATAGAATAATAATTTAAAACTATTTTTTTGACAATTAGACCAGTTGAAATATTAAATCCTTCTTTTCCAGTTCAATTCTTATTATAACTTAAATTATTTTTATTCTAAACTTGAAAAAAAAGTTATACGGGGATTTCAACTCCTCAAATATATATTGAAGAGAAATCCCGTATTATTTGCGAATAGTATTTTGGGCTAGAATTACGAGTACAAGTAGAATTGGCCATATTTCTAGTCTTCCTATCCAGAAATCTATTATGAAGACTATCTTTGTTACTGCAGGGGCGCTTGCAGACATGAGTCCTGAACCAAGTCCAACGTTACTTAGAGCGGATGCAACTTCAAACATTACCTGTGAAACATTCTGGTAATAGAATAGGATTATTATAACACTCACAAGGTATATCATGAGGTAACTGAACACAAATAAACCAGTTACTTTCAGAATTTTATTATCTAATGTTATCTCTTTCACATGATGAATTCTGTGAGGTACAACTGCGTTTTTTGGTAGTAGTAATGATTTAACCTGCCACCACATTCCTTTAACAAGTATTCCTATCCTTAACCATTTCATACCTCCACCGGTTGAGCAAGCTCCAGCACCCACCATCATGAGTATTGTGAGCACAAATATTCCCATTCCCTCCCACTGGTTGGTTATTTGGGTTCCGGAAGCTGTTTGAAGGCCTGTGGTTGTTAAGGCAGAAACAACCTGGAAAACTGAATATCTAATGGATAATAGGAAATCATGACCGTAGTAAGGGCCATTGTAGAGGAATACTGCTACTAAAAGGGTTCCAATTATCAGTAGTGGGTATGCAACTTTGGTTTCTATATCCTTGAAGTACTCTCTCCAGTTTCCCTTTAAAACTGTGTAGTGAAGTGCGAAGTTGGTTGCACCAATTAGCATTATGATTATGGCTGCTATTTCTATCCAGATGCTGTTGTAGTATGCCAGGCTTGCATTTTGCATTGCAAAACCTCCAGTTGAAAGGGCTGTGAAGGCATAGAAAATTGAATCGAAAAGAGGCATTCCGGCCAGTATGAAGAGGATTATTGAGATTACTGTAAAGATTAAATAGATGTAAAGTATGATTCGAGTGGTATGTTTTATACTGGGTGCTAAGCGTTCTTCTCTACCTTCTGCACTGTACATTCTCATTATGTTGATTGAAGGGGATGTTAGTATGGCTAATCCCATGACAATTATTCCAATTCCACCAAACCATTGCATGAATCCACGCCAGAAATTCATTGTATGTGTAACAATATCCAGGTTGGTGTACATGGTGAAACCTGTTGTTGTAAGACCAGACATTGCCTCAAAGTAACTGTTGAGATAAGATAAATCTCTTGAAAAGTAGAATGGTAATGCTGCAAGGGCACTACCTATAAGCCATATAACAGTTGCAAATATCATTGCACTTTTAAGTGAAAGTTCATTAGTATTCCTGAAAGAATGGTAAAGTAAAAACCCAAAAACAACACTTATAATTATAGAATAAATGAAAGGCATGATGTATTGATATTCGTGATATATTAAAGCCACTAAAATAGGGATTAACATTGAAAGCCCGAGTAATATGCATGTGTAACCTGTGTAATGAAGTATAGAATATGCTTCATCCTTTTTTAATTTATTTATAGAATACAAATTAAAAGCCCCCTTTCCTCATTCAATACTATAAAAAAATCTTAACAACTTTTTTAACAGCTTCTTTTTTTATCAAAATTAAAATCTTAAAACCTTCTTCTAAAACCATATCTGACTGAGGAATGATTATATCACTATTTTCGTTCTTGTAAATAGCGGATATAATATAATTATCATTAGGGCTTAGCTCACCAACAGTTTTACCTATAACTTTAGAATTTTTAATTGGTATATTAAGTAGTTCTGCATTTCCCGTTCCTAGCATGATTAGATCCGCAACCTTTGGTCTTAAGATCAGTTTTTCAAGGTAGCTTGCAGCTGTAAGCTCTGGACTTACAACAAAATCAACTCCTATCTTCTTGAAGATGTTCTCAAGTAGGGGGTCGCTGATCCTGGCAATTAATTTACTAGGTTGGTATTCCTTGACCAATATGCATGCCATAAGGTTAGCTTCATTGTTCCCTGTTGCAGCAACAAATACATCTGCATTGTTTATGTTGGCTTCTTCAAGGATCTTACTATCTGTGCCGTTACCGCAAATGACCATGGCATCAAGGTCGGAAGAAGCTTTTTCGCATATTTTTTGGTCCTTTTCTATTAAGGTAATATCGTGTCCTTCTTGAGATAATAATGAAGCGAGTTTTAAACCTACTCTTCCTCCTCCCATGATAATAACATACACTTTAAACACCTCATTATATCTTTATATTGAATTAGAATACATTTGAAACAATTCAAATCAACATAACTGTGTTATATTATTTCAAATTTTATTTTAAGAACTAATAAAGATCATAACAGATAATATATAAAGTTTTCTTTGAGATTAACAAAAATAAAGTTCAAATAATCAATTAATAAATCAAAATAAAATAATAAAACGATTATTTGCTTGTAAGATTCTTTAATTCTCCTTTTCAATTTAATTTTTTACAAAATGCTGAAAATTTGATATTTATATCCTTAAAAAGAATAAATAATTTATTTAAAAGTTTGAATAGGAAAAAGGGGTTAGGGTGTCTACCTCCCCCTTTTTACCTAGCTTGCATATCTGCCAAAGAATTCACAATATCCAAGTATGAGTTAATAACTCACATTTATTTTATTTTTTTTGTTATTTAAGATTTCCTAAATCTTTTTTTGTTTTAGTTTGACCTAAAAAATGGTAGAATTTAAAAATAATGTAAATAAATAACTTACATTTGAATTCTATAATAATGGAAATGGTGATAATTTGGTAAAAGATAAAAATAAAATTCAAGATGGTACATTAAATGGTGCAGGTACGACGAATACAGAGTTAGAATTCGATGCACGAAAAGTTGGAAATATCTTTGCAGATTTTGACCGAGCTGTAAAGACTATAAAGAAATATATGGAATCAAAAAAAGTTAAAGGCGAAGCTTATGGTTTTAGGGATGAAAGAAATAAGATGGCACAAATCACAGTTGTTTTAAAAAATAAAGATGACTTCAAAACAGTTGAACATGAAATTCGAGAACAATTACGGATGCGACGTCAACAAATGACAGCGTACAATGTTGAGGTAGACTTAATATTTGAAACAAATGTAGATGAACTTATAAGTGAAGAAGTTGTGGAGTGGGATTGAAATGGATAAAAAAGAATCTGCAAAGATGGAAATGGCTGCATTATTTTGGCATGAGGTAGCATTAATGGACAGGGTAACTTTAACTAAAAATTATGGTAACTTAAAGGATAAACATTCAAAATTAGTACATATGGAGTATAAAGTATATCAGGATCTTAAAAATATTATGTCGGATATAGATATGTCTGTTGATGTGAAAATGACAAAAATATCTGCATTACTCCAATATTGGGAAAATAAACGTGATACCATACTTTAATATTCTATTTTTCAATTTAATTGACAGTTTTATGTTTGGAAATAGCTGTTTTGATAGCAGTATTCAATTCTTCTTTTTCGAAAGGTTTGAGTAAGTGACCATAGGTTTTAGTCTTTGTCATATGATTTAACACATCATCGCTGGAATATCCTGTCATATAAATGATTGGAATATCTAAATTTTTATTTATTTGTTTTGCAGTTTCTATACCGTCCATTTCTCCTTTTTTAGGGTTATGTCCATCATGATTAGATCAGGTTTCAGTTCATTAGCAAATTTAACTGCTTTTTTACCAGTATTGGCTACATTGATTTTTTTAACATGTTGAAATTCTAAATATTTTTGTTTAGTTTATCTAACATTACAATACTATATTAACATATATTTGTAATATGAAGATAATATATTGAGTTAATAAATATTTAACTATCAATGGGGTTAAAACGATGGGATTTTTTGGTAGAGTAAAGAATTGTTATAAAGAAGATAAACTGTTAAAACAAGGAAAATATCTGGAAGCAATAGAAGCTTATGATAAAGCTTTAGAAGCAAAACATTACAGTGATGCAGGGTACGATATGATGATTTGGTACAATAAGGGAATGGCCTTCGGAAATCTTGGGCAAAATCAAGAGGCATTAAAATGTCATGATAAAGCATTAAGAGCAGACCCCAAATTTGTTAGAGCGTTGTATGGTAAAAGTGTAGAACTTACCGAGCTTAAAAGATATGATGAAGCAATCCAATATTGTGATAAAATCTTGAAATTAAACCCAAAAAAAGTCAAGATGTTAATTGGTATAGGTTCAATTATGTGTAAAGCGGGGGAATATCAAGAAGCAATTGAATGCTTTGATAAAGCTTTGGAATTAAATCCAAGAAATACAGAACTATTAACTATTAAAGGTTCTAGTCTAGAAAAACTTGGAAAACATCAGGAAGCAAAGGAATGTTATCAAGATGCATTGAAATATTGCGATAAATCCCTAAAAAAAGACCCAAACAATTCAATTTTAATGGGTTATAAAAGTTTAATTCTAGAGAAACTTGGAGAAAATCAAGAATCAATTAAATGTTGTGATAAAATCTTAGAAACTAATCCAGAATTTCCATTAGTATGGTATATTAAAGGTTTAAATCTGGAAAAACTTGAAAAAAGTCAAGAAGCTATTGAATGCTATGATAAAGTTTTAGAGATAAAACCTGATTATCCTGAAGCAAAAGAAAATAAAGAAATTATTCTTGCAGAACTTGCAAAACAACATAGATAACCAAAACTCCAAATTAGAATTTACCTGAGATTTTTAAAAACGAATTATAGTTTAGAACTTATTTTTTTATACTTTTTTTAAATCAACTTTTTCAAAAGAATACTATCCCTATTTTTTTACCTGAAATATCTTGCTTTAGTTTATACCCCTGTTAGTTTGATATAATTATGGAGTTAACTGGGACCTATTTAAATACCAAGTCTGAGAATACCACCAAATCAGAAAGCAAAACTTTCTAAAATTTAAAATAACATATAATCAACACCTTTAAATAAACCTAACTATTCATGCATTATTAAGACATATTCATGTTTTAATAAGTTGGAAGTGTTAAATGTGGAAAAGAGATGTTTATTTTGTTAAGAAGGAGTCTATGAATTATATGCCAAGCCTGGTACTGACCCTGGAATGTGTGAAAAAGTACGAAAATTAGGTTTACGCACAATAACAACAAATAATTGGATGGTTCTAATTTGTAATAAATGTGGTAACGTCCAGCTTTTTCGCCAGGATCTGGTAGAATAAATAATTTTTAAAGATTTCAATTAGCTAAAAAGAAAATTTACTTCAGTTAATTTAGGTATTTAAAAAATAAAACTAAAAAATAAAACAGTTCCAATATTTTCCGTAAAAATCATCTCCATTTAAAAAAAATTGGTTTAATTAATATCAAGTTTATGTATTTCTTTTTTTATTCTAGGTAGTTTAATGGTTAAAACAGAGTTTTTGAATTTAGCTGATGCTTCTTTAACTTTTATTTCTGAAGAAAGTTTTAGTGTTCTCTTTGTTTCACCATAACTCCTCTCTTTTTGGATGTAATTAATGTCTTCACCTTCAATTTCATCTTCAAACTTTGCTAGAATATCTATACTTTCATCTGTAATTCCAATGTCAATGTCTTCTTTTGCCACACCTGGAAGGTTTATTTTTATTATTATGTTATCATTGGTTTCAATAATGTCTGCTGGTGGTTTTTGGGGGGATGTTGTGTAATCGGATAGAGTTTTTCCAACTTCTACTTGCTTGACTTTAATAGTGTTCTTTATATCATTCACCAATTTTTCTGCATGTGCTCTCCTTTTTCCAACTTCTTCTTGGATATCATCCGTTTTATCATTGGTATCTTCTTTTATTTCGTTTATTCTATCATTAACATCCTCTTTTTTTTCAGAAGCACTTGATTTTACATCATCCATTTTCTGTTTCATTTCTTTTTTATCTATCATTCTACCATCTCCAAATTCTTTTATTTTTGATAAAAAGTATAATAAATTAAATTTTCAGCAAATGTTCATTTAATCTTAAAAAATCAGCCTTTAATTAGAACTTTATCACCAATAACATCAATCATTTCATAAGGCACTATTTTTTTATTGCCCAAACCAATTTTTGCTGATATCCCCGCTTCTTTTAAAATAATAGATTTTACTGCATTGGCTTCAAAATCCCATTCTACATCTTTCACTAACCCCACTTGGTCTCCAGATTTGTCTATAACATCTTTACCAATCAATTCATCTGATATTTTCATCTTTTCCACTCCCCAACAAATTATATCCAATTCAATTTTATAATTGAAGTCCATTTCACCTATAACACTATATGTTGGTAGTTACTATTAAAATCTTGTATTTATGCTGATATTTACTATTAAAAATTTTTATATTTATTTAATAAAAAGAATAAAGGAATATGCTAAAATAAAATATAAATTAAAGGGATATTAACGCTTCTAAACCTTTAACTTATCTGAGATCAGTGATGAAGGTTGATATTTTAAGTAGTAGCATATAGCTTGAGAGAACACCACTACAATATATTTACAAGCCTCATATTTTTTTATAAGGATGGAACAGTAGGTTTTTTAGATGAGGAAAGATAAATAAGATTATAGGTGGTAAAATGGAGTATAATACAATTAAAGATGAGAATGGCAAACTGGTAGCTCAGAGAAATATTAAAAAAGGTGAAATAATAAGTGTAATGTGTAATCATGTTATGGGGTTATATGAAATATATGAAGAATTAAAAGTGAATTACCCCAATATTCATCGGTTTAAGCATTTAGGGGTAAACAAATATGAAATAATTGCAGATCTTGAAACGTTGACTAAAATCCAACTTGATTTTTCTAAAAATGGAAGAGGAGAAGTTATTTTACATCATGAAAAAATTTCTAATGGACGTTATGGTGCAGCATATTTGATCTATAAACAGCCCAATGAAAGGGTTCAAAATGACTGAAAATCTACGTTGAATTAATTTGGTAACATCCAGTTCTTTCGCCAGGATCTGGTATAAATTAAATAGTTTCAATCTTTGATTTGTTTGAAAATAACTGTTTTGATAGCTGTATCTATTTCTTCTTTTTCGAAAGGTTTGCATATGTGACCATAGGTTTTAGTCTTTATCATATGATTTAACCATCATCGCCTGAATATCCTGTCATATAAATGATTGGAATATCTAAATTTTTATTTATTTGTTTTGCAGTTTCTATACCGTCCATTTCTCCTTTTAGGGTTATGTCCATCATGATTAGATCAGGTTTCAGTTCATTAGCGGACTTAATTGCTTTTTTACCAGTATTTGCTATACCTATAACGTTATAATCCAGATTTATCAAACCCTGTTTAGTACTCATTGCTGAGATCATCTCATCTTCAACTATCAAAATATTTTCACCAGACAGTTAAATTCACCCCTTATAATTTAATTCTTTAATGCCTCAACTTATGGAGAAAACACAAGCATCATTACACCAATATTTTAAAACATAAATAAGTTTTTAGACAATATAAAAGCTATTTTAAAACTTAAATTCATTATCCGATTTTTTATTCAAGGAGAATTTATAAATAAGTTCAAATAACCTTTTATTTAAAGAATAGTGCTTTTCTACTGTCACATCTATTTATTTTTTTATAAATTTTTTGTGAAACATATCACATGACTATCAAACAATATAAAAAAGGAAAAGCTTTTTTTAAATCATTTTTTCAAAGAGTATTATCCTTTTTTTACTGAACATCATTTTTAATGAATCCCTAAATTCTAAAATTCTTCAAATTTTTATTTTTAATTTTTGTATATTAAAATCACCAAATATATGAACATTTTTGTTATATTTTTCTTTTTTATTAAACAAAAAAGAAATAAGTAAATAGTTTATTGATCATATTGCATATGTTGGTTTTTTTAATTGACAATTTTTGATTATTTCCCTTAAAATTCATAAAATCAACTTTAAGTAGAGTATTTACCATAATTTTGAGGAGGTAGCTTAAATTCAATTTAATCTTGAAATTTTAACACTACTCAGCATATTCGCGACAGTCATAGCTATTTGTCTGATAAAACATTTGTATAAGTATAATCCTCATTCTAGTAGGAATTATGGGGATGAAATTGTTCTTTTTCACAGTAAAGACAGATATAAAAGAAAAACATGGAGATATAGCGTAATCGAGGATCTTAAAAACCTGAAGGACAGAGGAAAAATCACTGAAAAATTAGAACTCAAAGCTGTTGTAGGAGAATTTGATGAAGGTGCACAAGAGATCATTAAACACGCAATTAATCACAATTTTGAATCAATAACAATTATAAGTGGTCCTAAAATATTTTGTGAAGATAAAAATGAAATCCACACAATTCTTACCAGTCACAAGTTCCTAAAATATTTAATTCTCCCAGTAAGACCTACAAAACACTACATGATTTTCAATAAAAAGCATTTATTCATTGAAAAGATCCACAGACACAATGAAAAACGTGGCGCAACTGGAATTAAAAATGCTCAGCTTGAATTAATACAATTTTATGAACAAGCATTTCTAAAACTGTTACAATATGCTGAACCTACTTCTAAAAAAAGCACATTGAACCAGCAATGTTATATAAACTGAAAAATTAAAGAGGTGTCTAAAAAAGATGGATGTCAATGCTTTAATACCTACTTTAATGGTTGTTAGTGTAACAGGATCTGCTTTATCCATAACAGCATATTCTGCATTTATGGAAAAAGACAAAGACAAAAGATTATTACTGTTTATTTCCACTTTTTTCTCTTTCGCATTTATAGCATCCCTATTATTATCTTTTCTCACACTGGAAACTATGACATTTGAACAGTACATATTAATTTCAACCTTTTATCTACTGATTTTTCTAGCGATAGTATCTGTTATAGGATTCATATTTCATCGTTTAAAAATTGATCAACAAATGCGAAATGAAGAATTAGAATCCTCAATCAATATCATAGAATCCAGTAAAGATGGGTTAAATAACCCAAAAACATTTGAACCTTATGAAAAACTTAAATAAGGGGTAAATTTGATCTGTGTTTTATGTGGATATAAACTTCAAAAAGATGGAAATAGTTTAACTGAAGTTTTTTTCAATAGGTAATCAGGTAGTTTATTAGGAATACAAAAAAAATGGAAAGGTAATTAAAATGGATAAACAAACGGCTGAAAAAATTATAATAAACTTTGCAAAAGATGCTGTAAACATCTATGATGACCTAATTGAGATGTTGCCTGAAGAAAATAAGGAAAACATAGAATTGGAACAAAAAGAGTTAATGGAAGCCATAAACATGGTTGAGAATAAATGAGTTAGTAAGAATAATCTGGTTAATAGTTTAAAGCAAAATTTTACCCTTTAAACAAGGATAAAATATGTCAAATAAATATAGACTAGGGTATACTTTAACTAAAACTATGGTAAATTACATGATAAACATTCAAAACTAGTACATATGGAGTATAGAGTATATCGGGATTTTAAAAACATTATGTCAGATGTAGATATGTCTGTAGATGTGAAAATGACAAAAATATCTGCATTACTCCAATGTTAGGAAGATAAACGTGACACTATACTTTAATATACTATTTTTCAATTTAATCCTTGATTTATGTTTGGAAATAACTGTTTTGATACAGTATTCATTTCTTCTTTTTCGAAAGGTTGCATATGTAACCATAGGTTCTAGTCTTTATCATACGATTTAACACATCATCTCAAAAACTCTATCAAACAATGTAAAGATTTTTTATCAATTTAGCACCTTTTTAAGGTATTTTATTCTATCCACTTTTTTTTGGTTTTCGTGTTTTTTATTATTTCATTTCTCCTTTTGAAATCGTAAAAACTTTAAATAGTATGAAATTATATTTGTTGCTATACGTATTGTTCGCATGACAACTAAAAGAAGGAAAAGAGTATGGATCAAACGAGCTTAGCAGATTTATTTTCGTTAACTACGGAGATAAGAAGAAAAAATGCTTTAATTATGTCTTTAAAACTTAAAAAATTTGATATAACTCATGAACAGTGGTTTGTTTTAAGAACTATCACAAATACTGATTTTTCAACTCAAAAAGTAATTGCAGACCTAACCAACAAAGGTAAATCAACTTTAACAAGGATTTTAGATCAATTAGAACAAAAAAACTTGATAGAAAGACATGTAAATGATGAAGACAGGCGTTCAATAGTTTTAGTTGAGACTAATAAAGGTAAAACAATTGTCCAGCAAATTCTTCCCGTAGAAGAGGAAATTCGAACTAGGATAAGGAATGGAATCTCAGAAGATGAGATCATACATCTTAACAACATGTTTAAAAAGTTTCTCGATAATATTGAAGAAATAATCAGAGAGGAGACCTAAGTGGAAAATAAATTGTGGTCAAGAAATTTTCTTTTCATATTATTATTAACTTTTTTTATGTATATTGGGTATAGTGTCCTTGTGGTCACGCTACCGCTTTATGTAAAAAATATTGGGGGAAATTCGACTGAAATGGGGCTGATAGTTAGTTTGTTTGCTGTAGCCGCTTTAATATCAAGACCTGTAGCTGGTCATTTACTTGATAACTATGGAAGAGAACGAGTTTATATATTAGGTCTGATTTCAATAACCATTGTTACAGCATTCTTCTGTTTACCTTTGGCTATTATTCTATTATTGGTTGTTCGTTTTGGTCATGGTTTCGTTTGGGGTATCACTTCAACTGCAAACTCTGCATTAACAGTTGATGTAGTTCCTAAAGAATTGTTAGTGTATGGTTGGAGATACTTTGTTTTTGCCCAAAGCATGACAATGGCAGCGGGTCCTATCATAGGGTCTTTTGTCATGTTAAAGTTTGGTTTTACTCCAACAGCCCTATTAGTTACATTTTTAATGGTAATTTGTATTGTAATGGCAAAATTAATAAAATATCCTAAATTTGAAAAACCTCAAGCAGTAATCGAAAAAAAATTTAACTTAAAAGATATGTTTGAAAAAAATGCTTTATTTCCATCATTATTAGCTACCTTACTGATGATGACGTTAGGTTTTGTCATGGCATTTGTAGTTGTGTATGGACAACAAATTGGGGTAAATGGTAGCTTATTCTTCGTTGGACTGACTTTAATGATTTTGTTGAGTAATCCTATTGTAAATAAACTTAACAACAAATATGGAGA